>NZ_JASHIN010000005.1:0-191518 GCF_030733705.1 Roseovarius sp. MMSF_3298
GTGGCGGGGTGGTCGGTGGGAGCGGTCATGACCGGGCGCTATCACGGTGCCGGGATGTGCGCCAGAGCGAGGCGTGCACAGACAGGGGGCCGTTTTCGCACAGGCGCGTCAGTCGTCGGGGCGGCGGTCGATATTGGCTTGTGTGCCTTCCTCGTCCGAGGGGCGCGGCGGGCCGTGATGCAGCTTGCCCACCAGCCATTCTGTGTGTTCCTCGCGCTTGCGCATGGCGAAGGCGCCGATCTGCTGCACGGCGATGGCGAAGACGCCAAGGCCCACGAAGATGAAGACCGTTGTGCCGATCTTGCCCGCCGCAGTGGCCGGAACAAGGCTGCCGTAACCGACGGTGGACAGGGTGATGACGGTGAAGAAATAGCTGTCGAGCCAGCTCCAGCCTTCGACGTAGTGAAAGAAGACGGTGCCGCCGAGGATGATGGCGGGCAGGGTCGAGAGTAGCAAAAGAAGTCGCAATCCGCGCATGTCAGACCTCCATTCGGTGTCGCCCTCCCCAAAGGAACAGGGCCGCGGCGCGGATGGCAAGGGGGCAGGACGGTGTCGAGCGTCATGCCTCGGGCTGATTGCGCTCAGATGGCGGGGTCTTCATCGCTTTCGAGGTTCTCGACGATCTCGTCGATGACCTTGATCCAGAGGTCGGGAGATTGACAGCCCGGCACGGCATGCTTGCCCGCGACGATGAAGCAGGGCACGCCGGTCACGCCCATCTCGCGGAAGGCCTTGTCGCGGCCCGCGATGCCCTCGATATCGGCGTCGGAGGCCAGCAGTTTCTGAACCACCGCGGCGTCCATCTCGGCACTGTCGGCGATATCGCCCAGAACCTCGGGATCGCTGATATCGCGTCCGTCCTCGAAATAGGCGCGGAAGAGCGACATGGCGACGGCCATCTGGCGGCCTTCGATGCCCGCCCAGTGGATCAGGCGGTGAGCGTCCATTGTGTTGGGCGTGCGCGTGATCTTGTCGAAATTGATCGTCAGCCCCTCGGCCTCGGCCCGTTCGGCGATGGGGGCATAGGCCTGAACCGCGCCGTCCTTACCGCCGAACTTTGCTTCGAGGTACTCACGCCGGTCCATGCCCTCGGGCGGCATGTCGGGGTTGAGCTGGAACGGGTGCCATTCGATCTCGAACGGGTGGCCGGGGCGTTCGGCCAGCGCCTTGTCGAGGCAGGCCTTGCCGATATAGCACCACGGGCAGATCGGGTCGGAGACGATATCAAGCTTGACCATGCAGGTCCTTGTAGATCGGCCGCAGCGCGCGGCGCAGGAGTTTTCCGTTGGCGCCCGTGGGCAGCGCGTCGAGGTGGAAGAAGCCACGGGGGCGCTTGTAGGCGGCGAGGTTGTCGTTGACATAGGCCTTGAGCACGTCCTCGGCAACCGGAGCGGGCGCGGTGTAGAAGGCCATGATAAGGCGGGCGTCCTGTTTGACCTCGATCTCGGTCACGGCGGATTGGGTGATGTCGGGGTGAGCGTTCAGGACCGCCTCGACCTCCATGGGCGACACGCGGAAGCCGCCGGCGTTCATCATGTCGTCGGAGCGGCCGAGGTAGGTGATATCGCCCTTGGGCGACATGATGCCCTGGTCGCCGGTGAGGAACCAGTCGCCCTGGAAGCGGTCTGCGGTCTCGTCTGGTTCGCCCAAGTAGCCCAGCATGAGGCCGGGGTCGGAGCGGTGGATGGCGATGGTGCCTTCCTCACCCACGGGCACCGGGCCGTCTGGGTCGATCAGCGCCACGTTGCGACCCGGCTGGGGGCGGCCCAGCGTGCCGGGGGCAGCGGGGTGATCGGGGCAGCCCGAGATGAAGGTGGAGCATTCGGACATGCCGTAAGCCTCGAAGAGCGGCGTGCCGGTCGCCTCGCGCCAATGGGCGTCGATTGTGGCCGAGAGCTTTTCGCCCGCGGTCAGGCCGTGGCGGAGTTTCGGCAGGTCGAGCGTTTTGCCGGGAGCGACGAACTTGCGGAAGACGCCGGGGGCGGCGGCGAAGATGGTGGCATCGTGGCGTTTCATCAGCAGGGGCAGCTGGTCGGGCGTGACGGAGGTGGCCGGGATGAGGGCGGTGGCGCCTGCTGTCCACGGGTCCATCAGGCCGGTGCCGAGCGTGTAGGTCCAGTTGAAGGCACCGGCATGCATCAGGCGGTCGTCCTGGCGCAGGCCGTACCAGCCGTCGACCATCATCTGCCGCGCCCAGATGGCGCGGTGGGCGTGCATCACCGCGCGGGGCGTGCCGGAGGTGCCGGAGGTGTAGATGATATAGGCCAGCCGGTCGGGGTCGCCCATGTCGAAGTCTGCCGGGGCATTGTCGTGCATGGCGCGCAGGGCGTCGGTGTCGATGACGGGAATATCCGTGTCGGGGCAAGGGATGTCCGTGCCGCGCAGGATGGCTTTCGGTTCCGTGGTCTTGAGGATGCTGGCGACTTCGCGCTCGGTCAGTTGCGAGGAGGTGGGGATCGGCACGAGGCCCACGGCGATGGCGCCGAGATAGGTGATGGGGAAGTCGACGGTGTTGCCGAGGCGCATTAGCACGCGGTCGCCGGGTTGAAGGCCGTGCCCCAGGAGGCCCGCGCCGGTGCCGAGGACGGCGGATTTCAGACGCGCGAAGCTGTAGCGTTCGGAGCCCGAGAGCCCGAGGATGGCCAGCGCGACCTTGTCGGGCAAGTCGTCGGCATGGCGCAATACATGAGCGGCCAGGTTGAAGGGCGCGGGGCAGGGCGGAAAGGCGGTGGTGTCGGTCTCGGAGCGCATGGCGGGAGGATTATGGCTGCCACCGCCAAGTTGCAAGCCATGGCGGTGCTGCGTATAGCGTAGGACATGGAAGACAGATCGCCCGTGAGCCTGATCAGGTTGGCCCGCGAAAGCGGGGAAGAGGACGCGGCACAGCCGTTGAACCTGGCCGAACGGGTGCGCGATTTGCGCAAGTCGCGGGGCTGGACGCTGGAACAGGCCGCCAAGCAGGCGGGGCTGGCGCGGTCCACCCTGTCGAAGATCGAGAACGGGGTGATGTCGCCCACCTACGATGCCTTGAAAAAGCTGGCGGTGGGGCTGGAGATCTCCATCCCGCAGCTGTTCACGCCGCCTCAGCGCGAACAGGTCAGCGGCCGGATGGCGGTGACCAGGCAAGGGCAGGGCACGGCGCAGGCGACCACGACCTATGAGCATGAACTCTTGGGCGATGCGCTGTTGAAGAAGCGGATGCTGCCCTATCGCGCCCGGATCCGGGCACGGTCGGTCGAGGAGTTCGACGGCTGGGTGCGCCATGACGGCGAAGAGTTCATGTATGTCCTGACGGGGGTTGTCCGGCTCTACACCGAATTCTACGAGCCGATCGAGATGCGCCGGGGCGACAGCGCCTATTACGACGCCACCATGGGCCACAACGTGGTGTCGGTGAGCGACGAGGATGCGACGATCCTGTGGGTGACGTCGCTGGCGTGATGGCGATGGTGCGCGTGGGGGGACGCGTGGGCTTTCGCCCACCCTACGAGGCCGTTACTCGCGCTTTTGTGATCTCAGCGCGGACGCATTTGCCCGTGGCCAAATGACCCGTGGCCTGTTCCTCGGGACCGGCTGCCCTAGTTCGCCCAATTAACCCGGTGAAATGGCCCGTGCGTGCGCGCGGTGTCCGATATCGGCGCGTTACCGTTCGGAGGGAGATGAATTGGGTAAGGTTTTCAGGGTCGTAATCGGCCTTTGCGTTGTGGCCATCTGCGCCGCTGCGGGGATCTGGGGTACGCAGCAGATCCTGTCGCAAGGCGGATCGGGTGAGGCCGCCTCGGCGCCGCCCGCAGTTCGCGTGGAAGTGACCCGGCCCGAGACGCGGCAGATAGAAGACCGGGTGAGCGGGGTCGGCACACTGATCCCGGTGCGTTCGGTCGAGCTGGTACCGACATCCGCCGGGCGCGTTACAGGTGTGCCAGTGTCATCGGGTGAAGAGGTGACCGAAGGTGAGGTCATCGTGCAGTTGGACGAACGTGCGGCCCGCGCGGCGCTGGCCGAGGCCGAGGCCACATATGCCGAGGCCGAGGACGCATTTCGCCGCGTTGAGGAACTGACCGACAACAACGCCGCTGCCGAGGCGCGGCTGGAAGAGGCGCGGGCGGCCTATCGTCGGGCGGAGGCGGCGCTTATGATGACCCGGGCCGACCTCGAAGACCGGACGCTGTTAGCGCCGTTCGACGGGGTGCTGGGCCTGATTGATATCGAAACGGGGACGTTTCTGAGCGAAGGCATGGCCGTCACGCGGCTGGCGGATATCAGCACGATGGAACTGACCGTGTCGCTGCCCGAGCGGTATTTCGACCGGATCAGGGTTGGGCAGGCCGTGAACGTGACGACGCCAGCCTATCCGGATGCGGAATTCGACGGAGAGGTGACTGTGCGGGCGCCGGAGGTCAACCTGGAGACCCGCAGTTTCAACATCCGTGCCGAGATCGACAATGCCGACGGGCGACTGGTGGGCGGCATGTTCGCTGATGCCGAGATCGTTCTGGACACCTATGAAGGGCTGGCGATTGCCGACGATGCGATCATCAGCGAGGGACTGGCGAGCTATGTCTACACAGTGGCTGACGATGCTGCCGTGCGCACCGAAATCGAGCCGGGGCAGTCGCTGGGTGCGATGACCGAAGTGCGCGACGGGCTGGCGTTGGGGGACCGCGTGGTCGTCGCGGGATGGGACAACCTGTCGGACGGGGCCTCGGTCGAGGTGGCCGAAGAGGTGGACGAGAGTGGCGACGCCGCATCCCAGGGCGATGCAGGGGCCAACACGCAATGACGCTGCCCGATCTGTGCATCAAGCGGCCCGTGCTGGCGACCGTCCTGTCGATCCTGATCATCGTGGTGGGCATTGCCGGGCTGACCCGAATGCCGGTGCGGGAATTGCCGGACACGACGACGGCCGAGGTGACGGTGAGTGTACCCTATATCGGGGCCGGTCCCGGTGTGGTGGACAGCGAATTGGCGACGGTTGTCGAAGGCGCGTTGTCGACGGTGTCGGGCATCGACAGCATGAACACCGAATCCGAGTTGGGCGGTCTGCGCACGGTCATCACGTTCCGGCAGGGGCGCGATATCGACCAGGCGGCTGCGGATGTGCGCGCGGCGGTCGAGGGCGTGGCGGGCGATCTGCCGGAAGAGGCCGAGGAGCCGGAGGTGGAAAAGAATGACAGCCAGGGCGACCCGATCCTGTGGATGACCCTGACGTCCGAGACCCTGTCCGCCTCGGAACTGACGGATTACGCAGACCGGTTCATCACGGACCGGCTGGAGACGCTGAGTGGCGTGGCGGCGGTGCAGATCTACGGCGACCGGGCCTATGCGATGCGCGTCTGGCTGGACCCGCAGGCGATGGCGGCGCGGGGCGTGACCGCGAACGAGATTGCCGACGCGTTGCGGGCCAACAACCTGGAACTGCCGGCGGGCACCATCGAGAACGAGGCTCGGACGTATCTGTTGCGCACCGAGACGCGGCTGTCGAGCGTCGAGGAATTCGAGAACCTGATCGTGCGGTCGGACGAGAATGGCCGGGTGCTGCTGGGGGACGTGACGCGGATCGAGCTGGGGGTCGAAAGTGACGACAGCGAATTTCGCGCCAATGGCGAGACGGCACTGGGTTTGGGCGTGCTGCGGCAATCCTCGGCCAACACGCTGTCGATTTCGGCCGCGGTTGGCGAGGAAGTGGAGCGGATCGCGGCTGACCTGCCCGGTGGGACGGCTTTGCAGATCACCTCGGACGACGCGGATTTCATCTCGAATTCGATCCGGCAGGTTTTGACTACGCTGGCCATCGCCGTGGGCATCGTGGTGGCGGTGATCTACGTCTTTTTGACCTCGATCCGGACGACGGTGATCCCGGCGGTGACCATCCCTATCGCGCTGCTGGGGGCCTGTGCGGGGATCGCGCTGGCCGGGTTTTCGATCAATATCCTGACGTTGTTCGCGCTGATTCTGGCCATCGGGCTGGTGGTGGACGACGCCATCGTGGTGCTGGAAAATATCGAGCGCAAGGTCGAGGAAGGCGAGGACCCCAGGCAAGCGGCGCGCACCGGGGCGAACCAGGTGTTCTTTGCCGTGGTGTCGACCTCGGCGGTGCTGATTTCGGTCTTCGTGCCGCTGTCGTTGCTGGAAGGGGAGCTTGGCAAGCTGTTCCGGGAATTCGGCGTCACGCTGGCCATCGCGGTGGCGCTGTCGACCTTCGTGGCGCTGACGCTGTGCCCGGTGATCGCCAGCAAACTCTTGAAGAAGGGCATGAACGACACGTGGTTCGCGCGCGGTGTGAAGCGGGTCACAAAGAGCACCTCGGAGGGCTATCGCAACCTGCTGACGCGCGCGATCGGTGCGCCCTTGGTGGTGCTGGCGATTGCGGCGGGCCTGACAGGAATGTCGTGGACGCTGTACCAGCAATTGCCGTCGCAGCTGACTCCGGCATCGGACCGGGGTATTTTCTTCGTGTCGATCCAGGCGCCGCCGGGATCTGCCCTGCCACTGACCGACAATGCGGTGAGCCAGGTCGAGGACCTGATCGCGCCTTACCGCGAACAAGGCGTGGTGGAGGACACCATCGCCATCGTCGGCCAATACGGCGAGTCGGGCCGCGCCTTCGTGGTGGCGGTGATGTCGCCTTGGGCCGAGCGCGAGATGGGTCCGCGCGATGTTCTGGCCGAACTGCGGCCTGAATTCGGCAAGATCACCCGCGCCAGCGTGCGAGCCTTCGCGCCATCGGGCCTTGATGCCGGGAGCGGCTCGGGGCTGGAGGTGATCGTGACGGGGCCGAGTTTTGAGGATGCCGCCGAGTTTTCGCGGCAGATGGAAGAGGCGATGCGCGCCAGCCCCGACCTGACCGGGGTGCGGCGGGATTACGAGATCAACACGCCGGGGTTCGATATCAGTGTGAACCGGGCGATGGCGCGGCAGATCGGGGTCGAGGCGCGGGATATCTCGGACGCGGTGCGTACCTTCTTTGCCTCGGCGGAGGTGACGGAGTTCATCTCGCGCGACCGGCAGTACCCGGTGATCCTGCAGGCGCCGGACGCGCGGCGGACCAACACCGCCGATCTGACGGGCGTGAACGTGCGGACCGAGACCGGTGAACTGGTGCCGCTGGACGGGCTGGTGACGCTGGAGCGGCGCGCGTCGGTGCGGGCTTACAACCGGTACAACCGACAGCCCTCGGTCGAGATCAGCGCGTCGCTGGCGGAGGGCGTGGACCTCGGCTCGGCCATCGCGACGGTCGAAGAGATTGCCGAGGACATGCCCTCGGCCATGCAGATCAGTTATTCGGGGCAGGCGGAGAGCTATCAGGAGACCTCGGGGGGCATCGCGCTGACATTCGCACTGGCGCTCTTGATCGTGTTCCTGGTGCTGGCGGCGCAGTTCGAGAGCTTCATCCAGCCGGTGGTGATCCTGTTGTCGGTGCCGCTGGCCGTGGCGGGGGCGTTGCTGACGCTGTTCGCGCTGGGCGAAGCGATCAACATCTACACGCAGGTGGGTATGGTGATGCTGATCGGGCTGATGGCCAAGAACGGCATCCTGATCGTGGAGTTTGCCAACCAGTTGCGCGAGGAAGGCCGCAACGTGCGTGAAGCGGTGATCGAGGCGTCGGCGGTTCGGTTGCGACCGATCCTGATGACGGTGATGTCGACAGTGTTGGGGGCCGTGCCGCTGGTGCTGTCCACCGGTGCCGGGGCGGCCAGCCGGTTTTCCATCGGCATCGTGATCATCGGCGGGTTCATGTCGGCCTCGGTGCTGACACTGTTCCTGACGCCTGTGCTGTACGATCTGCTGCAAAAGGACCGCGACGAGGCCGATGCGCCCGAGGGAGCGGGCGCCCAGCCGGCGGAATAGCGGCGCGATTCGACCTGTCAGAGGCGGGTTGCGCCACACCGGGATTTCGGTCCAACTGTTGGGTGCGTCACTCGGTAGGTGGCGCGTTCGGCTGGTGTTTCGATGATCGTACCATTCCTGCTATTGTTCCTGTCCATCGGCGGCATTCTCCTGTCGGCGATGGTGCCCGGGTGGAGCGATGTGATCCTGCTGGCCGGACCGTGCGCGGTTGCCAGCGCTCTATTGCTGCTCGTAGGGGCGCTGCGGCGGCGCACGGAACGGCGCAAGCGTTGGGTCGTGCTGGATGGCTCGAACGTCATGCACTGGAAAGACAGGTCGCCGGATCTGGATACGGTCCGCGAAGTGGTCGATCACCTGTCATCCGAAGGTTTCACGCCGGGCGTCGTGTTCGATGCCAACGTGGGCTACAAGGTGGGTGACAGATTCCTGGGCGACAGGGAGCTTGCGGGCCTGATGGGGTTGCCGCAGAAGCGCATCATGGTCGTGCCGAAAGGGCAGCCGGCGGATCCGACGATTTTGACGGCGGCGCGGGATATGAACGCGCGGATTGTCACGAATGATCGGTTTCGCGACTGGAACGAGGACTTTCCCGAAACGCGGGAGCCTGGCCGACTGATACGGGGCGGGTACAGGCGCGGCAAGCTGTGGCTGGATTTGGGCGACGGCGCCGGTTGAACGCGCCCCGATCAGCCGGCCGATTTGGCAATACGGTGATAGATATGGGTGAAGGTCGCCGCGCCCAGGATCGGGATCACGAGGTTCAGCAAAGGGATCGACAGGGGCAGGGCCATGAGCGTGCCGGCCATCCAGATCGTGCCGCGATGTTCCTTGCGCAGCACCTTGGCGTTGGCGCGGCCGACGCGGCGCATGGCGGCCAGCTGGAAATACTCCATACCCAGCAAATAGCCGTTCACGCCCCAGAAGATGAACGGTGTGGCCGGCGGAAAGAGCGCGTAAAGGATGAAGGCCAGCAGGTTGGCCGCGATGATGACGCCCAGGAAGTTCACGCTGTCCTTCAGGCCGTCGAAGAAGGGCACTGGCGGGACTGCTGGCAGGTTGGGATAGTGCCGGTCCTCGACCGCCTGTGCGACCGTGTCGAGGAAGAGCGAGGTGATGGCCGAGGCGACGGGCACCATCAGGAAGACCGACAGGATGAGCATGAGGAAGAAGCCGGACCAGCCGAGCAGGTCGTCGATCCAGTTCACCTCGCCGATAAGAGGTAGCGTTGTGCTGTCGCCGGTGGCCCACTGGATGAACATCAGGAAGGCGGCGGTAACGGCGACGAGCAGCAGAAACGAGAGCGCCACGCCCAGCCAGAAAACCTTGCGAAAACGCGGATCGCCCAGCTGACCGAGCGCCTTGAAGAAGGCTGTGAAGATCATTCGATGACCCAGGTGGTGATACTGTCGATATCCGGGCGCGGGCGTTCGGGCGGGGCCGATGTTTCGGTGCCGAGAAAGATCAGGCCGGCGATGCTTTCGTTGTCGGCAAGCCCGAGGCCCTGGCTGATGAACTCCCGGTCATGGGTGGCCCAGCCCGTGAGCCAGTTGGCGCCCCAGCCCGAGGCCAGCGCGGCGTTCAAAAGCGCGAGGCAGACCGCGCCGGCGGAATAGGTCTGTTCGATTGCGGGGATCTTGTCGGACGGTTTGCGCACCTCGACCACGGCGACGGCAAGCTGGCCGTCCTCGTATTGCTTGGCGGCCTTGGCGATATCCTCTTCCGACTTGCCCAGGACGGCGCCGCGGTCGCGGACAAGCGTGGCAAGGCGTGGCATGGCGGCACGATCCAATACGATGAAGCGCCACGGTTCCAGCTTGCCATGATCGGGCGAGCGGGCGGCGGCTGTCAGGATCGGGCGAAGCTCTTGCGCCGTGGGCGCCGGGCCTGTCAGCGTCTTCGCCGGGCGCGAGCGGCGGGTGAGAAGGAAGTCCATCGCGGCGGAATTGGGAGCGGGCATGGTGGGCTTTCGTTGCGTCTTGGATGTTGTGGCATATGTCGGGCGGCGCGGTGCGGGCGTCAACCCTTTTGCCGCGAACGGTCAGGCCCCGAGAATGATGCGATTATTTCTTACCGCGCGACAGGCTATAAACCCCCTCGGGCAGGTTGAGGGCGGCGCCCAAATCCTGCAACTGGGTCATCGACAACGTCACCTTCTGTACCCGGTCGGTGCGCGAGTCGAGCTGTTCGATGGTCACGCATTCCTCGAAGGCGTTAATGGTGACGTCCTCCTGCAAGGGCGTGCTGCCCTCGTCGATCAGGGTGACAACGGTGGCGTCGAATTCGTGTTCTATCGAAAACATGCCGCCAGCCTAGCGTGTGCGGCGCAAAGCGCAATCGGCTTTGCACCGCGCGTGTGCGTGAGGGGGACTGGCCCTCGGCGCAAACCCTGCTAGAACTATGGCAAAGGGAGCAATTGCAGGTGAGACAGATGCGGTGGAAGGTTCTGATTTGTGCGGTTTTCCTGGCGGGTTGCGAGGTCACGACGACGGGCGGCGACGCGCCGCAGCCCCGGCCGACGGGCCAGCAGCAACAATCGGTCAAGGCGCCCTCGGGAACGCAGCTGTCGCGGTTCCGGCAGGTCGTGGCCCGGGTCGAGCCGGTGGCCGAGCGTGAATGCCGGGCGCGCGGCGGCAACGTGAACTGCGATTTCAACGTGGTGCTGGATGATCGCCCGGGCCGCCCGCCCAACGCGTTTCAGACGCTGGACCGCAACGGTCGGCCGATTCTGGCGTTTACCGCATCGCTGATCGCAGATGTGCGCAACGAGGACGAACTGGCCTTCATCTTCGCGCATGAGGCGTCGCACCATATCCGGCGGCACATACCGCGCCAACAGCAGAGTGCCGCGGCGGGGGCCATCCTGCTGGGCGGGTTGGCGACGCTGGCCGGGGCCGGGACGGGCGCCGTGGATGCGGCGACGAACGTGGGCGCCTCGGTGGGCGCGCGCAGCTATTCCAAGGAATTCGAGCTTGAGGCCGACGCGCTGGGGACCATCATCGCCAAGAAATCGGGCTATAACCCGCTCCGGGGCGCGGAATATTTCACGCGCATCCCGGACCCGGGCAATCGGTTCCTGGGCTCGCACCCGCCCAACGCGCAGCGAATCGACACGGTGCGCCGTGTGAATTCACAACTCTGACGGGGTGACATGCTGCAACTGACCGGCGTGATTTCCGACCGGGGGTCGAAATACGCCGTGTCGGGTGGCGCGGCGCGGGACCGCGCGGCTGTGGACGCCTTCCTGAAAGAGCTGAAACGGGACAAGAAATTCGCCAAGGCGACCCATAACACCTGGGCGATGCTGGATTCCGACGGCAAGGCGCTGAAATCCGATGACGGCGAGGCCGGGGCAGGCATGGTGATCGTACGGATGCTGGAACGGGCCGACCTGCGCGAACACGTGATCGTGGTCACGCGCTGGTTTGGCGGCAAGCATCTGGGCGGCGACAGGTTTCGGCACGTGCAGGACTGCGTGACGACCTACATGGAGGCGCTGGAGCGCGCTTGATGCAGATCAAGGCGCGCCCGCTGATTGCGCGACAAGCTTTGCCGTGGAAGTGCCCCCCCTTGACCCGGCAATGAAGCCGTAAGGGTCGATGGCACTCACGCGACAGGAGAGCGCAATGCCGCAGACGAAAACGATCAAACGTCATACTGATCTTGTTGACCGTATGGCCAGTACGCTTGGCCTGGACCTGGAGGAAGAGGTTTATGCGGGGCAACTGGATCCTGAAACGCTGTGCGACGCGGTTCTGCGATGCACGGGCTGTGCGGATCCCGATGGCTGCGAAGCCTGGATGTCGGCACAGGCCAGCCCGGTGGACGCGACCCCGATCATGTGCCGCAACGGCGAGGTTTTTGCCGCATTGAAGGCGGGACTGCGGATCTGAGCCGTCGCGCTTGTGGCGCTACTCTAGAGTGGTGCTATGCTGGTTGCCATAGCGCCCGAGATGCCGAGAAAGCAGCAGGCGGTGGCTATTAGCACGCAGGCATGCCAGATCGCGTTGCTGAATTTCAGCGTGTCCCAGCAGTAGAATACCACCGCGCCGGAATAGATGATGCCGCCTGCGAAGATCAGTGTCAGGCTGTTGGCCGGAAGCGACGGCCAGAGCGGGACGATGATAATCAGGCCCAGCCAGCCCAACAGGACCTGAGGCAACCAGTGCGTGCTCATTTTTCCGCGTTCGGCCAGGAGTTTGCGCACTGCGCCCGAGAGTGCGAGGAACCACACCACCGTCAGCACGGTATAGGCGAAAGGTGTGTTCAGCAGCACGGCAAGCGGCGTGATCGTGCCCGCGATCTTGACGTAGATGGCGGCGTGGTCGATCCGGCGCAGAAGCGGACGGAAGGGCGTATGCGCGGCGAGGTGATAGGCGGCCGAGGCGCTGAGCATCAGGATCATGGCAACGCCGTAGACGACGGCCGCCGTCATCGTCCCCACCGTCTGCTGACCCGCGTTGGCGGCGATCAGGAACGCGACCGCAACAAGTGCACTGCCAACCCCGAGCACGTGCACGGCGCCATCGGCGATCCGCTCTGCGCGTGTGTAACTGGGGTAGGACATGTCGCGGTCCTCCGGCCTGTGGGTGTCCCGTGGTTCCGTGTCGATCATGACACTGAGATGTCTCTATTATGTTTCAGTTTTAGGGGGTTTCGTTCAAAATTTATGTGACAAGACCGTAACCAAAATGGAAACAAGGACCCGGTTGGGCCCTTGTTTGTCGTCTTTACAAGGGGTTAGCGGGTTTGGAGGCGCTCGAGATACACCACGGTGGCTGCCGCGACGATGCCGTAGATCACGTGCCCCACCAGCGCCACCCAGGTGATTCCGGTGAAATTCAGGAAAAACGGCAGGCCGGCGATGCTGGTGATGCCGCCGATGGCGAACACCCAAAGGCCGACGCCGTAAATGGCCGAGGCCGGAAGCCAGTGAAGGCCGGGCAGAACACGCTTCAGCGCCGGACGCGCGATGAAGAGCCAGCCGATGGGATAGGCCAGCAGGCCGACGAAAAAGAGGTGCATCAGGTGGCCGTAAGGCGCGGCATTAGGCAGACCCAACGAGCCGAGCAGGCTGCGGGCAAGGCCCACGGGGGCGAGATTGGCCAAGCCGAGGATCGGCGAAAGCGCTTGGCCGAAAAGGTCGAAGGCGACGGTGCCGGCGGCACCGGACAGCAGGATGAGCAACGCCGTGTCGACGGAAACGGCGGGAAGTGCACGGGGGGTGTCGGTGGTCAGGGAGGTCATGGATCGGGGTCCTTGTCAGGCTGAGGTTGCGTCGGTGCGGCCAAGCTGCGGCGGCACAAGATGACAATCAACTGACAGGCCCGTGAGCACACGGAGTGGTGTAAATACTTGTGAATGTTGAAATATTTCAGAATTTCACGAGGGCGTCAGGCGACCCGTGAAACCTGTAACACTAGAGGCGTCGCCCCCAGAGGTCATATTCCCCGGCCTCGTCCACCTCGACCGTGACGATCTCGCCCACGTTCAGGCCCTCGGTATTCTCATCGATGAAGAGACAGCCGTCGATTTCCGGCGCGTCGGCCTTGGTGCGGCAGGTGGCAATGCCGTCCTCGTCGATATCATCGACGATCACCTCTTGCACGGACCCAACCTTGGCGGCCAGTTTATCCACAGAAATCGCCTGCGCCTTTTCCATGAAGCGATCCCAGCGGTCCTGCTTGACCTCTTCGGGCACATGGTCGGGTAGATCGTTGGATCGCGCACCCTCGACATTCTCGTACTTGAAGCAGCCGACGCGGTCGAGCTGTGCCTCGTCCAGCCAGTCGAGCAGGGTTTGGAATTCGGCCTCGGTTTCGCCGGGATAACCGACGATGAAGGTCGAGCGCAGCGTCAGGTCGGGGCAGATCGCGCGCCAGGCGGCGATTTCATCGAGGGTTTTCGCCCCGGCGGCGGGACGGGCCATGCGTTTCAGAACGTCCGGGTGGGCGTGCTGGAACGGAATGTCGAGATAGGGCAGCACGCCGTTGTCCGGGTTTGCCATGAGCGGGATGAGATCGCGCACATGGGGGTAGGGATAGACGTAATGCAGCCGGACCCACGCGCCGAGCTCTCCGAGTGCCTTGGACAGATCGACGATATGGCTGCGCAGATCGCCATCCTTCCACGGGTTCACGTCATACTTGCGGTCCAGTCCGTAAGCGCTTGTGTCCTGGGAGATAACCAGAAGCTCGCGCACGCCATTCTCGACCAGCTTTTCGGCCTCGCGCAGAATGGCGTGACCGGGGCGCGAGGCAAGACGCCCGCGCATGTCCGGGATGATGCAGAACTTGCACTTGTGGTTACAGCCCTCTGAAATCTTGAGGTAACTGTAGTGGCGGGGTGTCAGCTTGACGCCGGCCTCGGGCAGAAGGTCGATGAAAGGGTCGGGAGCAGGAGGCACGGCGGTGTGCACTGCGTCGAGCACCTGTTCATATTGGTGCGGGCCGGTCACGGCCAGAACGCGGGGGTGGGCGCCGGTGATGTACTCGGGCTCGGCACCGAGGCAGCCCGTGACGATGACACGGCCATTCTCGGTAAGCGCCTCGCCGATGGCGTCCAGGCTTTCGGCCTTGGCGCTGTCGAGAAAGCCGCAGGTGTTCACGATCACCGCGTCGGCCCCGGAGTAGTCGGGTGAGATACCGTAGCCCTCGGCCCGCAGGCGCGTCAGTATGCGCTCGCTGTCCACCAGCGCCTTGGGACAGCCCAGCGACACCATGCCGATCACCGGCTGGCCCTTGCGGGGACTTTCGGTGACGCGGGCCTTCGCAAGATCGGGGCGCAGATCGGGTGGGTTGGTGCTCATTCGGCGCGATATAGTCCCCAAAGGCCACCCGATAAAGCGGAAAAGCTGTTGTTGGGCGCAAGGCCTGCGCCTAGTCTGAAAAGAAAACGGTGGAGAGCGGTATGCGGTGGCTCATTCGCATTTTCATGATCGTACTGGTGTCGGCGACGCTGGTCGTAGCGGCAGTGTTTTTCCTGCCCGGAGAGCGCGTCGCGGGCATCGCGGCGGACCAGTTGAGCCGCATGACGGGCCGCCAGGTGACGATGAGCGGCGAGACGACCATCAGCTTCTGGCCCATCCTAGGCGTCAGCACCGGCGCGGTCACGGTCGCCAATGCGGATTGGGCCGGGGAGGCGCCGATGTTCCGGGCCGACAGCCTGAAGATCGGGGTGGAGCCGCAAGCGCTGTTCGGAGGGGATATTCGGATTACCGGGCTGGAGGCCGTGGGCCCGCAGATCAACCTGCGCCGAGCCAAGGATGGGCGCGTCAACTGGGAACTGAACGTGGAGGGCGTGGCACCGTCCGGCCAGGGGCAGGGCGGTGCAGAAGGCGGGGCACCGGCGCGGTCGAACCGCCTGTCGCTGACGCTGGACCGGGCGCTGATCGAGAATGCCTCGCTGGTTTTTGTCGACGAGGTGGACGGCACCACCGTGCGCCAGTCTGGCGTGGATTTCGATTTGCGCTGGCCGGATTACGAAGGGGCCGCGGATTTCGACCTGACTTTGAGGCCCGGCGGCGAGGTGGTGGAGATATCCGGCACGCTGGAGCGCGTGGGGCATTTCATCGACGGCGGCGTGTCGGACTTACAGGCGCGAATTTCGACCAAGGCGGGCACGGCCAGCTTTGCCGGGCGCGGGGGATCGGCGCCGGAGGCGGCGGGAAAGCTGACTGCGGATCTGAAGAACACATCGGACTTCATGGCGTTGATCGGGCAGGGGCCGATGGACATCCCCGATGGGCTGGGCCGTGTTGCAACGCTGGAGACGGACCTGATCTTCAAGGACGACCGGCTGTCGCTACGCAACACGGTACTGGGGCTGGACGGTAACCGGTTTACCGGAGCGGCGGACGTGGATCTGGGCGAGGACCAACCGCGCCTTAACGTGCAGCTTAATGCAGGTGCTCTGGACCTGACTGGATTGAGCGCCGACGACGCCGGGGGCGAAGACGGCAATGGCAACACAGGCAGCGGCAACAGTGGTGGCGCGGCAAGTGGCGGATGGTCAAAAGCACCGATCAACGCGTCCGGGCTGGCGGCGGTGAATGGAGAGTTCGCGCTGGTCGCAGACAGCATCGACCTCGGTGATTTCAAGCTGGGCAAGGTGCGGACGCTTGCCACGCTCGATCGCTCGCGGCTGGTTTTTGGCCTGCGCGAGGTGCGCGCCTATGACGGGCTGATCACCGGGCAGTTCGTGATGAACAATCGCTCGGGTCTGTCGGTGGGCGGCGACATGATCGCCACGGGAGTCAACCTGAAGACATTTCTGGACGACGCGATGGATATCTCGCGCTTCGAGGCGAAGGCCGATGGTGAGGTGGATTTCCTCGGCGTCGGCGAAAGCGTGCACGCGATCATGAATTCGCTGAGCGGCGGCGGCGCGTTCAAGACCGGGCGCGGCGTGATCTCGGGCTTCGACCTCGACCGGCTGATGCGGTCGGGCAGCGGCACCGGGGGCACCACGGTGTTCGACACGCTTCATGCGACGTTCACGATGGATGAGGGCAACCTATTCAACGACGACCTGACGCTGAAACTGCCGCAGGCGAGTGCGGCGGGCGAAGGTCGCGTGGGGCTGGGCGCACGGGATATCGACTATCTGTTCACGCCACGACTGCTGGATGGCGGCAGCCGCGACGGGCTGGCCATTCCGGTGAAGATCCGGGGGCCGTGGGCCAACCCGAAGATCACGCCGGACCTGGAAGCGGCGATTGACCTGAACTTCGAGGAAGAGAAGAAGGAACTGGAGCGTCAGGCCCGCGACGAGATCGAACGCGAGGTCGAAAAGCAGCTTGGGATCGAGCGGCAGGAGGGCCAGTCGCTGGAGGATGCGGCGAAGGACGCGCTGGAAGACGAGCTGGAACGCGGCCTGCTGAAGCTGTTCGATTGACGATGCGGGAGCCGCAGCCTAGGAGCGGGTCATGACACTCAATTCCGTGACCGAAGACTTCATCGCTCACCTGCGCGGCGTGCTGCCCGAGGCGGCATTCCGCGAGGTGATGCCGTCCTACCTGGAAGAGCCGCGCGGGCGTTGGCAGGGGCAGGCGGGCGTACTGGTCGCCCCCGGCAGTACCGAGGAGGTCGCGGCCGTGGTGCGGGCCTGTGTGGACGCTGGTGTGCCGGTGGTGCCTTATGGCGGCGGCACGGGGCTCGTCGGTGGACAATTGTCGCCCGAGGGGCCTGCGCCGGTCCTGCTCAGCCTGGAGCGGATGCGCGCGGTGCGAGGGGTCTGGCCCGAGGAAAACGTGATGGTGGTCGAGGCGGGCGCCATCCTTCAGGATATCCATGCCGAGGCGGACGCGGTGGACCGGTTGTTTCCCTTGTCGCTGGCCGCCAAGGGAAGCGCGCGGATCGGCGGAAACCTGGCGACCAATGCGGGCGGTGTGAACGTGCTGCGCTATGGCAACGCGCGGGATCTTTGCCTGGGGCTGGAGGCGGTGCTGCCGGACGGGACGGTCTGGCACGGGCTGAAGCGGCTGAGGAAGGACAACACCGGCTATGACCTGCGCAACCTGCTGATCGGGTCCGAGGGTACGCTGGGCGTGATCACCGCCGCGGCGCTGAAGCTGTTCCCCAAGCCCGCCGGAGAAGGCACGGCGCTGATGGTGGTGGACAGCCCCGAGGCGGCGCTGCGCCTGTTGTCGATGGCGCGCGATCACATGGGCGAAGGGGTGTCGGCGTTCGAGTTGATGCACAGGGCAGGCTTGGATTTCCTGGCAGAGACCATGCCGGACATGCGTTTGCCCTTCGCCGAGCCGCCCGAGTGGTTCGTCCTGATCGATATCGGGCTGGCCAAGGGTCTTGATCCGGCAGAGGCGCTTGAGACACTTTTTGTCGAGGCGGCGGAGGCCGGACTGGTGAGCGACGGCATGATTGCCCAGTCCGAGGCGCAACGGCAGGAGTTCTGGGAGGTGCGGGAGACGATCCCGGAGGCGAACCGGCGCATCGGAGCGATCAGCAGCCATGACATTTCCTTGCCGCTGAGCGCGGTGCGGGGTTTTATTCAGAAATGCAACGCGAACCTGAAGAAGTTGGGACCGTTCCGGATCAACTGCTTCGGGCATCTGGGCGACGGAAACCTGCATTACAACGTTTTTCCGCCCAAGGGCGAGACGCGCGAGGCCTACACGGACCAGCGCGACGCCATCAAGCGGCTGGTGCATGATCTGGTGCACGAGATGGACGGTTCGGTGTCCGCCGAGCACGGGATCGGGCGGCTGAAGGTCAATGACCTGGAGCGCTATGGCGATCCGGCCAAGCTGGCGGCGATGCGGGCGATCAAGGCAGCGCTGGACCCCGGAGGCATCATGAATCCCGGCGCGATTCTAAAGGCTTCATCGGATCGACAGTGAGTATTTTTGGAACAGTGAAAGCCGGGCGGGCGCTTCTGCTTCACTGTTCTTCAAATACTCAAACGCCGCGGTTCGACAGGCGCTGCCGCGAGGGTCAGTGCGTCACGATGCAATTCTTCCCCGAGGAGGATGCAAGGACGACGAGATATCCTGCGCGCCGCAAGCGCTCTGCCAGGTCACTCGTCGAGGCTGCCGTGAATGGCGAACTGCTCGAGCCCGGCATCCTGCGCGGCGATGGCGCGGTAGGTTTCGCGTACGCCGGCCTCGGTGAGTTCACGCGCGACCGTCAGGAGCGTGTTGGGGTCGTGCTCGTCGCACATCTCGATCATCTGGGCGATCTCGTCAGCCGCCACCGGGCGCGCGGCGTCGATGTCGGGCGCGCCGTAGACCGAGACGAAATGCTGCGCCAGCGCGTCGGTCACGGCGGCGCGTTCGGGCTCTTCGATCTGCGTGACGGCCACGAAGGTCACGCGTCCGAAGGTTTCCAGCCCCAGCCAGCCGTTCGAGAACGCCTGGCGTTGCTTGCCGCTGAGGTCAGCCTCGGACCAGTTGGAAAACTCGAACCCGCCGGAGATGCACCATTCGCCGGTGCGGGCGGGCGAGGGATAGACGCGCGTGTCGCTCTCGTCGAAGTGGATGGCGCGGGCGAGTTTCATGTCTCAGTCTCCAGCACGGTGCTGAGCGGGATCAGGCGGGTCTCGCCCCCGGTCCGCAGCAGCATTCCGAAATTTTCGTCGACGCCCATGAAGGTTCCGGTCTGGCCGTCGATGGCGATGTCTTCGCCGATGCCGTGCGCGAGGCCGCGCCATTCGGCATGCAGGGTGCGGGGGCCGTCGTCTTCCCAGCGGGTGATCCAGACCAGCGTGTGGCGCGCCCAGCCTTCCAGCAACGCCACCGGATCCACGTCGGCGCAGCCTTCCTCATAGAGCGCGGTGCGGTCGGGGGCGTCGCCCGGCACGGCATCGGTCAGCATCAATGGCAATTCCAGCCCCACCACCAGCCAGCCGGGCATGGCGGCGGGATCGGTCGTGCCGGCCATGACGCGCAGGCGGCCGCAAGCGGCGCCGTTCACGCGTAGACCGCCCGCCCATTCCAGGTGGACGGCCACTTCGGGCGGTGCAATTGCGCCGAGCGCGTTCTGAAAACCGACGCCGCACGTGGGTAGCATGGCCATGGCCTGTTCCAGCGGCACCTCGGGTGCCATGATCAGCGCCGCGGCCAGCCGGTTGGCGCCGACGTTATGAACGATGGTCCCGGCATCGCAGCCAAGGGCCGCCATGGCGCAGGCTTTCTCGAACGGGTCGATACCTGCGTCCACGCCATGCCCCTGCATCAGCGGCGGGAAGGCCGGGTCTCGCGTCATGCCACGCCCTGTGCCACCAGCGCCCGCGCGATATCACGGAAGGCCTGCGACTGCGGTGCGTCGGGCTTGGACACCACGATGGGTGCGCCGCCATCAGAGGCCATGCGGATGTCGATATGCAAGGGCACCTCGGCCAGCAGGGGCACGCCCATTTTCTGCGCCTCGGCAGCGACGCCGCCATGGCCAAAGACGTGTTCCTCGTGGCCGCAGTTGGAGCAGATATGTGTCGACATGTTTTCGATCATGCCGAGGGTCGGCACCTTAAGCTGGTTGAACATGTCGATCCCTTTGCGCGCGTCCAGCAGGGCGACGTCCTGAGGGGTGGAAACGATGATCGCGCCGTCCACTTGTGCCTTTTGCGCCAGCGTCATCTGCACGTCGCCGGTGCCGGGCGGCAGGTCGACGATCAGCACGTCAAGCGCGCCCCATTGCACCTGCATCAGCATTTGTTGCAGGGCACCCATGAGCATCGGCCCGCGCCAGACCACGGCCTGATCTTCGTTCGTCATGAGGCCCAGCGACATCATGGTGACGCCATGATTGCGCATCGGCAGGATCGTCTTGCCATCGGGCGAGGCGGGCCGTCCGGAAACGCCCAGCATCCGGGGCTGCGAAGGGCCATAGACATCGGCATCCAGCAGGCCGACGCGGCGGCCCTCGGCGGCCAGCGCACAAGCGAGGTTGGCCGAAACGGTCGACTTGCCCACGCCGCCCTTGCCGGAAGCGATGGCGATGATGTGGTCGACGCCGGGGACGCGCTGCGGGCCTTGCGGCTCGGCAGGTTTGCTTTTCGTCTGGAGGTCCGGCGGCGCCTTGGCGGAGTGTGCGGTCAGCACGGCGGACACGTCCGTCACGCCCTCCACGCCGCGCACGGCCTCCTGCGCCTCGGCCAGCACAGGCTCGTAGGCCTTTGACTTCGCGGGGTCGATCTCGAGCACGAAGCGGACGGTGCCGTCCTCGACATTAAGGCCGCGGGTCACGCCCGCCGACACGATGTCGTCGCCCGAAACCGGGTCGTTCACGTTCTTCAGCGCGGCGAGCACGCTTTCCCTTGTTGCCGTCACGTTCACCCGCCCTTGATCGTGCCGGTGACCACGTGTTCGACATCGAGACCGTCCACGGTCAGCACGACCTTGGCCTCGAACGTCTTGCCCTCGGTGCCGTCGGCGTTGCGCATGGCGTCCTCGATCGCCTGCTGCGAGGTTACGCCGACCTGCTTGAGGAACTTGCGCATGGACATGTTGAAATCGTCGCTCATTTTACTCTCCTTTTTTCAAGAGTGTTGACGCGTGGCCCGCGTGCTTCCTAGGCTTGGGCCATGCGCGGGCAAATGTTAACCCTTATTGGCGTGATTGTGGTGGTCTGTCTCGGGATGTCCACCACTGAAGGGCGCACGGCGGAGAATTTTCGCCTTGGTGCGCCGCCACCGCTGACCGAAAGCGGGTTGCTGGATTACGTGTTGCCGCGGTTTTCGCTGAAGACAGGAATAAGGGTCGAGGTCGTTGACCTCAATGAGGGCGGCGATATCCTGCTGGCGCCAGATGCCGAGGGGCCGAGGGTGTTCGACGGGCCGCAAGCGAAGTGGCGGATGCAGATCAATACGCCCAGCCACGACGGTGCGGTCGCATTTGCAGACTGGCTGACCTCCGAGATCGGCCAACGGACGGTGACCAGCTATGAGGTCGATGCCACGGCGCCGTTCGGTCTGCCGAAAGCGGACAGGCAGGAGGTGGCCGAGGTCAGTTTCGACGGGGATGCGGGTCTTGGGCACGACCTGTCGGTGGCACATTGCGCCCGGTGCCACGCGGTGAGCGAGGCAACGCGGATGAATGCCATGGCCTCGACCCCCAGTTTCGCCGTGCTGCGGGCGATGGCGGACTGGGATCGGCGCTTCCAGACATTTTATATCCTGAACCCGCACCCGGCCTTTACCCAGGTCGAGGACGTGACCGAGCCGTTTCCGATCAACCGTCCGTCGCCGATCGCCCCCTTGGAGATCACCATAGACGATTTGCAGGCCATCCTGGCCTACGTGTCCGGTGTAGAGCCGGCCGACCTTGGGGCACCGATCGAGCATCAGTGATCCCGGCGTTTCGAGAAGTAGTCGTCGGTGGTGCGGACCTGCGGGCGTTCGCCGCCCGCGAAGGGGTTGTCTTTTGAGTGAAACTGCGCCTTTACCCGGCAGTCGTCGCACATCTGGATCAGCCGCGCCGCCGACTCGTTGCCGAACATGGAGTGTTTGCCAGCCAGTTTCTCGGTGATCCGGTCGATGGTGGATTTCACGCCGAAGGGCACGCCGCATTCGATGCATTGGGCCGGTTCTTCCTCGTTCAGCACGACCTGGCCCATGGCTTCGTCCGCGAGGTTCAGGCGCGGCTCGTAGCCGATGGCGTCCTCGGGGCAGATGTTAGCGCAAAGGCCGCATTGCAGGCAGGCGTCCTCCTGGAAACGCAGCTCGGGCTTGTCGGGGTTTTCGACGAGCGCCCCGGAGGGACAGAGCGAGACGCAGGAAAGGCAGAGCGTGCAAGCGTCGGTGTCGACCAGAACGGCGCCGTAAGGGGCGTCGTCGGGCAGGGGCAGAACCGTGTCGTCGCCATGCAGCGCCTTGGCGGCAAGGCGCGTGACCTGACGGCGGCTGCCCATCGGAAGGACGGGTTCGGTCACCGGAGCCGGGCGGGCCGAGTCGGTATAAAGCGAGTCGCAAAGCGCATCGGGCTCGGCCACGTCGAGCAGGGCAATGCGGTTATCGCCCGCGATGGCTCGGGCCAGGGGGATTTCCCGGTCGAGCGCGTCGCGTTCCGTGGTGGGCGACAGCAGGATCGTCACGTCTGTGAACCCAGAGGCGAGGGCCGCCAGCATCTCGGCATGGCCGAAGCCCGAGAGCGCGGGCACTTCCAGCGGGATGACGTCGGCGGGCAGGCCGCGGGAATAGCGGGCGGCGAGGCTGATCATCTGCTGGCCGTGGCTGTCGTCGCAGACCAGCAGGCGCGGGGCGGTGCCGCCGGCCTTGCGGAAGGTCGCGGCGAGGGTCTGGATGCGCCGGAAGAGCGTGGCGGGCGCGGGCGCATCGTAGGAAATGGCGCCGGAGGGGCAAAGCGCCGAGCAGGCGCCGCAGCCCGCGCAGACCATCGGATCGACGGTGACATGCTCGCCCGCGGGGGAAATCGCGCCGGTGGGGCAGACGTCGAGGCAGTTGGTGCACCCGACCTGCTGGGCGCGGGAATGGGCGCAAAGCAGTGGTTCGACCGCCACGTAGAGCGGTTTCTCGAAGGTGCCGATCAGCTGGCTGGCCTCGAGAATGGCGTCGGCCAGGGCCGAAATGCTGCCGGGATCGGGGCGCAGGTAGCCTTCGCGTTTTTGCGGTGCGGGAAAGAGGGGTGTACCGCCGGTCAGGTCGAGGATCACGTCGCATTCCGTGTGCGCGCCGTCCCGTGGGGCGGTCCATGTCAGGGCGCCACGGCCGGACGGGTCCACCTGTTGCAGCGCGTCGATCTGGACAGAGAAGCCGCCCAAAGCGCCTGTGGCGCGTTTCAGCTTGCCGCGAATGACGTCGTATTCCGTTGGGTCGGGGGCATCGGCGTCATCTGTCATAAGAACGGTGACGCCGAGAATATCCTTGAGTTTGTCGGCGGCGGCCAGGGCCGTGTCCGCGGGGCCTATGATCAGACACAAGCCCTCGGACATGACGTCGACGGATTTGCCCGAAGGCACGTCCAGCGTCGCCTCGGCCAGGAGGGCGGCCATTTTGGGTAGTTTGCTGGCGGGGTCATCGGACCACCCGGCCCGGTCGCGCAGGTCGGTGACCGGCGGCTCGGGCGTGTCCATCTCGGCGGCCAGTTCGGCGAAGAGGCGCTGTTCCTGGCGACAGCAGAGGATGGCGTCACCCGAGGCGATGGCCTGTGCGGTGGCGTCGGTCTGGGTGGTGCAGAGGCCGGAATGAACCGCGCTACAGGTGAGGCCGGTGGCGGCTTCGAGCGCGTCCTTGTCAAGCTCTTGCGAGCCTGCACAATTGCACAGAATCAGTTGCTTAGTCATGATTTGCCCCGGCTTTCACTGGCGGGCCGCGCCGTAGTTCGGCGCGACGAGCTGATGGATTGCAATGCAGTTCTCTCCTCATGAACCTGCACGGGCCTTAGGCCCCCTTTTCCGACAAGCATGGTCAGGAATTGGGGGCGGTTGGCCTGCGATTCTTCTGCCCTTCGCGACGCTGTTGCAAGCAGGAAACCTGAGCATTTTTCTCGTCCGGTCATTCTGTCCGTCACCCTTCCGAATTCGGTCTATGGCTACCCAAATTGTCCAGATTTGCGTTTCGTCCACAATTGCATGCTTTTTTTCTTTGAGGCGCCGGTGCAGTTGGCACAGGATGAGACCACGGGAGGATACCAGCCACACATGATCCATAATCCGGACATGTACGCCACTATGCCTTTGGGGATCGTCATGCGCCGCACGCCGGGCGTGACGCGCTGGGCCGTGTGGGCGTGGAGGGCCGTGGCGGTTCTGCCGGGGGCCGGCTCGGCCGCGTGGCGCGTGCTGCGCGAAGAGGGCGATGTCACCGAGTATCATGCCGCGACCATGACACTGGAGCTGCATGGGGCGGAAACCGAAAGCTACCTGCACGGTCTGTCGGCGCAGGTGCCCTCGGTCTACGCGGTGTTCCGCAAGACCGGCTCGGGAGAGTGCCCGCTGGAGGCGGTGCTGGTCACGGCCTCGCCCTACGAGGCGCAGGATTACGAGGATAACGGCGAGGATATCGTCGAGAAGATCCCGATGCCCGAAGGGCTGATCGCCTGGGTGCGTGATTTCGCGCACGCCTACCACACCGAAGAGGAATTCAAGAAACGCCGCCGGGACCGGGTGAAGGTCGATGCGCATGTGGACGGGATCGGCGACCCACGGATCGTCCAGCAGCGTGACATCTACCGTTCGCCCACGCTGCGGCGGAAAGGGCGAATGCAATGAGCGCACGCGAGGATTTCTGGTCGCGCCGCAAGGCGCGGGTCGCGGCTGAGGATGCCGCCGAAGTCGAGGCGCGTGAAGAGGCGCAGCGGGCAGAGGCGCGCGCATCGCTTGAAGAGAAAAGCGATGCCGAGGTGCTGGAATTGCTTGGCCTGCCCGATCCCGACACACTGAACCGTGGCGATGATTTCAGTGCCTTCATGGCCGAGGCGGTACCGGACCGCATCCGCCGCTGGGCGCTGCGGCGGCTGTGGGGCACGAACCCAGCATTGGCCAACCTGGACGGGCTGTTGGATTACGGCGAGGACTTTACCGACAAGTCGATGGTGATCGAGAACATGCAGACCGCCTATCAGGTGGGCAAGGGCATGCTGACCCATGTGCAGAAGCTGGCCCGAGAGGCCGAGGCGCTGAGCGCGTTGACCGATACTGAGACCGAGGCCGAGAATGAGGCCGGCACCGGCGCAGTGGAACCGGATGTCGAAGAACAGGGCGAAGAGACGGACCCGCCCGAGTTGGCCGAGGCCGCGCCGGTCTACAGTTATGAGACCGCCACAGAAGAGGCGGACGCGTGGGCCGCCCCGCCGCGCCGCCGGATGCAGTTCACCTTCGATGACACGGCGGAGCCGAGCACATGAGCAAGCAGGAGACGGTCATGACCACAGAGGCACGTGCCCAGATCGCGGAGGAGGACCGGCTGCGCGCCGATCTTTACGATTTCCTGGGCGTGTTGCTGGCGGCCCCGCCGTCCGAGGCCCTGCTGGCGCAAACGGCCAGCCTGTCGGGCGACAACGAAACCGACCTCGGCGTTGCGGTCGCGGCGCTGTCGCGCATCGCCAAGCACACCAAGCCGCAGGCGGTGGAGCGCGAGTTCAACGCGTTGTTCATCGGGCTGGGGCGCGGCGAGCTTCTGCCCTATGCCAGTTACTACCTGACGGGGTTCCTGAACGAGAAGCCGCTGGCGAGCCTTCGGCGGGACATGGCGGCGCGGGGCATGACCCGGGCGCAGAACGTATACGAGCCCGAGGACAACATCGCGTCGTTGATGGAGATGATGGGCGGGCTGATCACCGGGCGGTTCGGCAAGCCGGCCAACCTGAGCGACCAGAAGACGTTCTTCAACACGCATATCGGCCCATGGGCCGGTCACTTTTTCACGGATTTGGAGGCCGCGAAGAACTCGGTTCTCTATGCCTCGGTCGGCGCTGTCGGCCGGGTGTTCATGGAGATCGAGGCGGAAGGTTTCCGGATGAGCGCGGAGGGATCCGCATGAACCGGCAGGGCGACCTGTCAACACCAGAGAGGAGGACTCTCATGAGCGAGAAAACGCAAGGCAACAGCCGTCGCGATTTTCTGAAAATGGCCGCCGCAGGCGCGCCCGCGGTCGCGGTCGCAACGGCAGCCAGCACCGGCACTGCCGAAGCGGTGGAACCGGACCTGTCATCGGACAAGATGCAGGACACCGCGCACACGCGCGCATACTTCGATAGCGCCCGGTTCTGACGAACCGGACGTGATCACTTGACCTGCCGGCGACTGGTTGCGGGACGCCCGACTGTCGGTGGATAACCTTAGTACCCAGCAATCCCAATCGGGAACGCTCGGGAGGAGAGAGAAACATGCTTAGGAAAAAGACCAACGGGGTTGCGCGACGCCCCCAGCGGACAAGTATCCTGTCTGAGGTCGGGGGAAAGACCATCGACCGCCGCGCGTTCTTGCGCGGTTCTGGCCTGGCCATCGGTGGCCTGGCCGCGATTGGCGCAACGGGGGGCAGTGTCACCCGGGCCAACGCGCAATCGTCCGCAGCGGCGGCGGTTGAGACAGTCAAATCGGTTTGCACGCACTGCTCGGTCGGCTGCACGGTCGTGGCCGAGGTGAGCGACGGCGTCTGGGTGGGCCAGGAGCCCGGCTGGGACAGCCCGTTCAACCTGGGTGCCCACTGTGCAAAGGGCGCCTCGGTGCGTGAGCACGCCCATGGCGAGCGCCGCCTGAAATACCCGATGAAGAAAGAGGGTGGCGAGTGGAAGCGCATCAGCTGGGAACAGGCGATCAACGAGATCGGCGACGGCATGATGAATATCCGGGAAGAAAGCGGCCCGGACAGCGTCTACTGGCTGGGCTCTGCCAAGCATAACAACGAACAGGCCTACCTGTTCCGCAAGTTCGCCGCCTACTGGGGCACGAACAACGTGGATCACCAGGCCCGTATCTGTCACTCGACCACGGTTGCAGGTGTTGCCAACACCTGGGGCTATGGCGCGATGACCAACAGCTACAACGACATCCACAATTCCCAGGCGATCTTCATCATCGGCGGAAACCCGGCGGAGGCACACCCCGTCAGCCTGCTGCACGTGCTGAAGGCCAAGGAACAGAACAACGCGCCGCTGATCGTGTGCGACCCGCGCTTCACGCGCACGGCGGCGCATGCCGATGAGTACGTCCGGTTCCGTCCGGGCAGCGACGTGGCGCTGGTCTGGGGTATCCTGTGGCACATCTTCGAGAACGGGTGGGAAGACAAGGAATTCATCCGCACCCGCGTCTGGGGGATGGACCAGATCAGGGACGAAGTGTCCAAGTGGACGCCAGAGGAAGTGGAACGTGTGACCGGCACACCCGGCAGCCAGCTTGAGCGGGTTGCACGGACGCTGGCCAACAACCGCCCCGGCACCGTGATCTGGTGCATGGGTGGCACGCAGCACACCAACGGCAACAACAACACCCGCGCCTACTGCATCCTGCAACTGGCCCTTGGCAACATGGGCACGTCGGGCGGCGGCACCAACATCTTCCGCGGTCACGACAACGTTCAGGGCGCGACGGACCTTGGTGTTCTGAGCCATACGCTGCCGGGCTATTACGGCCTGTCGGCTGGCGCATGGGGCCACTGGGCCCGTGTCTGGGGTGAAGACCCCGAGTGGCTGGCCAGCCAGTTCGTCACGACCAAGACCAAGGACGGCAAGGACACGAGCCTGCAGAACCTGTCGGGCATCCCCGTCAGCCGCTGGATCGACGGCGTGCTGGAAGACCCCGAGAACATGGACAACCCCAACAAGGTGCGTGCCATGGTCCTGTGGGGCCACGCGCCGAACTCTCAGACTCGAATGACGGAAATGAAGACCGCGATGGAGCAGCTCGACATGCTGGTCGTGGTCGACCCGTATCCGACCGTTTCGGCCGTGCTGCATGACCGGACCGACGGTGTTTACCTGCTGCCGGCCTGTACGCAGTTCGAGACCTATGGCTCGGTCACCGCATCGAACCGCTCGATCCAGTGGCGGGAAAAGGTGGTCGATCCGCTCTTCGAGTCGAAAACCGACCACGAGATCATCGGCCTTTTCGCACAGAAGTTCGGCTTCCACGATCGGATGTTCCGCAATATCGGCATCGAAGATGACGGCGTGACGCCGAACATCGAGGACACGCTGCGCGAGATCAATCGCGGCATGTGGACGATCGGCTACACGGGGCAATCGCCCGAACGGCTGAAGATGCACATGGAGAACCAGCACACGTTCGACCGCACCACGTTGAAGGCGGTTGGCGGTCCGGCTGATGGCGACTATTACGGTCTACCGTGGCCAAGCTGGGGCACGCCGGAGATGAAGCACCCCGGTACGCCGAACCTCTATGACATGTCCAAGCCGGTGGCCGAGGGTGGCCTGACATTCCGCGCACGTTTCGGCGTGGAACGGGACGGTGACAACCTGCTGGCCGAGGGCGTCTACAGCGTCGGCTCGGAAATCCAGGACGGGTATCCCGAGTTCACCTACCAGATGCTTGTCGACCTGGGTTGGGACAGTGACCTGACCGAGGAAGAGAAGCGCGTCATGGGCCGCGTGGCCGGCGTCGAGGGCATCGACGAGGACGCGTCGGTGGGCAACCAGGACGACGGCGAGGAAGCACAGAACGCCACCGAGGGCGACCAGACAGAGGAGGTGCAGGACACCGCCGAAGGTCAGAACCTGTCGCAGCCTAATGGCGAGCAGGGCTCTGACGAAGAGGTCGGTGAACAGGCGATGTCGCCGTTCCCGTCGGACTTCAACGAGAAGGTTTCGGCCGTCAACTGGAAGACCGACCTGTCGGGCGGTATCCAGCGGGTCGCGATCGCGCATGGCTGTGCGCCCTTTGGCAACGCCAAGGCCCGTGCCGTCGTGTGGACCTTCCCCGACCCGGTGCCGCTGCACCGCGAGCCGCTCTATACCTCGCGGCGCGATCTGGTCGAGGACTATCCGACCTACGAGGACCGGCATGCGTATCGCCTGCCGACGCTTTACGCCTCGATCCAGAAGAACGACTTTTCGAAGGACTTCCCGATTGTCCTGACATCCGGTCGTCTGGTCGAGTACGAAGGCGGCGGCGACGAGACGCGGTCGAACCCGTGGCTGGCCGAGCTGCAGCAGGACATGTTCGTGGAAATCAATCCGCGTGACGCCAACAACCTTGGTGTGCGGGACGGCGAGCAGGTCTGGGTCGAAGGGCCCGAAGGCGGCAAAGTCAAGGTCATGGCCATGGTGACAAACCGGGTGGGCGAAGGCGTGGCCTTCATGCCGTTCCACTTTGGCGGTCACTTCCAGGGGGAGGACCAGCGGAGCAAGTATCCCGATGGCGCCGACCCCTATGTCCTGGGTGAATCCACCAACACCGCCCAGACATACGGCTACGACTCGGTAACCCAGATGCAGGAGACGAAGGCGACTCTCTGCAAGATCTCAGCAGCATAAGGAGAAGATGGAATGGCTAGAGCTAAATTCCTGTGTGACGCCGAACGCTGCATCGAGTGCAACGCCTGCGTGACCGCGTGTAAGAACGAGCATGAGGTGCCGTGGGGCATCAACCGTCGCCGCGTGGTGACCATCGAGGATGGCAACCCCGGTGAACGCTCGATCTCGGTGGCCTGCATGCATTGTTCCGATGCGCCGTGCATGGCGGTCTGTCCGGTAGACTGTTTCTACCAGAGCGAGGAAGGCGTCGTTCTTCACTCCAAGGACCTGTGTATCGGTTGCGGCTATTGCTTCTACGCGTGCCCGTTCGGCGCGCCGCAATTCCCGCAGGCCGGCAACTTCGGATCGCGCGGCAAGATGGACAAATGTACCTTCTGCGCCGGTGGTCCTGAAGAGAACAACAGCCAGGCCGAGTTCAACAAGTACGGACGCAACCGGATCGCGGAAGGCAAGCTGCCGATCTGCGCCGAGATGTGTTCGACCAAGGCGCTGCTGGCCGGCGACGGGGACGTGGTCGCGAATATCTATCGCGAGCGTGTCGTTTCACGTGGCTTCGGCTCGGGTGCCTGGGGTTGGGGCACGGCGTATGACCAGAAGGGCGGCTGATCGCCTTTCGACGTCACCTTGAGACCAAGCGAAAGAGGCGGGTGTGTCCCGCCTCTTTCAGCCCGTCCCGGAAGAGGGAATGCCGAGAGTATCTTGAGAAACGCACTTTGACCCGCGTGGCGGCACGCCGCAAAGTCCGTTTCCCAGAATATTCGCAATGCACCGCGTAGAGGTGAGGCCCGCGAAACCGGGCAGGGTAGAAAGGAAAAGACATGCACAAGCTGTTGCTGATTTGTCTTCTGAGCGTGACGATGCTGGCCGCTCCGGGCGTGCAGGCGCAGGAGGCAGGCGAGTTGACCGCGCCCGAGGCCACGCAGACCGACCGTTCGGCCACGGGCGGCGCGCAGACGCTGGAAGATATCCTGGCCCGGCAGCGGGGCGAGGAGGTGCCGGACCGCGCACGTGCGGGCGAAGACCCCGACAGCGCGGGTGCCATGGTAGGACAGCTTGGCGCGCTTGGTGGCTCGTCGGATGCCGACGTTTGGAGCGCGCTGCGCTACGGGACCGCTGACGTGACCGTGTCGTCGGGAGGCGCGCCGTCCCGGGTTTTGATCCAGGACAATGGCATGTGGTGGCTGAATTTCCGTCAAGGGCCGCTGATCAAGTATGGCGGCTGGCTGCTCTTGGGGACGATCGCGCTCTTGGCGCTGTTCTTCCTGATCCGGGGCCGCATCCGCATCGACGGCGAAAAGACGGGGCGCACGGTCACGCGCTTCAAGTTTGTCGAGCGGTTCGCGCATTGGCTGATGGGCGGCTCTTTTATTCTTCTGGCGATCACTGGCCTGCTTGTGCTGATGGGGCGCAAGTTCATCATCCCGGCCTTCGGGCACGAGGCCTTCGCGACAGCCGCCGTGGCCTCGAAATGGATTCACAACAATGTCAGCTGGGCCTTCATGCTAGGCCTGATCCTGGCCTTCATCTTTTGGGTCGTCCATAACATCCCGAACAAGACCGACCTGAAATGGATCGCCGTGGGCGGCGGCATGTTCAAGAAAGGCGTCCACCCGCCGGCCAAGAAATTCAACGCCGGCCAGAAGCTTATCTTCTGGTCGGTGATGATCCTCGGCGCGTCGATATCAGTGTCGGGTCTGTCGCTGCTGTTCCCGTTCGAGTTGCCGATGTTTGCCAAGACCTTCGTCATCCTGAATGACATGGGCCTGCCGCAGGCATTGGGCTTCGGCGCCCTTCCCGAGCAGTTGGCGCCCCATGAAGAGATGCAATACTCGCAATTGTGGCATGCCATCGTCAGTTTCGTGCTGATGGCCATCGTGATCGCGCATATCTATATCGGCTCGGTCGGGATGGAAGGCGCCTCGGACGCGATGGTCAGTGGCGAGGTCGAGGAACAGTGGGCGCGCGAGCACCACAGCCTGTGGCTCGACGAGGTGAAGCAGCGCGAGGACGAGCCGAAACCGGCCAACACCGCGACGACACCCGCCGAATAGATGCGCAGCCTGGTGCTGGCATGTGCGGGCCTGCTCGCCGTCGGTGCGCCGGCGGCGGCGCAGGAGTTTACCACGCTGAAAGGGCATGGCGGGCCGGTCATGGGGATTGACGTGAGTCCCGAGACTGGTCAGGTCGCCACGGCCAGCTTCGACAATTCCGTGGGCCTGTGGAAGGGCCGCGCGCCGCGCTGGCTGGAAGGGCATGACGCAGCGGTGATTACGGTGCGGTTCCTCGATGAACATACGGCAGCCTCGGGCGGCGACGATTTCGACGTGATCCTGTGGTCGTTGCCGGACGGCGCGGCGACGCGGCTGGAAGGCCACGAGGGCAAGGTCGCCGAGATCGCGCTGTCGCCGGATGGCGAAACGCTTGCGACGGCCAGTTGGGACGGTTCGATCGGGCTGTGGTCCCGCGACGGCGGTGCGGTGCGGTTCCTCAAGGGCCACAATGCGTCGGTCAGCGACGTGACGTTCAGCACGGACGGCACACGGCTTTATTCGGCTTCCGCAGACGGGACGATCCGCGTGTGGCAGGTAGAAGAACCGGACGGAGCGCCACGTGTGGTGGTGAATGCGGGCTTCGGGGTGAACCGGCTTGTCCTTGACCCGGACGACCAATGGCTGGCCTACGGCGCGGTCGATGGCGTGACGCGGGTCGTGGACCCGATGTCGGGTGAGACGATCCGGGATTTCTCGCTCGATCGGCGGCCGATCCTTTCGATGGCCTATCACGCGGCCAGCGGGCAGTTGGCCGTGGGCGACGGGCACGGGTTCATCATGATGATCGACACCGAGGGCTGGCAAATCGTGCGGGATTTCCGCGCCATGCGGCAGGGACCGGTCTGGGCACTGGATTTCTCGCCCGATGGCACGATGATATACGCGGGCGGGATCGAGGACGTGGCCTTTGGATGGCCCGTGGCGGACCTTGACGCGTTCGATCCGGCGGGCAGCACGCAGCGCAGCTTCCTGCGCGACCCCGAGGCGATGCCGAATGGAGAGCGGCAGTTCATGCGCAAATGCTCGATTTGTCACGCGCTGACCCCGCCGCCGTCTCGCAAGGCGGGGCCGTCGCTGCATGGTCTCTTCGGACGACAGGCAGGCAAGGTGCCGGACTACCCTTATTCGGAGATCCTGGACGGGTCTGATATCGTCTGGACCGACGAGACCATAGATGCGCTTTTCGACATCGGCCCGGATCACTATATTCCGGGATCCAAGATGCCGATGCAGCGCATCACCGCCAAGCAGGACCGGCAGGACCTGATCGATTACCTGCGCGAGGCCACGAAGCCGTGAACTGCGCATTGAAAGGGAGAACGGAGAAATGAAAGCGATGCTTTCCGCGTTTGCCGCCATGGCCATCATCGCCGTTGTCGCGTGGTACGGGCTGCACGAGGCGGGATTCTCTGCCGGTGAGCGCAATTCCGGGGAGTCGGTGCGGCTGGGAGACGAGTAAGGCATGTCGAAGCCCGTCGCCGCGCCAGCGCCCGGAGACCCGTCCGAAAAGGCGCGGGACGATTACGGCGAGAACCTGCAATTCGCCTCGGTTCTGGTGATCGACGACGAGCCGGGGATGCGAAACTTCCTGACCAAGATCCTTGAGCCGCGGGTCAAGCGGGTCGAGCAGGCGCGGTCGGCCGAACAGGCGGCGGAGATCCTTGACCTTGCGCATTTCGATCTGGTGATCCTGGACAACGTCATGCCGGGCAAGACCGGGTTGGACTGGCTGTCAGAGCAGCGACGCGTGGGGCTGTTCGCCGACACGATCATGATTACGGCCTATGCCGATCTGGACACGGCGATACGGGCGTTGCGGACGGGCGTGGCGGATTTCGTCCTGAAGCCGTTTCGCGCCAACCAGATCCTGAACGCGGTCGCCCGCGCGCTGGACCGCAAGTACCTGCGGCGCGAGAACTTTCTGCTGAAGCACGAGTTGAGCGAGGGCGGGCAGGCGGCGCGCGGGCGTCTGTTGGGCAATTCGCCGGCGATCCAGCAGGTTCGCGACGTCCTGGCCAAACTGGCGCCGACTCCGGCCTCGGTCCTGTTCACCGGGGCCAGCGGCACGGGCAAGGAGATCGCCGCGCGGACGCTGCACGCCATGTCGGACCGCGCCAGCGAGCCCTTCGTCGCGGTCAATTGTGCCGCGGTGTCGCCCGACCATATCGCGGAGGAGCTCTTTGGCGTCGTCGAGGGACGCGACCGCACCCGCGACGGGCTGTTCCTGCATGCCGATGGCGGCACGCTGTTCCTGGACGAGGTGGCGCAGCTGCCGGAACAGGTGCAGGCAGGTCTGTTGCGGGTACTGGAGGATCGTAAGATCCGACCCTTGGGGGCCGAGCGCGAGATCCCTCTGAACCTGCGGTTTTTCTTTGCCACCAACGCCGATTTGCAAGCCGAGGTCGATGCGGGCCGGTTCCGTGCGGACCTGTATCACCGCATCAACGTCGTGAACGTGGACATGCCGCCGCTGGCCGACCGCAGCGAGGATATCGTGGAACTGGCCGCGTTGTTCATGAGCGAGTTTTCCCGCGCGCTCGCGTTGCCCGCGCTGGATCTGAACGAGGAAATCCTGCTGAAGCTGAGCCGCTACGACTGGCCCGGCAACGTGCGCGAGCTGCGCAACCTTGTCGAGCGGTCGGTGATCCTTGGCCAGTTCCCGGAAGAGTTCGCGGGCCATGGCACGGTGACCGGGCAGGAGGCGATCGAGACCTTGGCGCTGGTGGAGCAGCGGCACATCATGAGCGTGCTGGACGCCTGCGACGGCAACCGGGCCGAGGCGGCGCGGCGTCTGGGTGTCAGCCGCAAGACGGTGGACCGGAAATGCGCCGCGTGGGATATTTGACCGGGCTGGGCGCAGTGCTGGTTACGACTCGTCAGGATCGTCGGGCAGCCAGACGGTGAATTCCGCACCGCCCGCATCGCGGTTACGCACGGTGATAAGCCCGCCGGACTGGCGTATCAGGGTCTGGCTGACCGAAAGACCAAGGCCGGTGCCTTCGCCCGGCTTGGTGGTGTAGAACGGGTCGAACACGGTGTTCAGACGCTCGTTCGCGATGCCGGGCCCGGTATCGGCCACCACGAGCGCAGTGCCGGACCGTCCGTCGCGCGCCTCGGCGCGGATCGACAGCGACAGCTCGCCTGGGCCGTCCATCGCCTGTACCGCGTTGACGACAAGGTTGATGATGACCTGCTGCAACTCTCCGGGATTGATGCGGACCGGAGGGGCGTCTTCGGCGCGATGGGTGGTGACGGTGACATTGCGACGCGAAATGACGTGATCGACCAGCACAAGGCAGTCGTCCAGTACGGCGGCGACATCGACATGCTCGGAGAAGGCGTTGAACTCGCTGGGGCGGGCGAATTGAAGCAGCTTGCCGACGATGGCGTTGATCCGGGCGATCTGGCGGTCGATCAGGTTTAGTTCTGTCATCAGCGGTGTAGCATCGTCGCCCAGTGTTTCGCGGATGACGTCGATATTGCCCTGGATGACCGCGACCGGGTTGTTGATCTCGTGCGCGACGCCGGCCGTGATCTCGCCGATTGAGGCCAGTTTCTCGCTCATCACGAGTTGCTGGTAGGTGGTTTCCAGCTTTTCGTTGGCGTCGCGCAGCTCGGCTGTACGGTCCTCGACCCGCGTGTTCAGTTCGTCCGCCCAGGAGCGCAGGGCGCGGTCGCGTTCCTGCACCTGGTCGAGCAATTCGTCGAGATGCGCCGCGACCTGGCCGATTTCGTCGCGCGAGGACACCGGCCCGATGCGCGCGTCGAGCTGACCGCCCTCGACGCGTTTCATGGTGTGGTTCATACGTTCGAGCGGCGAAAAGATGCCCCCGGCCATACGCAGGAACAATGGGATGGTCAGCAACAGAACACCGACGAAGGCCGAGAAAACAAGGATGAAGGCGCTGCGCTTTTCCGCGACGAAGGGTGCTTCGAGAAAGCCCACGTAGAGCATACCGACGCGGCGCGAAAAGCTGTCGGTCAGTGGCAGGTAGCCGGAGATGTACCAATCGTTAACTACGAAGGCGCGGTCGAGCCACGTGCGACCTTCGCCAAGCACCCGGTTGCGCACCACCGCCGAGACGCGGGTGCCAAGCGCACGCTCGCCTTCGAAGAGGCGCACGTTGGTCGAGACGCGCACGTCTTCGAGAAACAGGGTTGCGGTGCCCTGGCGCTCGACATCGGCGGCATCGTCGGACTGGTAGACGAGGGCGTTGATCGTGTCGATGAAATCGAGGTTGCGGTTGAGCAGGATGCCCCCGACCAGAACACCCGAGTCGCCAGCCGCGCGCAGGTCCGTCGCGGTGTGCACGACCATGCCGCGGTCCTCCACCACGCGGTCGGTGGGCACCGCGGCCTCGGTCGGGATGAGGGGCAGCCGCGCGCGCGCGGCCAGGGCCGGGTCTATACCGGCAAGCCGGTCGCCTGACAGGATGTCGATCTCGGTCGCGCTGCCGCCTTTCAGGGCGGTGGCGATGACCGGCCAGGTTTCGGCGGCGGCTTGGGCAGAGGGCTCCGGCAGGTAATAAAGGAAATCCAAGCCCAGCGCCCCGCGCTCGGTGTCGAGAAAACCGGCCATGCCGGAGCCGGGGCCGGCCATGGCCTCGCGGAACCGGGTCGACCGGGCCAGGGCGGCAACGTCGCCGCCCGTGGTTGCGAGGATCTGGTCGAGGTATTGCTCGGCGATGCGCAGATCGCTTTCGACATTGGCGATGAGAAGGTTGTCGTAGTTGGCGGCCCAGCGACTGACCGCAAACCACAACAGCAGCGGCAGCAGGACCACCAGCGGCAAAAGTGCCAGGATCAGAAGGCGCAGACGGACCGATGTCATGCCAGGGCGGGCCCTTTGTCGTTGTGCCCGGACTTTAGGCGATGGGGCGAAGGGCGTCCATTCCGGCAGCACAGATCATTTGCTTACGGTTTTGATAAGGCCGATCGTTTCCTTCGGGTCGCTCCAGTCGGATTGTAACCGCAAGCTCAAAGCCGAGCGGCGTACGCAATCCAAGCTGTGACGGCGGCGCAAATCTTTTGTCGAAAAAGCTTTGCCAAAAGCTTTGACAAAGCTTTTGAGGCGCCCCGAAAGGAGTGGAGCCGTCGGGAACACGGGAAGCGGTTGCGATGTTTCCCCTAGCAACCCCCGAAGCGTTAACCTAAGTTTCGGGGTAGAAATGCGACATCGGGCGCGGGAGTCGGCACGGCATGACGCGACTTATCATGCTGGTATTCTTGATTGTTGCCGCGGTTGCACTGGCCGCGGTAGCGACGTCTGCTGTGGCGCGCGCGGCGCGTGATGCCGGCGCAGCCGGGCGTGACATCGCGGTCACCACGAGGGGAACAAGTATGCAGAAAATCGCCTACGTGGCCCTGTTCATCGTGATGCTGGGTGTCACCAGCGGCCTCTTGGGAGGGTTGTGACGCGCATGGCACGGAAGTTCGGCGGAAAATACAGCCCCGATGGCGGTGGCTCCGAGGTGGCGAAGCCGCGGGATACGTCGTCCTACCGTGGCGCGACGGTCGAACCAGCGGGCGCGCGGGCGAACCTGATGTTCGTGCCTGCCGCGGTGGTCCTGTTCACCTCGCTGACGTCGGGCGCGACCGGGCTGGCGCTTGGAGTGGTCTCCGCGGCAGTGCTGGCCCTGTCGGCGTGGCTGTTGCGCGACGGACTGAAGGCGGAGGCAGCCTATAATACACGCAAGGTGGCGCGACGGCCGGGCATCCCGCGCAAACTCTTCTCGTCGGTGCTGGCAGGGCTGGGGATTGCCGTGGCCGCCTACAAGGTCGAACCGGGGTTGGTGGCGCCGGTGACCTTCGGCGTGGTGACGGCGGCGCTGCATGTCTTTTCCTTCGGGCTTGACCCGATGAAGGACAAGGGCATGGAGGGCGTCGACAGGCTGCAGACCGACCGCGTGGCGCGGGTGGTCGACCAGGCCGAGACCTACCTGAGCGCGATGTCCGACGCGATCCGCCGCGCCGGGGACCGCACGGCGGAGGCCCGGCTGGAGCGGTTCCAGGTCAGCGTGCGCGACATGCTGCGCACCGTCGAGGACGATCCGCGTGATCTGACGGCGACTCGCAGGTACCTTGGCGTCTACCTGATGGGCGCACGTGACGCGACGGTGAAGTTCGCCGATATCCAATCGCGGGCGCCCGACCCGAAGGCGAAGGCGGACTACCTTGACCTGCTGGGCGACCTGGAGGCGAATTTCGAGGCCAAGACAAAGACGCTTCTGGCCGACAACAACAGTGATCTCGAGATCGAGATCGAGGTTCTGCGCGACCGGCTGGCGCGCGAGGGCCTCAGATACGACACGACCCAGGAATTTCAGGAAGGACATTGATCATGTCAGAAGACGTACGCACGAAGGCCGAGGCCGCCCTCGCGGAGGTGGAAGAAGTGAATCGCGTGGTGCTGCCCGAGCCGAAAGAAGCCGGGGCGGTGGTTGCCATGGCGGAAGCCGATCCTGCGGTGGGTGCCGAGATCCGGCAGCGGATGGACGAGATCGACATGGCCGACACCAACTCGATCGTGTCTTTCGGGTCGGCCGCGCAGGCGGAATTGCAGGAAATTTCGCAATCCATGCTGCAAGGCGTGCGCAACAAGGACGTGGGCCCGGCGGGCGACAGCCTGCGCGGCATCGTTACGACGATCCGGGGCTTTTCGGTCAGCGAGCTTGACGTGCGGCGCGAGCGATCGTGGTGGGAAAAGCTGATCGGTCGGGCCGCGCCCTTTGCCAAGTTCACCGCGCGTTTCGAGGACGTTCAGGGCCAGATCGACAAGATCACCGATGACCTGCTGAAGCACGAGCATATTCTGCTGAAGGACATCAAGTCGCTCGACCTGCTGTACGAGAAAACGCTGCAGTTCTACGACGAGTTGGCGCTTTACATCGCGGCGGGCGAGGAAAAGCTGAAGGAATTGGACGAGACCGACATCCCGGCCAAGGAGGCCGAGGTCAATGCCGCGCCCGAGGACGACCAGGTGATGAAGGCGCAGGAATTGCGCGACCTGCGCGCCGCGCGCGACGACCTGGAACGCCGGGTGCATGACCTGAAGCTGACGCGGCAGGTGACAATGCAGTCGCTGCCGTCGATCCGGCTGGTGCAGGAGAATGACAAGAGCCTTGTGACCAAGATCAACAGCACCCTGGTCAACACCGTGCCGCTGTGGGAGACGCAGCTGGCGCAGGCGGTCACCATCCAGCGCAGCGCCGAGGCCGCGGCGGCCGTGCACGAGGCCAACGACCTGACGAACGAGCTGTTGACCGCGAACGCCAAGAACCTGCGCGACGCCAACAAGACGATCCGCGAAGAGATGGAGCGGGGCGTCTTCGACATCGAGGCGGTCAAGCAGGCCAATGCCGACCTGATCGGCACGATCGAGGAAAGCCTGCAAATCGCCGACGAAGGAAAGGCGCGCCGGGCCAAGGCCGAGCAGGATCTGCAATCTATGGAAAAGGAACTGCGCGACACGCTGGCCGCGGCCAAGTCGCGCCGCGATGGTGTGGGCGAGAATACCGGAGGATCGGTGCCGGCATGATCGGTTGGTGGTGGCTTGCGTAACTTGTACAGATATTTTCCCGGCGTCCTTGCGCTGGCCGGTGCACTTGCGCTGGCCGGGTGTGACGATGTCGTGTCCGAGGACCCCCCGACCAATCCCCAGGCGCGGCCGAACGCGATGGTGCGTGCGCCGCAGCCCAGCGGCCCGTCGGAGGCCAGCCAGGACCTTGCACGGTATTACAAGCGGCTTGAGAACGACCTTGTCATCCAGGGGCTGATGCGGCGGGATGGCGGCGGTGTCGACACGCCGTTCACCGACAACGATCTTCTGCGAAATTTCGTTCGGATCGGGTTTTTCGAGGAATACCAGCGCGACAAGGGTTTGCTGCCGTCCCAAAGCGGGCCGGTGGCGATCAAGAAATGGACCGGGCCCGTGCGGATCGGGGTCGAGTTCGGGCGTAATGTGCCTGCCGATGTGAAGGCCAGCGAACGCGCCCGGGTGGCCGCCTATGCCAGCCGTCTTGCGCGGGTCACTGGCCATCCGATCACGGTCAGCAATGCCTCGCCCAACTTCGTCGTGCTTTTCATGAGCAACGATGACAGGGCGCAATCGAGGGCGCGCGCGCTGGAGGTGATCCCGGCGATTGCCAAGTCGAACTTGGCGATCGTCACTAACCTGCCGCGGTCGACCCAGTGTTTCGTGATCTCCGCCGGGGTTCGAAGCGAGAACGATCTTGGCGTTGCATTGGCCTATATTCGGTCGGAGCTGACCGACCTGCAACGGCTGGCATGTATCCACGAGGAAATTGCGCAAGGTCTGGGCCTGACCAATGACAGCCCCCGGGCGCGGCCCTCGATCTTTAACGACGACGAGGAATTCGCGCTGTTGACGACCCATGACGAGATGCTGCTGGAAGCGCTCTACAATCCTGCGCTGAAGCCCGGCATGGGGCTGGAGGAGGCGCGACCCATCCTGCGGCGTCTGTTCGAGAAGGGTGCGTCGTGAGGGGCGTGACGACGAGAGATGTGGCGCCTCCGCCACTTGGGTTTATGATACACGCAGATGTCCGCTTGCCGGACGGGAACTAGCGCACGGAGATTACCATGGGCATTTTCGATTTTCTTTCAGGCGAATTTATCGACGTCATCCATTGGGTCGACGATACCCGCGACACGATGGTCTGGCGGTTCGAGCGGCACGGCCACGAGATCAAGTACGGCGCCAAGCTGACCGTGCGCGAGGGGCAGGCGGCGGTATTCGTGCACGAGGGGCAACTGGCGGATGTGTTCACGCCGGGTCTCTATATGCTCGAGACGAACAACATGCCGATCATGACGACGCTGCAGCACTGGGATCACGGCTTTCAGAGCCCGTTCAAGTCCGAGATCTATTTCGTCAACACGACGCGGTTCACGGATCTCAAGTGGGGCACGAAGAACCCGATCATGCTGCGCGATCCGGAATTCGGGCCGACCCGCATCCGCGCTTTTGGAACCTACAGCACGCGCGTCACGGACCCGGCGAAGTTCCTGACCGAGATCGTGGGCACCGATGGCGAATTCACGATGGACGAGATCAGTTATCAGGTCCGCAACATCATCGTGCAGAGCTTCAGCCGGATCATCGCGGGGTCTGGTATTCCGGTACTCGACATGGCGGCCAACACTGCCGATCTGGGCAAGCTGGTCGCCGCCGAGATTTCCGCCGTGGTGGCGGACTACGGGCTGACCATTCCGGAATTCTATATCGAGAACATCTCGCTGCCGCCCGCGGTGGAAGAGGCGCTGGACAAGCGCACGTCCATGGGCCTGGCCGGAAATCTGGGAAAGTTCACCCAGTATTCGGCGGCCGAGGCAATGACGGCGGCGGCCAAGAACCCCGGCGGCGCCGGGGGTGGCATGGGTGCCGGGATCGGGGCCGGTCTGGGCATGGCGATGGCGGGTCAAATGGCCGGGCAGGGTGGCCCTTGGGGGCCAAGCGCTCATCAGCCGTCACCGTCTGCCTCGCCCGCGCCGCCCCCGCCGCCGGTCGAGCATGTCTGGCACATCGCGGAAAACGGCCAGACCCACGGACCCTATTCCAAGGCGGCTTTGGGCCGGATGGCGAGCGACGGCAAGCTGACTCGGGACAGCCATGTCTGGACCGCCGGGCAGGACGGATGGCTGAAAGCCGGTGACGTGCAGGAACTGGCGCAGCTCTTCACCATCCTACCGCCGCCGCCGCCCGGGGCGTGAGGGCGTTCAAGTCACGGCGGCTGGCGACGCAGATTCTGCATTGGACGACCGGCGTGCTTTTGTACCTTTTATTGTCCGTCGATGACCGGATCTTCGGCGTGTTAGGCTGGACCTTCGTGGTCTCGGGCGGGGCGCTATGCCTGCTTTGGCTTTGCTTCGGTCTGCTGAACAAGGGGCAGGGCCCGGCGCTGGACGGTGTTTTGCGCACCGCGCATCCGTGGCTGAGCCGGGGCATGTACGTTCTATTGGCTTGGGCCGTGATGGCGCTGGCTGCCGGAGCGGTGGAGCGGCCCTTGCCGGGGCCGGAGGTCCGGACCGCCTTGCTGGTGCTGGGGGCGGCGCCGCTCTTTCACGCGATATTCCATCTTTGGCGTCACACGGCCTTGCGGGACGGCGCGCTGCGCCGCATCATCCCGGCCAAATTCCACAAGTACCTGTAGGCATATGCTCGATTCCCCGACCGTTGAACAACAACACCGCTTTCCCTGTGACCAGTGCGGCGCCGATTTCAGGTTTGATCCGCAGGCGGGCAAGCTGATCTGTGATCATTGCGGCAACGAGGCAGAGATGGAGCAGGCAGGCCCCTGGGCCGCGCCGCTGAAAGAGCTGGATTTCGGCGCGGCGATCAAGGGTGAACTGGACGCGTCGGAGATCGAGGAGACCCGCGTCGTGACCTGTCCCAACTGCGCCGCGCAGGTGGAGTTCGACGCGACGGTACATGCCGCCGAGTGCCCGTTCTGCTCAACGCCAGTGGTCACGGATACCGGCACGCATCGGCATATCAAACCGCGCGGCGTCTTGCCGTTCAGGGTGGATGAGCCGGCGGCGCGGGGCGCCATGACCGAGTGGCTGGGTCGATTGTGGTTCGCGCCCAACGGGTTGCAGGACTATGCGCGAAAGGGGCGCAGAATGCAGGGCATCTATGTGCCCTATTGGACCTATGATGCCGACACGAAGTCCAGCTATACCGGCGAGCGCGGCACGGTCTATTACGAGACAAAGACGGTCATGCGCGACGGCAAGCGCGAGCAGGTGCAGGTGGCCAAGGTCCGATGGACGCCTGTGCGGGGCCGAGTGGCGCGGTTCTTCGACGATGTGCTGGTGCTGGCCTCGAAAACCTTGCCGAAGCGCTACACCGACGCGCTGGAGCCTTGGGAGTTGGGCGAATTGCAGCCCTACAGCCCGGAGTTCCTGGCCGGGTTTCGCGCCGAGGGATATCAGGTGACGCTGGAGGACGGGTTCGTGCAAGCGCGGCAGATCATGGATGCCCGGATTGCGCGAGACGTTCGGTTCGACATCGGTGGTGATCGGCAGCGCATTCATTCGATCGACACGGCGGTCAACGATGTGACTTTCAAGCACGTCCTGCTGCCCGTCTGGCTGGCGGCCTACAAGTACAGTGGCGAAACCTATCGCTTTGTCGTCAACGGTCGCAACGGCAAGGTGCAGGGCGAGCGGCCCTATTCGGCGATCAAGATCGCAATTGCCGTGGTGATCGGGGTCATCGTGGCGGCAGCGGTGGGTTACGGCGTGGCGATGAGCCAATGAGTGCGGACGGCGACGCCCTGAAGCGGCTGGTGCAGGCCCGCTATTCGTGCCGTGCCTTCAGGCCCGAGCCGGTGGCGGACGCGGTGATCGAGCGGATCGTCGACACGGCGCGATACACCGCGAGTTGGAACAACACGCAGCCTTGGGAACTCCTGGTGACGCGGGGCACGGAGACGGAGGCGTTCCGGCAGGCCTTGCTGAGCGAGGTGCAGACGGGAAAGCCGGGGCCCGATATGGACTGGCCAGAAAGCTATCCCGGCGAACTGGGCGAGCGGCGGCGGACCTGTGGCTATGCGCTTTACAACGCGGTCGGCATCGCGCGGGAGGATCGCGAGGCCCGGGCTCGGCAATCGATGCGGAATTTCGAGATGTTCGACGCGCCGCATGTGGCCATCCTGCATATTCCGCAAGTTTTAGGCCCCTATGGCGCGCTGGATGCGGGCGGGTTCCTGACGGCCTTCATGCTGGCGGCGACGGCAGAAGGGCTTGGCACGATCGCGCAGGCGGCGGTCGCGGCCTATCCGGACGTAGTCAGGCGGCACTTCGGCCTGCCAGAAGACCATGCCATTCTGTGCGCGATTTCCTTCGGCTATGCCGACGAGACGCAGCCGGTGAACCAGTACCGCACCGAGCGCGAAGACGTCGGTGCGATCCTGACATTCAGGGGCTGAGGCCGGACCTTCAGGCGGCGTCGGCCGTGCTCTTTGCGTCGGCCCACTCCCACGGGCGGGTAAATTCGCCAAGGCAATGCGAGATCGCCGCCTCGTCCGCCTCGCCGGTCTTCGACAGGCGGGCCACGAGGCCGCGTTTCTTGTCGTCGATCACCTCGGTCACCTCGGCGTTGATGCCGGCCTCTGCGAGCGCAGCGTTATAGACCCGGGTGATGGCCCGCTTGCGCAGGTCGGGCTTGAACACCTTGCCGACGGCGGTCTTGGGCAGCTCGTCCAGCACCTCGATATATTTCGGGATGGCGGCGCGTTCGTGGACGTGGATCTTGCAGTGCTCGCGCAGGGCCTCGGCGTCGACGGAGCCGCCGTCGACCAGTTCCACATAGGCGCAGGGCAGTTCGCCTGAATGCGCGTCGGGCTGGCCGATGGCACCGGCGCCCGCGACCTCGGCATGGGCCATAAGCGCCTCTTCGATATCGGCGGGGTCGATATTGTGCCCGCCGCGAATAATCAGGTCCTTGGCGCGGCCGGTGATCCAGAGGTAGCCGTCGCCGTCGATCCGACCGAGGTCGCCAGTGCGCAGGTAGACCTCGTGATGGTATAGGTCCTTGTTCTTGGCGGCTTCGGTATAGGTGTTGCCAGCAAAGACGCCCGGGTTGGCGATGCAGATCTCGCCCACCTCGTCAGGGCCGCATTCGGCGCCGTCGGTCTTGTAGATCTTGACGTCGGTGTAGGGCAGGGGCACGCCGACGCTGCCGACCTTCTTCTCGCCCGTGGGCGGGTTGCACGACACAAGACAGGTCGCCTCGGTCAGGCCGTAGCCCTCGATCACGGTCATGCCGGTGGCGGATTCGAAGCGCTTGAACAGTTCCAGCGGCATGGGGGCCGAGCCGGAGAAGGCGTTCTTCACCTTGGAAATGTCGGCATTCACCTTGCGCTGCATCAGCGCGGCGGTGGCGGTGGGCACGGTGATCACGAAGGTCGTGCCCCAGCGTTCCAGCAGTTTCCAGAAATTGTCGAACACGCCGTCGCCGCGATATCCGGCGGGGGTGGGAAAGACCACATGTGCGCCGGACTTGATCATCGCCATCAGGATGACGTGGCAGGCGAAAACGTGAAACAGCGGCAAAGGGCACATGATGCTGTCCTGCTCGTCAAACAGCAGGCGATGGCCGAGCCAGCCGTTATACACCATCCCGGAATACTTGTGCTGGGCAACCTTGGGCATGCCGGTGGTGCCGCCGGTGTGGAAATAGGCGGCGACGCGGTCGGCCTGTTTGTCCTCGAACGACAGCGTCTTGGGGTGCTTGCGCGCCTCGGCGTTGAAGTTCTTGACGTCGGCGTGATGATTGTCCGGGTTCTTGGGGCGGATCAGTGGGACGATCCAGCTTTTCGGGGGCGTCAGGTAGCTGACAAGGTCGACTTCAAGGACCGTGTGCACACGGGGCGCGTTGCGCACGGCTTCGGCCATTTTCTGGGCCACGTCGGTTTTCGGGAATGACCGCAGGGTCACGACGACGCGGGCGTCGGTTTCGCGCAGGATGGCGCCGATCTGTTCGGGCTCGAGCAGCGGGTTGATCGGGTTGGCGATGCCCGCGACCATTGCGCCGATCGTGGCGATGGCAGTCTCAAGGCAGTTGGGCATGACGAGCGCGATCACGTCATCCTCGGCAATCTTCAGGCTGCGGAAGAGGTTTGCAGCCTGGCAGACACGCCCATGAAATTCGGACCAGGTTAGCGTCTGTGCCTTGTCGGTGGGCCCCGACAGAAGCTGATAACTGACGGCGGGGCGATCCGGGAAGGCGGCCGCGGTATCGGCCAGCATCTGGTGCACCGTCTTGGGCAGGTCGCGCGCCTCCCACGGCATTTCGTCCTGGATACCGATCACGTCCTGACGTGTGGAAAATGTCATGTTGTCTCCTCCCGCGGCGCGTCGTCATGCGCCCTATTCTCCCGTCCGGGCAGCATGATCACGAATTGCGGGGCGTGCAAGTTTTACGCTGCGTTTTCTTGCCGCTCCCCGGGTCGCCGAAAACGTCTCTTGACTCTTTTAGTCGGAAAATTCATCAATTGCTTACAAATTCACTCGGAAAAAGAAAGGCTTTTTCTTGATGGCTCATCTGACCTCTCGTTCTCTCGTTGCCGCGCTGGCGCTGACCGGTGTGGCTGTGCCTGCCGTCGCGCAGGAGGTGAACGTGTATTCCTCGCGTCACTACGACACCGACGAAGCGCTCTATGACGCGTTCACCGAGGAAACCGGCATCACCGTGAACCGGATCGAGGCCGATGCGGACGAACTGATCGCGCGGCTGGAAGCGGAAGGCGAGAACAGCCCCGCCGACGTGCTGATCACCGTGGATGCGGGCCGCATGGCCCGGGCCGAGGAGCTGGACCTTCTGGCGGCCTACGAGTCGCAGACCATCGAGGACCGCATCCCCGACCACCTCGAGCACCCCGAGAATCTTTGGTACGGGATCGCGCAGCGCGCGCGGATCATCTATTATGACAAGGAAAAGGTGGAGAACCCGCCGCAGACCTACGAAGAGCTGGCCGATCCCGCGTGGGAAGGCAAGATCTGCATCCGGTCGTCCTCGAACATCTACAACCAGTCGCTGATGGCCTCGATCATCGAAACCCACGGCGAGGAAGCGGCCAAGGAATGGGCGCAGGGCATCGTCAACAACATGGCGCGGGACCCGCAGGGCGGCGACACCGACCAGCTGCGCGGAATTGTTTCGGGCGAGTGTGAAGTGGCGGTCGGCAACCACTATTACTTCGTGCGCGGCTTCGAATCCGACGTCGAGGGCCTGAGCGACGATATCGACAAGATCGGCTGGGTCTGGCCGAACCAGGACGGGCGAGGCACCCACGTCAACCTGTCCACCGCAGCCATGTTGAAGACGGCGCCGAACCCGGACAACGCCGTGAAGCTGATGGAATATTTCACCAGCGACACCGCGCAGACCAACCTTGCGACGGGCAACCACGAATACCCCGCCGTCGAGGACGCGCCCGGCACGGCGACCACCGAGCGCCTGGGTGAATTCAAGGCGGACGAGACCACGCCCACCGCGGCGTTCAGCCGGAATGCGTCCAAGGCGCAGGAACTGTTCAACGCGGTCGGCTGGGACTAAGAAATTCGAGCAGGCATGTCACGCGGCGTCCCCAATCGGGGGCGCCATTTTCGTTTGCTGGAACGTCCACTGAGGTTTCGGAGTATGCTCGGTTAAGAGCCGCGCGTCAGCCCCTTGCGCGGCTGCCCCGTCCGGCCTGATCCGGACGAGGCGTTTTGGTCAGCTCACGTCCTTGTAGCTGACTTCCTTTTCGTCCTCACCGAGTTTTGCACGGCGGGTCAGCAGACGGTTGAGGGCGTTGATGTAGGCCTTGGCACTCGCGACCACGGTGTCGGTGTCGGCGGACTGCCCCGTGGCGATGTTGCCGCCTTCCTCCAGCCGGACGGAGACGGTCGCCTGTGCATCGGTGCCCTCGGTCACGGCGTGGACCTGATAGAGCGACAGGTGCGCGTCATTGGGGTGCAACTCGCGCACGGCCTTGAAGGTGGCGTCGACGGGGCCGTCACCTTGTTGCGTCGCGGATTTCTCCTCGCCGTCGATGGTCATGACCATTTCGGCCTCGGCCTGGCCGCCGGTGCCGCAGACCACGCGCAGGGATTTCAGAACGAGGCGGTCATTCTCGGCATCCTCGCCGGCGGCGACCAGCGCGATCAGGTCCTCGTCGAACACCTCTTTCTTGCGATCGGCCAGTTCCTTGAACCGCACGAAAACGTCGCCAAGCTGGTTCTCGGCCAAGTCGATCCCAAGGTTCTTGAGCTTCGAGCGCAGGGCGGCGCGGCCGGAATGCTTGCCCATGACGATATTGGTTTCGGTCAGGCCAACATCCTCGGGGCGCATGATCTCGAACGTCTCGGCGTTCTTGAGCATGCCGTCCTGGTGGATGCCGGATTCGTGGGCAAAGGCGTTCTTGCCGACGATGGCCTTGTTGGGCTGCACCTGGAAACCCGACACGGTGGCGACCCGGCGCGACAGGTGCATGATCTTGGTGGAGTCGATGCGGGTGTGATAGGGGATGATGTCGTTGCGGACCTTCATCGCCATCACCACTTCTTCCAGCGCGGTGTTGCCGGCGCGTTCACCCAACCCGTTGATCGTGCACTCGATTTGCCGCGCGCCGCCTTCGACGGCGGCCAGCGAGTTGGCCGTGGCCATGCCGAGGTCGTTGTGGCAGTGGGTGGCAAAAACCACGTCGTCGGCGCCGGGCACCTCGGCGATCAGGCGGCGGATGAGGTCGGCACTTTCGACCGGCGCGGTGTAGCCCACGGTATCGGGGATATTGATCGTGGTGGCCCCGGCCTTGATCGCGATCTCGACCACACGGGCAAGGTAATCCCATTCCGTCCGCGTGGCATCCATCGGGGACCACTGCACGTTGTCGCAGAGATTGCGGGCGTGCGTCACCGTTTCGTGGATGCGCTCGGCCATTTCGTCCTTGGTCAGGTTCGGGATGGCGCGGTGCAGGGGCGAGGTGCCGATGAAGGTATGTATGCGCGGCTGGGCGGCGTGCTTTACCGCATCCCAGCAGCGATCGATATCCTTGAGATTGGCGCGCGCGAGCCCGCAGATCACGCTGTCCTTGGAGTTCTTGGCGATCTCGGAAACGGCCCTGAAGTCGCCCTCGGACGCGATGGGGAAGCCCGCCTCGATAATGTCGACGCCCATCTCGTCCAGCAGGCCGGCGATCTCCAACTTTTCGGCATGGGTCATGGTGGCGCCGGGGGATTGTTCGCCGTCGCGCAAGGTGGTGTCGAAGATCACCACGCGGTTATGTTCGGAATTGGTCATGTCATGTCTCGTGTTTTGGTCCTAAGCCTGTGGCGCGAAAGGCTACTCCTCTGAGCGGTCGCGCCGGATCAGGGCACGCTCAGAGGCGGCTTAGGAGCAGACGCGCGGAAAGGCAAGCCGCCGTGGCGGGGCTTGCGGGGCCGGAGATATGGCAGCGCGTAGACATAAGCAGAGCATAAGGACGATGGGTGGCTTTGAAAACCCCCGATCTGGCGACGATTTTCGTCTTGAAGCAGGTCGGTGGCCCGCTAGCTCTTGGCGACATGAAAGAAGCATTGGTGATAGGCGCCTCTGGCGGAATCGGGTCCGCGCTTGTGGCGGCGTTGGAAGAGCGCGAGGTGCGGGTGACCGGGCTGTCACGATCCGGCGACGGTTTGGATGTGACGGACGAGGCGTCGGTCGAGGCGCATCTGGGGGTGCTGGAGGGCGAATTCGACCTTGTTTTCGTGGCCACAGGCGCGTTGGAGTTGGACGGACGCGGGCCCGAGAAGTCATTGAAAGAATTGAGCGCCGAGGCGATGGAGGCGCAGTTTCGGGTGAATTGCGTGGGACCATCCTTGGTGTTGAAGCACGCGGTGCGGCTGCTGCCGCGTGACCGTGAATGCCGGTTTGCCGCTCTGTCGGCACGCGTGGGGTCGATCGGGGATAACGGGCTTGGTGGCTGGTACAGCTACCGCACGGCCAAGGCGGCGGTGAACCAGATCATCCATGGTGCGGCGATCGAACTGAGCCGCACGCACAGGCAGTCGATCTGCGTGGCGCTGCATCCCGGAACGGTGGAGACGCCGCTGACCGAAAAGTTCGCGGGCGGGCACAAGACGGTTCCCCCTCAGGACGCGGCGCAGAACCTTCTGGATGTACTGTCGGCCCTAACGCCCGAGAATACGGGGCAATTCTTTGATTGGGCCGGGGAGCGGGTGCCGTGGTGAGGCGGCTGATCCTCGTGCTGGGGGACCAGCTGAGCAAGAACCTGTCGGCGCTGCGCGAGGCGGACAAGGCGAGCGACCTCGTGGTGATGGCCGAAGTGGCGGACGAGGCCAGTTACGTGGGCCACCATCCAAAGAAAATCGCGCTGATCTTCTCGGCGATGCGCCATTTTGCGCAGGAATTACAAGAGAGTGGCTGGCAGGTCGCCTATTCGCGGTTGGATGATGCGGATACGTCGAAATCCATCGTCGGCGAGCTGATGCGGCGCGGACAGGAGCATGACACGAGCGAGGTGATCGCGACCCAACCCGGGGAGTGGCGGTTGATCGAGGCGCTGGAGAATGCGCCGCTGACGGTGACGGTGCTGCCGGATGATCGGTTCGTGGCCTCGCTCGATGAGTTCAACACATGGGCCGAGGGGCGCAAGTCGTTGAGGATGGAGTACTTCTATCGCGAGATGCGCCGCAAGACCGGGCTGATGATGGACGGCGATGAACCGGCGGGCGAGAAATGGAATTACGACCACGAGAACCGCAAACCGGCCTCGGGCGACATGCTGCGCTCGAAACCTATGGCGTTTACGCCGGATGACATCACGGACGAGGTTCTGGACCTCGTCGAGAAGAAATTTGGAAACAATTTCGGGGCTTTGCGGCCGTTCACGTCTGCGGTGACGCGTGGCCAGGCGCTGCGGGCGCTGGATCATTTCGCCAAGAACCTTCTGGACTGTTTCGGGGATTACCAGGACGCGATGCTGCAGGACGACCGGTTCCTGCATCACTCGCTGTTATCTCAGTATTTGAACATCGGATTGCTGGATCCTGTGGAAATCTGCACCCGTGTGGAAGAAGAATGGAAAGCCGGGAACGTGCCGATCAATGCTGCCGAGGGCTTTATCCGGCAGATAATAGGCTGGCGGGAATACGTGCGGGGGATCTATTTTCGGGAAGGTCCGGACTATGTCACGCGCAATGCGCTGGGGCACAAGAGGGACTTGCCGTGGATGTATTGGGGGGGTGAAACGCATATGAACTGCGTCGCCCATGCCGTTGATCAGACACGGGAATTGGCCTATGCGCATCACATTCAGAGATTGATGGTGACGGGCAATTTCGCCCTTCTGGCGGGGGTGGATCCGCATCAAGTGCACGAGTGGTACCTGGCGGTTTACCATGATGCCTATGAATGGGTGGAGGCGCCCAACGTGATCGGGATGAGCCAGTTTGCCGATGACGGGATCATCGCGTCGAAGCCGTATGTGAGTTCGGGCAATTACATCGACAAGATGTCGGATTACTGTGGGTCCTGCGCCTATTCGGTGAAGGAAAAGACCGGCGAAAAGGCGTGTCCTTTCAACTTGTTGTATTGGGATTTCCTCGTGCGGCACCGGGAGAAGTTCGCCAGAAACCCGCGGATGGGGCAGATGTATGCCACGTGGGACCGGATGAAGGACGACCGCAAGGAGGCGGTTCTGGACGGGGCGAAACGCATCCTGGACAGGCTGGATGCGGGCGAAATCGTGTAAGGGTGCGACTCGAAGGTTAACGGCGCGGAAATCGGCGGATTCGGAACGTCGGTATTGCGTCGGTATCCGGGTGGTATGGCGACGGTGCGGTTTCTAGCGTTTTGCCGGGTTAACGGGGCGTGCGGAGTCGACGTTTGATTAACCGGGGCGCGCGTGGGTTTTCACCCACCCTACGAGGTCCCGGATCAGGTCCGGGACGGGCGGAGCGCGTGATTAGTTGCTTTCTTCGGTGGTCGCGTCGTCGGTCGTCTCGGCTTCGGCCTCCGTCTCGCCCTCGGCCGCGGTTCCGCTTTCGGCCTCGGTCGAGGTTCCCGCCGTGTCGCCGGTGTCAGATGTCGCCGCGCCGGTCTCTGCGCCGGAGGCCCCGGATGTGTCCTCGGGGACGGCCGGGGTCTCTTCCTCGGTGACCACGGTCGTCTGCTCGGCGAGAGCGCCGTCGGACCATTCGCCGGATGCCTCTTCGCCAGTGGCGTAGCGCATGGTGCCGGTGCCCTGCCGCTTGCCGTTCTCGAACGTCCCCTCATAGACGTCGCCGTTGGTGTAGGTCGCGACCCCTTGGCCCGAGATTTCGCCGTTCTGCCACTGACCGTCATAGACGAAGCCATCGGGCATCGTGATCTTTCCCTGCCCGTGGCGCTGGCCGTCGACGAACTCGCCCTCATAGACCGTGCCGTCGGCATAGGTGGCCGTGCCTTGCCCGTGCCGCTGTCCATCCTGCCACGCGCCCTCGTAGCGGTAGCCGTCGGGATAGGTCATCACGCCCTGGCCGTGGTTCTTGGCGTTCTGGAACTCGCCCTCGTAGACGAGGCCGTTGGGATAGGTTGCCTTGCCCGTACCGTCGATCACGCCGCCGGACCACTCGCCTTCGTAGGTGGAGCCGTCGGGGTAGGTGACCTTGCCCTGGCCGTTGGCCAGGTCGTCGCGGAACTGGCCTTCGTAGACCGAACCGTCGGGATAGGTGACAGTGCCTTCGCCCGAGATCTTGCCCGCGACCCAGGACCCTTCGTAGCGGTAGCCGTCGGAGCCGGTGAAGGTGCCCTGTCCGTGGCGGCTGTCATCGGCAAACTCGCCTTCGTAGACATCGCCGTTGTTATAGACCACGCGCCCCTGACCCTCGCGCCGGCCCGCCACAAGCTCGCCCTCGTAGACGTCGCCATTGGGCTGGGTCAGTTTGCCGGTGCCGTTGATCTGACCCTCGGCCCAGGTGCCTTCGTAGATCAGCCCGTCGGGCATGGTGAGCGTGCCTTCGCCGTCGCGGGCGCCGCGCTTGACCTGGCCTTCGTAGACCGCGCCGTCGGGATAGGTGATCGTCGCCATGCCTTCCTTGACGCCGTTCACCCAGTCGCCGTCGTAGATATAGCCGCCGGGGCTTTCCATTTTGCCCCGGCCGTGATGCTGGGCGTTGCGAAAGCCGCCCTGGTAGCGCACGCCGTTGGCATAGACCGCGACGCCCTCGCCGTTGATCTTGCCGTCCTCCCACGTGCCCTCGTAGGTGCCGCCGTCGGAGAAGGTGATCTTGCCCACGCCTTCGGGCTTGCCCTTGGCGAACTCGCCCTCGTAGACCGATCCGTTGGGAAAGCGCGCGGTGCCGGTGCCGCGGATCTCGCCATCGACCCATTCGCCGGAATATTCATAGCCGTTGGGCAGGGTGTAGGTGCCGGTGCCGTGCTGAAGGCCGTTGCGGAACGTGCCCTCGTAGATGCCGCCGTCGTCATACTGCTTGGTCTGGACTTCGCCATCCTGCGACAGGGCGGGACCGGCCAGCCCGAGCATCGCGGCGAGGACGATAGATGTGACGGTTCTGCTTTGCATGTCGGCCCACTCACCCCGGTTCTGCGACAACCCCCCAATGGGTCCAAGAGAACGTAATTGACCCGGGCAGGGCTGACAACGGCTTTTCCCGGTTTCGGCTTTCCCTCGCGCGTCCATCTGCTAAATCACGGGGGAAGTGGGAATTGCGAGGGTTTCGAGGGCGTATGGCGGATCGGTTTCGCGTGACATTGGCACAGCTGAACGCCACGGTGGGCGACCTTGACGGGAACGCGGACCTGGCGCGCAAGGCCTGGGAGGCCGGGAAGGCCGCCGAGGCCGACCTTGTGGCGCTGCCCGAGATGTTCATCACCGGGTACAACACGCAGGACCTGGTGATGAAGCCGGTGTTTCACCAGGCGGCGATCGCGAAGATCGAGGAGCTGGCGAAGGACTGTGCGGTGGGGCCGGCGCTGGCCATTGGAGGCCCGGCGCTGGAAGGCGCGGAGCTGTACAACGCCTATTACATCCTGAAGGGCGGCAGCATCACCGCCTGCGTGCTGAAGCATCACCTGCCGAACGAGACGGTGTTCGACGAAGTACGGCTTTATGCGTCGGGCGACGTGATGGGGCCATATGCCGTGGGTAATGTGCGCATCGGCTCGCCCATTTGCGAGGACAGCTGGCACGAGGACGTGCCCGAGACGCTGGCCGAGACGGGGGCGGAGTTTCTGCTGGTGCCGAACGGCTCGCCCTATTACCGCGGCAAGCTGGCGCATCGGCACCAGTTGATGGTGTCCCGCGTGGTCGAGACGGGGCTGCCGCTGATCTACCTCAACCTGGTGGGGGCGCAAGACGACCAGGTGTTCGACGGCGGCACCTTTGCGCTGAACCCCGGCGGCAAGCTGGCGGTGCAGATGCCGCTGATGGAAGAGGACATCGCGCATATCGACCTGGTGCGCGGAGACGACGGCTGGCAGATCGAGAAGACCGACCTGGCGCATATCCCCGACACGCTGGAGAGCGATTATCACGCGATGGTGCTGAGCTTGCGCGATTACATGCGCAAGACGGGGTTCGGGAAAGTGCTGCTGGGCCTGTCGGGCGGCGTGGACAGTGCGATTGTGGCCACGATTGCGGTCGATGCGCTGGGGGCGGAGAACGTGCGGTGCGTGATGCTGCCGTCGGAATATACCTCGCAGGCGTCTTTGGACGATGCCAAGGCGTGTGCGAACGCGCTGGGTGCGCGGTATGATTTCGTGCCCATCGCCGAAGGGCGCGCGGCGATCACGAACACGCTGGCACCGCTATTTGAGGGAACCGAGCCGGGGATCACGGAGGAGAACATCCAGTCGCGGCTGCGCGGCCTGTTGTTGATGGCGCTGAGCAACAAGTTCGGGGAGATGCTGTTGACCACCGGCAACAAGTCCGAGGTGGCGGTGGGCTATGCCACGATCTATGGCGACATGGCGGGCGGGTACAACCCGATCAAGGATCTGTACAAGACGCGGGTGTTCGAGATCTGCAAGTGGCGGAACGCCAATCACCGCGAGTGGATGATGGGGCCCGAGGGCGAGGTGATCCCCGAGAACATCATCACCAAGCCGCCCAGTGCGGAGTTGCGCGAGGACCAGAAGGACAGTGACAGCCTGCCGGATTATCCTGTGCTGGACGGGATATTGCAGATCCTTGTGGACGAGGACGGCTCGATCGAGGATTGCGTCAAGGCGGGGTATGACCGCGCGGACGCGGTGCGGGTGGAGCATCTGATCTACATCAGCGAATACAAGCGCTTCCAGTCCGCCCCCGGCACGCGGTTGTCGAAACACGCGTTCTGGCTGGATCGGCGCTATCCCATCGTGAACCGGTGGCGGGACGGGGGTTAGGCCCGCCGGTTTTGCATGGCCGGGAGGTGTCTGTTACGATCCAGAAATATTATTTTCAGGAGGTTGATATGACACGCTTTTTTACCGCAATTGCCGCGATGATGCTGGCCGTGCCGGCGGGGGCGGCGGAGCTGAACGACGAGTACGAGGCCATAGGGACGATGACCGTCACGCTGGATGGCGAGGTTATGGAACTGGTCATTGCCTATGACATCGAAGACGAGGAAGCCTACGCCGAGCAGAAGATGATCATGGGGTCGTCCCTGTCGGTCAACGCCGTGGGGCAGACGGTCGGCGAGGACGGTTCGCCCGGACGGCCCATGGTGCAGGTGACGCTGCTGGAGCAGGGCGGAGAGATGCGGATGCTGTCGGCGGAGATATACGACGACCAGGGCTATGACGCGCCGTTGGCAATGGGGGCAGACGGCGGTGAAGGAACCTTGACCGCGTTCGAGATGACCGAGGACAACGTGATGACCGCGACGGTCGAGGGGACGTTCCTGCGGCTGACGAACTACATGGACGAGCCGCGCGTGGCCGACGGGGCCGAGCCTGTAGCGGCGACGATCAGTTACGAGGCGGAGCTGGCGCCGCTGGAGTAAGGGCGGCCCGGACTTGGGCCGCGCGCACAGCGTCAGGGTCAGGGGGCCATCGACGTGCGGGGTGGGCTCGAGGCTCTCGGAGTTGAAAGGCAACCACTCTTTATGCCTGGTTGCGCCGCGCGTGCCGCGCATGTGGTTGATGACAGCCGGGTTTCAATCCGGACACACGACATGCTTGCCGTTTGGGTACGGATGAACCGGACACAGGCAGGGTCCGATCCCCTTTGATCGTCGGACGGTTCAACGCTTGGCTCGAGGTGGCCCGACGTCCTCGACAGTAGCAGGTCCTTAAGCCGCCACCGCACTTTTGAAATGACGTGCAGCCCGGTTGTTCTGAGAATCGGTGCTATCGAGGGAAAGGAGACATAACCCCTGTCTGACGCGTCGTCCGAGGAATGGGACGTTCCCGCGCCCGAAGGCAAGGTCAACACGATCGTTACCAGCTACGAGGTGGCGCAGGACAATATCGAGCGGGAGATCGGTTCGCTCTCCTTCGATATTCACAATCCGGTTTTCCTGGTTTCCTCCCTGACGGTCGTTGCCTTGGTGCTGTTGATCGGTGGCCGGCTTACGGCGTTTCAGGCGACGGTGAACGCCACGGGCATCGTTTTTCCCATCGTTCTGCTGTTCCTGTGCGGGACAGTTTTCAAGGTCTGAGCAGCGCGCCGCGGTCCCGGTGAATTGGCTGATTGGTTGAAAAATGCCTAGTGAATTCTGCTTATTGTAGAGAAAAGCCGTTTCGGCGGCACCAGATGATGTGCAGGATATCGCCGGTTCCATCCGCGCAGGCGGTGGCGGGACGGCAGACGGAATCGGTGGGTGATTTCACGCCGATAGTTTTTTCGCCTGTTTAGAATCACTTAGTGGTTCTGGTCGGCGGAGCCTGCCGAAAGCCGCCGATTGTCAGGCCGCGGAATTGATTGAAAATTTGCGCTGTTCTAACCCAGATGACAACGCTCCCACGCCCAAATCGGGACTGCTGGAAAGCAGGAGGAGCAGGTGAGGGTGACCCGTGTACGAGGGGGCCATTCGCCGGTTAACCAGTGGTGTTTTCTTGCGAGTCAACCAGTCATTCCGAGTGGGGCCTGCGTGCCCAAAGTTTACCTATCGAAAACGGCAAGCTCTTAACAAGGAAGACAAAAATGGACTTCTCGCAACTGGTCGCCCTTTTCAGTTCCGATCCGCAGGCAACGGTGCGTACCGGGCTCAGGTTCGTTCACTTCATCGGCTTGGCATTGGGCCTGGGTGGTGCGATCCTGCTCGATCTCATGATGTTACGGTTCTTCGTCAGGGGCAGGATCATCAAGGAAACATCAGACATCTTCGAGTTCGCATCAAAGATCGTCAGCGCGGGGCTGTTCGTGCTGTGGATCACGGGCGTCGGGTTCCTGTTCCTATATGCCCTGACGAACCCCGAACTGCTGATGAACCCCAAGGTTCACGCCAAGCTGATGATCGTCACGATCCTGACGGTGAACGGCTTTTTCATCCACACGATCATCCTGCCGGGCGTCAAGCGGCAGATCGGCAAATCCCTGTTCACCGATATCAGTCCGCTGAAGCGGACAGTCTTCGTGACATCCGGGGCCATCTCGGCGGTGTCGTGGTTCCTTCCGGTGGCGCTGGGCGCCTTCCCGCAGCTGAACAACAACGTGCCGGTGATGGTGATCCTGACGGCCTACCTGCTGCTGATCGCCACCGCGGCGGTGCTGATGCACGGCGTGGTCTACATGCTGCACAAATCCGAATCCGAATCCGAGCCGGCGCCGGTCTTCCGTCTGCGTAACCCTGTGCGCAACCCTGTCTGAGCCAAGGAGGCCGGATGAGCCGGGAGGCAGAGGCATACTGCCGGTTGCAAGAAAAACGGGGGCCAATTGGCCCCCGTTTCCCGTCCCCCGTCGACTGGCTTATTTCTGCAGTTCGGTCCAGATCGCGGTGTAGAATTCCTGCGCCTCGGCGGGGCAGGCGGTGGTGAAGCGGCCCGCGGCCTTCAGCTCTTCGGGCACGACGATCTCGGGTGCGGTCTTCATGTCCTCGGGCATGAATTCCTCGGAGCCGTCGATGCCGTTGGCGTAGCGCGCAAAGGCCGACAGCATGGCCGCGTTTTCCGGCTCCATGATGAAATTCAGGAAAAGCTTGGCGTTTTCCACGTTCTGCGCGTCCGACAGGATTGCGGCGCTGTCCATCCAGACCGGGTAGCCCTCTTTGGGGTAGCCATAGGCCACATCTTCGTTGTTGTTGCGGGCGCGGAAGGTCGAGCCGTTCCAGTTGACCGAGGCCATGACGTCGCCGTTCGACAGCTTCTCGGTCATGCCGTAATCCATGCTCATCCACTTGGGCTTGGCCTCGATCAGCACGTCGCGGGCCTTTTTCAGCATTTCCTTGTCGGTGGTGCAGGGCTCGCCGCCGACGTAAAAGAGCGTGAGGTTCATCACGTCCTGCATTTCGGGCACGACGTTCACCTTGCCCACCAGTTCCTCTGGCGGGTCGAGGAAGATGGCGGAGGTGTTGATGTCGCCGTCATAGGCCGATTTGTTCACCGCGACGCCGGTCGTGCCCCATTGCCACGGCACGGAATATTCGCGGTTCGGGTCCCATTCGACGTTCTTCCACTGCTCGGAAATGTTGGCGTAGTTTCCCATCTCGGGGATGCCCGGCTGCATCAAGAGGTCCTTTTCGATATAGACCCCCATGTAGCTGTGGGTGGGCACCACGATGTCGAAGCCGTGGCCGCCGGCCTCGATCTTGGCGAGCGCGGTGGTGTTGCTGTCATAGTCCGTGATCGTGACGTCGATGTCGTATTCCTGTTCGAACTTCTCGATCATCTCGGGGCTGGTGTAGTTGCCCCAGTTGTAGATGTTGAGCGAGCCTTCGGCATGGGCCACCCCGGCGAGCGCGATGGCCGCCACTGTGCATGTCAGATGTAGTTTCATCGTCTTTCTCCCTGTTGAGGTTGTGCGCGGGTTAGTCCCGCTTGCGGTTCAGTATAAAGAAGGCGGTCAGCAGAAGCACGGTCAGCGCAAGGAGCGCGGTGGAGATCGCGTTGACCTCGGGTGTGATGGCGCGGCGCAGCTGGCCCAGCATGTAGGTGGGCAGGGTGTCCTGCCCGGCGGATTTGACGAACTCGGTGATGATCACGTCGTCGAGCGAGATGACGAAGGCCAGCATGGCGCCGGCGGCGATGCCGGGCATCATCAGCGGCAGGGTCACGTGGCGGAAGGTCTGCCAGGGCCGGGCGTAGAGGTCCGAGGCGGCGGTTTCAAGGGCCAGGTCCATGCCTTCGAGCCGGGCGCGGATCGGCAGGTAGGCGAAGGGCACGCAGAAGGCCGAATGCGCGAGGATGAGGTAGGCCAGCCCGGTGTAGCCGGTGGCGACCTTGATCGAGGCGAAGAAGATCAGGAGGGCGACGGCGGTCACGATCTCGGGCACCATCAGGGGCTGGTTGATCATCACGTAAATGAGCGTTTGCCCCTTGAAGCGGCCGCGGCGGGTGGTGCCGAGCGCGGCCATGGTGGCGACGGTGGTGGAGATGAGTGCGGCCGAGACGGCGATCACGAGCGAGCGCACGGTCGCCTCCTGCACCTGGGTGTTGTCCCAGGCCTCGACGTACCAGCGGACGGAGAAGCCGCCCCAGAGCGCCACGGATTCGGAATCGTTGAACGAGTAGATCACCATCGTGACGATCGGCGCGTAGAGCAGCACGAAGGTCGTGAGCGCGATGGCGGTGAAGCCGGGCAGGGTGGTGACGGAGAAGCTCTTGTTCCTAGCCATTGGAGTCATCCCTCGAGGTGACGCGGACATAGGCAAGCAGGGCGACGAGGACGATCATCAGCAGGAGCAGCGAGAGGGCCGCGCCAAGGGGCCAGTTGCGGCCCTGGCCGAACTGAAGCTCGATGAAGTTGCCGACCATCATGTTCTTGCCGCCGCCCAGGATGCGCGGCGTGACGTAGGCGCCCAGCGAGGGCACGAAGACCAGGATCGAGCCCGCGACGATGCCCGGTTTGACGATGGGCAGGATGACCCGGCGCAGCACCTTCATGCGGGTGGCGTAGAGGTCGTAGCCTGCTTCCACGAGGCGGAAATCGAAGCGGTCGATGGCGGCGTAGAGCGGCAACACCATGAGCGGCAGGTAGACATAGGCCATGCCGATCAGCACGGCAGTGTCGGTATAGAGGATCTGCAAGGGGTCATCGATGATGCCGAAATTCATCAGGAACGAATTCAGCAGGCCCTGGTTGCGGACCACTTCCATGATCGCGAATGTGCGGATCAGCAGGTTTGTCCAGAACGGAATTGTGATCAAAAACAGCCAGAAGCCGCGCTTGTTGGGCGGGCGCGTGGCGATGAACCACGCGGTCGGAAAGCCGATGGCGAAGGCGATGAGCGTGGTCAGCACCGACAGTTTCACCGAGCGCCAGAAGATCGTCAGGTGCGCGTCGGCAAAGGTGACGGTGTCGTCGAAGATGTCCCGCTCGAAGAAGACGCGGAACCACGCCTCGGTCGTGAACTCCCAGACCACGCCGGAATATTCGCCCGGCTCGAGAAAGGCGTAGACCACAACGATCAGCAGCGGCCCGGCGGCGCCCAGGGCCAGCAGGATCAGCGCCGGGATCGAAAGGATCCAGCCGGTGCGTCCGCTGCCATGGGTGGTTCCCGCCATGCTAGTCCTCCAGCACCCGGACCGCGCCGGGGACGAAATCGAAGGCGACGGTCTGGCCTGCGGTCAGGCCGGTGTCGCCAGAGGGCGGGCTTTGCATCCGCGCGACGACCTCGGTGTCGTCGGACATGCGCAGGTGGCAATGGGTGTCGGTGCCGAAATAGACGGTTTCGGCCACGCGGCCCCGAAGCGCGCCGTCGCCGATGCGGACCTGTTCGGGACGCACGGCAAGGCTGACGTGGGCGCCTTGAGAGGCGGCGTCGAGGTTGTCCACGGCGATCACGTCGCCGGTGGGCAGGCGCACGCCGCCCGGCTCGACCGTGCCGGTCAGGACATTGGTTTCGCCGATGAAATCGGCGACGAAGCGATTGACGGGCTTGTTGTAGATCTCACGCGGGCCGCCGATTTGCAGGATCACGCCGTCGCGCATGACGCCGATGCGGTCGGACATTGTCAGCGCCTCTTCCTGGTCGTGGGTGACGAAGACGAAGGTGATGCCGGTCTCGGTTTGCAGGCGCTTGAGTTCCAGCTGCATTTCCTTGCGCAGCTTGAGGTCGAGCGCGGAAAGCGGCTCGTCCAGCAAGAGCACCTCGGGCGCGGGGGCAAGGGCGCGGGCCAGTGCCACGCGCTGTTGCTGGCCGCCGGAGAGTTGCTGGGGTTTGCGGTCTGCGAAGGCCTCCAGCTTGACCAGGGCCAGCATCTCGGCCACGCGGGCGTCGACCTGTGCCTTGGGCGTGCCCTGCATGGTCAGGCCGAAGCCGATATTGTCGGCCACGCTGAGATGCGGGAAGAGTGCGTAGCTTTGGAAGACCGTGTTCACGGGACGGTCGTAGGGGGCCATCGTGCTGATGTCCCGCGCGCCCAGCAGGATCATCCCGGATGTGGGCGATTCGAACCCGGCGATCAGGCGCAGAAGGGTGGTCTTGCCACAGCCCGAGGGGCCCAGAAGCGTGAAGAATTCGCCCTTGTTGATCACAAGGGAAACATCGTTGAGGGCGCGGACCTTCTTGTCGCCGGCACCGTATTCCTTGCGGGCCGATCGGGCCTCGACCGCGGCTTCGGTCATGCGTTGTCCCCCATGTTCATGACCTTAGTGTTTCCCGACAAGGCCACGACATTCAAGTATTTTCAGGTGTCGATACCGGGCAATGCCGGAATTTGATCAAACCATGGGCGGGCGCGTTCCAGATCGGCGCAGAGAGACATGAGCGCGGTGTCGGCCCCGAACCGGGCGGCGAGGTGGATGCCGATGGGCAGGCCGTCGGCGCCGCGGCAGAGCGGCAGGGAGACGGCGGGCTGGCCGGTGGCGTTGAAAGCCGCGGTATAGGGGGAGTAGGCGAAGATGCCATCCTCGCCCATGCGGTAGGCCACGTAATCCTCGGTGTCGTGGGCGAAGCGGCCGATGGCGGCCGGTGGCTCGGCCATGGTGGGGGTCAGCAGGATGTCGTGATCCTCGAAGAACGCGGCCATCTGGCGGCCATAGGCGTGCACGGTCTCCACGGCATCGAGGTAATCGGTGCCGCTGACGGTCTTGGCGTAGTCCACGGCGCCGCGGGCGACGCCTTCGAGATCGCCCTGGCGCAGGTCGCGGCCCCGTTTGGCCAGCGCCCGCCGCACCCAGGAGGCCGTGCCGCAGGCGACGATCTTGGTCCAGGCGTGCATCATGCCTGTCGTGTCGGCGGTGGGGCGGGCCGGGGTCACGTGGTGGCCCATCTCCTGCAGCAGGGCGGCGGCGTCCTGCACGGCGGCCTGGCATTCGGGGTGGATGGGGTCGCCGGTGAGGGTGGTGTCACAAAGGGCGATACGCAGGGGGCCGTTGGGCCGGTCGAGCGATTCGATGAAGGTGCAGGGCATCGGGGGCGCGACGTAGGGCGCGCCGAGGTCGGGGCCGCAGACGATATCGAGCAAGAGGGCCGTGTCGCGGACCGAGCGGGTGAGAAAGCCCTCGATCGCCATTCCCGCCCAGCCTTCCCCGGCATAGGGCCCGTCGGGGACCATGGCGCGGGTGGGCTTGAACCCGACGAGACCGCAATTGGACGCCGGGATGCGGATCGAGCCGCCGCCGTCGCTGCCATGCGCTCCGGGGACGATGCCTGCCGCCACCGCCGCGCCCGAGCCGCCGGACGAGCCGCCGGGGGTGCGGGAGCTGTCCCAGGGATTGCGGGTGGGGCCGCCATAGACCGCCGCCTCGGTCGCCGCGCCCACGCCGCCCTCGGGCGCGGCAGTGCGGCCGAAAGTAACGAGGCCCGACGATTCCAGCCGGTCGTAGATGGTGGAATTCATCTTGTAGCTGGTGTTGGCCAGAAGGCGGGAGCCGAGCGAGGCGGGATGCTGGGTGGATTCCGCGCCCATGTCCTTGAGCAGGAAAGGCACGCCGGTGAGCGGGCCCTTGGGCAGGCCGTCGGCGATCATCTGGCGGGCGGTGTCGGAATAGTCGTGCACCACGGCGTTGAGCGCGGGGTTCACGGCGTGCATCCGGGCAAGGGCGGTGTCGAGGAGGTCGTCTGGCGTGACCTCGCCCTTGGCGACGAGGCCGGCGAGGGAGGTCATGTCGTGGGAGCGGTAATCTTGCATGGGGTCAGAATGCACGGGGCGTGCGGGGGGGCAAGGGGATGTTGTGGGAGAGGTAGAGGTCCCGGGTCAGGCCCGGGACGGGGTTTGCTATTCCCACCAGCGGTCGATGCTGGCGATGTCGTCGTCGGACCAGCCGAAATGGTGGGCGAACTCGTGGACCGTCACATGGGCCACCAGATCGGCCAGGTCCACGTCGCCACGGTCGCGCCATTCCGCCAGGATGGGTTCGCGGAACAGCCAGACGATATCGGGGCCGGTGGGCTGGTCGAAAACCGACTTTTCCGTCATCGGGATGCCGTCATAGAGCCCCGTCAGCTCGGCTGGGTCGGTCATGTCGAGGCTGTCGAGCATCTCGTGATCCGGCCAGTCGGCGACGTGGATGGCGACGGCCCGCGCGGCCTCGGCAAAGGCCTGCGGAAAGCCCGCCACGGTGCGGCGGGCCACGTCTTCCATCCAGTCGAGAGAGGTGTCGGGCGCGGGCATGGTCAGGATTTATGCTGCGCGCCCGAGAGGCGCAAGCGATCAGAGCCGCAGCTGGTAGGAGCTGGGCACGTAGGCGTAGCCGCTGTCCGATTTCTCGACGAAGCCGGTGGCGGGCCAGGGCATGTGATAGCCGACGAAGGGCATCTTCTCGGTGGCCAGCATGTCGAGGATCGTCTTGCGGGTCTGGGCGGCGGCGGATTTGTCCATGTCGAACTTCACCTCCCAGTCGGGATGGGCGAGGGACCAGACGTAGTGATTGGCGAAATCGGCGGCGATCATCAGGCTTTCGCCTTCGCTTTCGATCAGGTGGACCATGTGGCCGGGCGTGTGGCCGAAGGCGGCCATGGCGGTATGGCCGGAAAAGCCCGCGTCGCCGTCGCCGATCATGCTGAACTGCTCGGCCAGCGGGCGGACCTTGGCCTCGAAGTTCTCGTCGCCGGCGGCGGCCCAGTGGTCGAACTCGGCCGATCCGGTGACGTAGGCGGCATTGGCGAAGGTGGGCGTGTCGCCGTTCATCAGCCCGCCGATATGGTCGCCGTGCATGTGGGTGATGACGACCGTGTCGATCATGTCGGTGCTGTAGCCCGCGGCCTCGAGCGCCGCGGTGGTGCCCTCGGCATTCAGGCCGGTGTCGAAGAGCACAAGTTCGGACCCGGTGTTGACCACGGTGGGGGTGAAGAAGAACTGCGCCTGATCGGTCGGAATCATCGCGGCTTCGGAGACGGCGATGAACTCTTCTTCCTCGACATTCAGGCCGAAGATGGTGTGCGGATCGGGGCGGGTGGCCTCGCCTGCCAGCAGGGTCGTCACCTCGAACGCGCCCAGTTTGAACCGGCGGAAGGGGGGCGTGGCGGCGCCGAGCATGGGCGCGGTCGCCCAGGCGGGCAGGGCGGGCGCGGCGGAGAGGGCGGTGGCCGAGGCGATAAAGCCGCGGCGGGAAAGGCGGGTGGACATGTGAAACCTCCTGTTGCTGTCGCGCGAGAGGATAGGACGGTGCGGGCGAAAGTCCCCTTCGACATGCCGCTTTCACGTGAATTTGAGGCGCGGCACCGGCGGCTTGGCGGCGGGCGGGCGGGGGGCTAGGCTTGGGCCATGTGGTCGATCCTGAAGCATCCCGTTTTCGCGCGGTTTTTCGCGGCCCAGGTCGTGGCGCTGCTGGGCACGGGCCTGTTGACCGTGGCGCTGGGCCTTCTGGCCTATGATCTGGCCGGGGGGCGCGCGGGCGTGGTGCTGGGGCTGGCGCTGACGATCAAGATGGTGGCCTATGTGGGCCTGTCGCCGGTGATGCAGGCGGCGGTCGAGGTTCTGCCGCGCCGCGCTGTGTTGGTGGGCGCTGACATGGTGCGCGCGGGCATTGCCCTGTGCCTGCCCTTCGTGAGCGAGGTGTGGCAGATCTACGTGCTGATCTTCGCGTTGCAGGCGGCGTCGGCGACGTTCACCCCGGCTTTTCAGGCGACCCTGCCCGACGTGTTGCCGGACGAGGGGGACTATACGCGCGCGCTGTCGCTGTCACGGCTGGCCTATGACATCGAGAACCTTGCGAGCCCGGCGCTGGCGGGGCTGCTTCTGACGGTAATGAGTTACAACTGGCTGTTCCTGGGTACGGTGGCGGGATTCTGTGCCTCGGCGCTGCTGATCCTGGGCGCAGCCGTGCCGCCGGTGGGCGCGGGGGTGGGGCAAAGACCGTTTCGCGAGCGGGTGACGCGGGGGATACGGATCTACCTGGCGACGCCGCGCCTGCGGGGATTGCTGGCCCTGAATTTCCTGGCGGCGGCGAGCGGGGCCTTCGTGCTGGTCAACACGGTGGTGCTGGTGCGGGGCAGCTATGGCGGGTCCGAGACCGACCTGGCGGTGGCGATGGGCTGTTTCGGGGCCGGGTCGATGGCGACGGCGCTGGCCCTGCCGCGCCTTCTGGACCGGGTGGAGGACCGGCCCGTCATTATGGCCGCCGCACTGGCGCTGGTGGCGCTGAGCCTGGTGCTGGCGGCCGGGCTGACGCTGGGCATGGGATGGGGCGCGATGCTGGCGGGCTGGGCCGGGATCGGGGCGCTATGGGCCGCGATCCTGACACCCTCGGGGCGGCTGTTGCGGCGCTCGGCCCATGCCGGGGACCGCCCGGCGATCTTCGCGGCGCAGTTCGCGCTGAGCCATGCGTGCTGGCTGGTGACCTATCCGCTGGCGGGCTGGGCGGGCGTGACAATCGGGCTGGGGCCGGCGCTGGGCCTGCTGGCCTTGCTGGGGCTGGGCGCGGTGGCGGTGGCGTCGCGGGTCTGGCCGCGAGACGCCGAGGGGGTGATCACGCATCGGCATCCCGACTTGCCGCCCGATCACCCGCATCTGGAGGCGCACGGGCAGGGCGCGCGCCATGCTCACGAGGTGATCATCGACGATACCCATCACCGCTGGCCCACGCACGGCTGATACTGGACAAGCGCCCCCCCTTGTGACATTTGGCGCGGCAACAGGAGACACCCCATGACAACCACCCGTTTCGCGCCGTCCCCCACCGGGTACATCCATATCGGCAACCTGCGCACCGCGCTGATGAACTTTCTGATTGCCCGCAAGGCCGGCGGGACGTTCATCCTGCGGATCGACGACACCGACCCGGAGCGGTCGAAGCAGGAATACGTGGACGCGATCAAGGAAGACCTGGAATGGCTGGGCCTGACCTGGGACCGGGTCGAGCGGCAGTCGGAGCGGCTGGACCGCTATGCGGAGGCGGCCGACACCCTGCGCGGGATGGGGCGGTTCTACGAGGCGTTCGAGACGCCGACCGAGCTGGACCTGAAGCGGAAGAAACAGCTGAACATGGGGCGGCCGCCGGTCTATGACCGGGCCGCGCTGGGGCTGAGCGAGGAACAGAAGGAGGCACTGCGCGCCGAGCGGGGCGATGGCGTCTGGCGATTCAAGCTGGATCACGAGCGGATCGAGTGGGATGACGGCATCCTGGGCGACATTTCCATCGACGCGGCCAGCGTCAGCGACCCGGTGTTGATCCGGGGCGACGGGCAAGTGCTGTATACGCTGGCCTCGGTCGTGGACGACACGGAAATGGGCGTGACGCACGTCGTGCGCGGGTCGGATCACGTGACGAATACCGCGACGCAGATCCAGATCATCGAGGCGCTGGGCGGCAGCGTGCCGCAATTCGCGCATCATTCGCTGCTGACCGGGCCGCAGGGGGAATCGCTGTCGAAACGGCTGGGCACGCTGAGCCTGCGCGATTTGCGGGCGCAAGGCGTGGAGCCGATGGCGCTGTTGTCGCTGATGGCGCGGCTGGGCTCGGCCGATCCGGTGGAGTTGCGGACGGACATGGCGGAGTTGATCGAGGGGTTCGACATCTCGCGCTTCGGCTCGGCGCCGACGAAGTTCGATGCGAATGACCTGTTCCCGCTGACCGCGCGGGTGTTGCAGGGGCGCAACTTTGCGGACGTGAAGGCGCATATCGTGGCGCTGGGCGTGCCCGAGGACCAGGCCGAGCGGTTCTGGAGCGTGACGCGCGAGAACATCACCACGCTGCAGGACCTGGAAGGCTGGTGGATCATGTTCCGCGACGGGGCCGAGCCGGTGATCGACGACGAGGACCGGGAGTTCGTGGCCGAGGCGCTGGCGCTGTTGCCCGAGGGGCCGCATGACGGCGACACCTGGGGGCAGTGGACGGCCGTGGTCAAGGAACAGACCGGCCGCAAGGGCAAGGGCCTGTTCATGCCGCTGCGCAAGGCACTGACCGGGCAGAACCACGGGCCGGACATGAGCCAGGTGCTGCCGCTGTTGCAGGTGATCAAGGCGAAGGGCTGAAGGCTGGTCGTCGCGCGACGTCTGCTAGAGTAGGTGTCTGCTGAGGCCGCGGCGACGTCCGGTGTTGGTCATTGTTGCCAAGCCCCCAGCCGGTTAACAGCCGCGACGCGGCCCGGCCCTCGTCAGCCCTTCCCTTGGGCTGGCGATTTGGCGGAGGCTGGCGCAACGACCCTTCCGAGGATGTATTTGGCAGGCATGAAGGGCTTCGAAATTGCCGTCGGATCGCCACCCCAGAGGCTGACTGATTGCCTCCGTCGTGAACGGCGGCAAAGCCCGCATGGCAGACGCGCGGTTACGGCGCAGCGGATGGCCGGAGACCCTGTTTCGCCGAGTACCTGCCATCGCGAACGCTGCGCGTGACCCAAGTCAGACCCGCCTTCGGGCAAAAACGCGGCACCTTGGCGGCTGATCGGTGCTTCTTTGCCGATGCCCCGAGTTTTTGAGCAACACATCGATGCCGGTCTGCGCCGGGAGGCTTGTTGCCGGCCCTGATTCCACCTCATCAAGATGGTCTGCCAACACCGCTACCTGGGATCGAGATATGTCTAGCGCCATAGTACTGATCGGACTGCTGATCGTTGCCGTTCTGTTGTTCGCACTGCTGACGACGTCGGCGCGGGATCGCGTCTGACGGTTTCGCCTGTTGCATCGGCGGGGATCTCCCTGACGAGTGTCGTCGTGCGAGGTGGGGCAATGCCGACACTCGCGCGGGGTGCGGGTTAGTCCCTGAGCGGGCTGAAGGTCGACACCGGCTGCACCTTGGCGCCGACGCGATCCAGCATGTCGTTCACCAGCGCCGTCTCCTTGCGCTGAAGCTTTTGGTGGCGCGGGTAGAGCGGGCGGCGGCGGTCGTCGAGGATGGGGGCGTCCCAGCCGTCGGTCGTATCGAAGAAGCGCTGCACGCCGTCCTCGCCGAAGACATGCAGGTAGCCCTGGACCACCACGTCGATATAGCTGAGCAGAACCGGGCTGACGGCGTCGGGGGTCTGGTGCTGGCCGTCCTGGATGGCGAAGACCACGAGGTCGGCGTCCTCGGGCAAGTGGGTGCGGACCTGGTGGCGGGCGGGCACTCGTTTGTAGGCGCGCTCGCGCGCGTCGAGCGCAGCCCAGTCGGCACCGGGCACGCCGGCCACGAGGCCGTCGATCTGGGCTGTGGTGTCGGGCACGGCCGTGAGATACGCCACCTCGCGCAGCGTCGTCTTGCGCCAAGCACGCCGCCAGCCAGAAAGCTGTGCGGGGTGGGCATCTGTGTAGGCGTGGGTGCCGCGATTCACCAGGCTGCCATAGCCGAAGAAGAATCCGGGTTGCACGTGGGGTACCACCTTTCTCGATTGCCCTGATGTCAACAGGCGTGGGGGCAAAGGTCAATGGGGGCGACCAAACTGTGATCGGCGCCTGTCATTCTGCTTGCAGAGGTGCGGGGCGGTCACTACGCTACTAAAGTATCGGAACGGGAGAACCGGCGTTGCCGGTGCCGAAGGAGCAACCGCCCCGGAAACTCTCAGGCGCAAGGACCGGCCGATGGAAGACTCTGGAGAGATCGCGGGAAAACCCGCGGCGCCGAAGGGATAGCGATCTCAGGCGGAAGGACAGAGGGGGCATCGAACGCGTCATGCGAGACGCGGAACGGATGCCGGTTGCCCTGCCAGATGCGCCCGGTGCGAGATGCGAAGGAGAGCCACTTGGACGATCTGCGCGAGACGCCGCTGACGGGCCTGCACAAGGCGCTGGGCGCAAAGATGACCGGGTTCGCGGGCTATGAGATGCCGCTGCAATACGAGCGCGGCGTCATGGGCGAACACCTGCACACGCGGCAAAAGGCCGGGCTGTTCGATGTCAGCCACATGGGGCAGGTCCTGATCCGCCACGAAGCGGGACATGGCGGCGCGGCGCAGGCGATGGAGCGGCTGGTGCCGGTGAGCCTGTTGGGGCTGGGCGAGAAGCGACAGAGATACGGATTTTTCACCAACGAGACGGGCGGCATCCTCGATGATCTGATGCTGACCAACCGGGGCGATCACCTGTTGGTCGTGGTGAACGCGGCTTGCAAGGCGGATGATATCGCGTTGATGCGTGAAGGGCTGCCCGATTGCGAGGTGACCGAGGTGACGGACCGCGCGCTGATCGCGTTGCAAGGGCCGAAGGCGGTCGATGCGCTGGCGCCGATCGCCGCGGGCTGCGAGATCATGAAATTCCTGGATACCGGCATTTTCACCTCGGATTACGGGGAATTGTGGGTGTCACGCTCGGGCTATACCGGCGAGGACGGTTACGAGATTTCGGTGCCCAAAGCGCAGGCCGAACCGCTGGCGCGGGCGCTGCTGCTGCACGAGGCGGTGGAGCCGGTTGGCCTGGGCGCGCGCGACAGCCTGCGGCTGGAGGCGGGGCTGTGCCTTTACGGGCAGGATATCGACCAAGGCACCACGCCTGTGGAGGCGGGGCTGAGCTGGGCCATCCAGAAGGTGCGCCGCCGGGGCGGGGAGCGCGAAGGCGGATTCCCCGGCGCGGAGGTGATCCTGGACCAGTTGGAGAACGGCATGGCGCGGTGCCGCGTGGGGCTGCGCCCCGAGGGCCGTGCACCGATGCGCGCAGGCACGCAGATTTTCGGCAGCGAGACGGGCGGTGAGGCCGTGGGCCATGTCACCTCGGGCGCCTACGGGCCGAGCATCGAGGCGCCGATGTCGATGGGATATGTCGCGGCGAGCCACGCCTCGGCCGGAACTACGCTCTATGGCGAGGTACGCGGCAAGCGCCTGCCCGTGCGGGTGGCGGATATGCCGTTCACGCCATCAAATTTCAAACGCTGAGCATCAGGGAGACTTGCATGAAATACACCGAAGAACACGAGTGGCTGGACCAGGACGGGGATATCGTCACGGTCGGCATCACCAGCCACGCCGCCGAGCAGCTGGGCGATATCGTCTTCGTGGAGCTGCCCGAGGTGGGCGCCGAGGTGACCAAGGACGACGAGATCGTGGTGATCGAGAGCGTCAAGGCGGCCTCGGATATCCTGGCGCCGCTGGATGGCGAGATCGTGGAAGTGAACGAAGTGCTGGCCGACACGCCCAGCAAGGTCAACGAGGACCCCGAGGGCGACGGATGGTTCTTCAAGATCAAGCCGTCGGACACCTCGCCGATGGACGACTACATGGATGAAGCCGCCTACAAGGATTTCATCGACTGATCCGCGCCGCCGGGCGCAAAATTTTTGAAAAATTTTGGCAAAAATCTTTCGAAGATTTTTGTGCCTTCGGCGGGGATATTTAGAGCCAGAGTAAGCGGGGGCGGTGCGGCCGCCCCGGCACAATCTTTTGTCCGACACCCGGGAGTGCCTGCCATGCCGTTCGAGCCCACCGATTACCTGCCTTATGATTTCGCCAACCGGCGCCATATCGGGCCGTCGCCCGAGGAGATGGCCGAGATGTATGCCGCGTTGGGTGTGAAGGATCTCGATCAGCTGATCGACGAGACGGTGCCCAAATCGATCCGCCAGGCGGAGAAACTGGATTTCGGCAAGCCCAAGTCCGAGCGCGAGTTGATGCACGAGATGCGGATGGTCGCGAGTCAAAACAAGGTTTTGGTGAGCCTCATCGGCCAAGGCTATCACGGCACGGTCACACCGCCGGCGATCCAGCGCAATATTCTGGAGAACCCGGCGTGGTACACCGCCTATACGCCCTACCAGCCCGAGATCAGCCAGGGACGGCTGGAGGCGCTTTTGAACTTCCAGACGATGATCTGTGACCTGACGGGGCTGGAGGTGGCGAATGCCTCGCTGCTGGATGAGGCGACGGCTTGTGCCGAGGCGATGACCATGGCGCAGCGGGTGGCCAAATCGAAGGCGAAGGCGTTTTTCGTCGACCGGGATTGTCATCCGCAGAACATCGCGGTGGTGCAGACGCGGGCCGCGCCGCTGGGGATCGAGGTGATCGTGGGCGACCCGGAGAAGATGGAGGCGGACAAGGTCTTTGGCGCGCTCTTTCAGTATCCCGGGACCTACGGCCATGTGCGGGATTTCACGCCGCAGATGGAGGCGTTGCACGCCGAGAACGCGATCGGGATCGTCTCGGCGGACCCGCTGGCGCTGACCCTGCTGAAGGAACCCGGCGCAATGGGCGCGGATATCGCGGTGGGCTCGGTTCAGCGGTTCGGCGTGCCGATGGGCTATGGCGGGCCGCACGCGGCCTACATGGCCTGCAAGGACGCGATGAAGCGGGCCATGCCGGGGCGGATCGTGGGCGTGTCGGTGGATTCCCATGGCAACCGGGCCTACCGGCTGTCCTTGCAGACCCGCGAGCAGCATATCCGGCGCGAGAAGGCCACGTCGAATGTCTGTACCGCGCAGGCGCTCTTGGCCGTGATGGCGTCGATGTATGCTGTCTTTCACGGGCCGAAGGGCTTGCAGGCCATTGCGCAACGTATTCACCGCAAGACCGTGCGACTGGCCAAGGGGCTGGAGGCGGCGGGGTTCAAGGTGGACCCGCAGGTCTATTTCGACACGATCACGGTGGATGTGGGTCCGTTGCAGGCGGCGGTGATGAAATCGGCGGTGGACGAGGGGATCAACCTGCGCCGGGTGGGCGAGCACCGCGTCGGTATCACGCTGGACGAGGCGACCCGGCCCAAGAATATCGAGGCGGTCTGGCGGGCCTTCGGGATTGAGAAGGCGGACGAGGATTTTAAGCCGGAGTACCGCGTGCCCGAAAAGATGCACCGGAAGAGCGGGTACCTCGAGCATCCGATCTTTCACATGAACCGGGCCGAGACCGAGATGATGCGCTATATGCGGCGGCTGGCGGACCGGGACCTGGCGCTGGACCGGGCGATGATCCCGCTGGGGTCGTGCACGATGAAGTTGAACGCCGCCGCCGAGATGATGCCGATCAGCATGCGGGAATTCGCGCGGTTGCATCCGTTCTGCCCGAAGGACCAGGCCGAAGGGTACCGCGTGATGATCGACGATCTGAGTGCAAGGCTGTGCGAGATCACCGGCTATGACGACATGTCGATGCAGCCCAATTCGGGCGCGCAGGGAGAGTATGCGGGGCTGCTGACCATATCCGGGTATCATGCCGCGAATGGCGAGGGGCATCGCAATGTCTGCCTGATTCCGATGTCCGCGCATGGCACCAACCCGGCCAGTGCGCAGATGGTGGGCTGGAAAGTGGTGCCGGTGAAGTCGGCGGCGAACGGGGATATCGACCTTGACGACTTCCGCGCCAAGGCGGAGGCCAATGCCGCGAATCTCGCCGGCTGCATGATCACCTATCCCAGCACGCATGGTGTCTTCGAGGAAACCGTGCTGGAGGTGTGCAAGATCACCCATGATCACGGCGGCCAGGTCTATATCGACGGGGCGAACCTGAATGCCATGGTGGGGCTGTCGCGGCCCGGGGATCTGGGCGGCGACGTGAGCCACCTGAACCTGCACAAGACGTTCTGCATTCCGCATGGCGGGGGCGGGCCCGGCATGGGGCCGATTGGCGTGAAGGCGCACCTGGCGCCGCATCTGCCGGGCGATCCGCGCGGGCAGGACGACGGGCCGGGGCCGGTGTCGGCGGCGCCTTACGGCTCGGCCTCGATCCTGCCGATCAGCTGGGCCTATACGCTGCTGATGGGCGGCGAGGGGCTGACCCAGGCGACGCGGGTGGCGATCTTGAACGCCAACTACATCGCCAAGCGGCTGGAGGGCGCGTATGACGTGCTCTACCGCGGGCGCAACGACCGGGTGGCGCATGAGTGCATCCTGGACACGCGGCCTTTCGCGGACAGTGCGGGCGTGACGGTGGACGACATCGCCAAGCGGCTGATGGATTGCGGGTTTCACGCGCCGACGATGAGCTGGCCGGTGGCCGGCACGCTGATGATCGAGCCGACGGAATCCGAGACCAAGGCGGAGCTGGACCGGTTTTGCGATGCGATGCTGGCGATCCGCGAGGAGATCCGCGCCATCGAGGACGGCCAAAGCGACCGCGAGAACAATCCGCTGAAACACGCGCCGCACACGATGGAAGATCTCGTGCGGGACTGGGACCGGCCCTATAGCCGCGAGCAGGCCTGTTTCCCGCCGGGCGCGTTCCGGGTGGACAAGTACTGGCCGCCGGTGAACCGGGTCGACAACGTCTTTGGCGACCGGAACCTGGTGTGCACCTGCCCGCCGATGGAGGAGTATGCCGAGGCGGCGGAGTGACCATGTAATCAGGCGGCCTCCCGGAGGAGACCGCCCTTACTTTGGTACTGAAATCACTCTCTAAAATCCTTGGGTCGTGCCCGGGACAGGGGCGGGACCCTCGTTCGGAAGGTGGGAGAGCCCTTCGAACGATTGCCCATGGGTCGCGGCGGGGGCGCGACGGGTTCAAATTATTTTGTGGATGTGCAGAGGAGGGCGTGCAGAAGAGGTGTGGGGCTTGCGGGTTGCAAGCCGCGCCGCCAGCCGCGCTGCGTCTGACTGACGAGCGGGTGCGTGGTGCCGGAGGTCCCGGATCAGGTCCGGGACGGGGAGGCACCGGGCTTGGAGGTCCGGTGCGAAGGCTGAACGTTACGCGGAGTCGTCCTCGACCAGTATCGAGAACACTTCGTGCAGATTTTGCCAGCTGGCCTCGTTCGCGGCGGCAAGCAGGTAGCCGGTTTCGATGCCCGCGTTGTAATCGCGGCCGTCCAGCATCCGCACGACGCCGCCGGCGCGTTGGACGATCAGAACGCCCGCCGCGTGGTCCCACGGGTTGAGCGTGGAAGAGAGCAGGAAATCGGCGTGGCCTTGCGCCAGCATCCGGTATTCATGGCACGAGCAGCGCAACGAGCCCGTGCGGCCGAATTTCGGGAGAAGCGGTGCCAGCTGTTCCTGCACCGCGCGGTCCATCAACGAGAAGTGCATGTAGCCCGAAAGACTGTCGATCTCGCCGCCTTGCGAGGTCGAGACCGGGCGGGCACGGCCGGTGGCGCGGGTCATCTGGGCGGCACCGTCCTCTTCGGCGGCGATGAAATCGTCCATCACCGGATCGTAGAGCAGGCCGAAGACCGGTTTGCCGAAGCGGGTGACCGAGACGATGACGCCGAACACCGCCAGACCATTGACGAAGTTCCACGTGCCGTCGACGGGATCGAGGATGAAGGCAAGTTCGGCCTCGGCCAGCTTGCCGCGCAGGGCAGGGTCGGCGGCGGCGGCTTCCTCGCCCACGACGAGGGCGTGGGGGAACATTTTTTGAAGGCCGCGCGCGATCATGGCCTCGGCCGCGTGGTCGGCCTCGGTCACCAGGTCGTCGGGACCGGATTTCGAGGTGATGTCGGCGGCGGCAAGGTTGCGGAAGCGGGGCATGACCTCGGCCCGGGCGGCGCGGCGGACAAGGTTGACGAGCGCAGCCTTCTGCGCCTTTGTCAGCGGCGATGACACGGGGATGGGCAGGGTTTCCGTCATGGACGCTCCTTGTACGACTCGAAGGTGAGGGAATGCGGATTAAGTGCCACCGCGCGCGCCGGATCGCAACCGGATCGGGGTACGGGATGGGCGGTTATTCGCGGCTGCGCAAAACTTTTGCGGGACGGGCCGAGATGGGGCCCAGGGCAAAGGCGAGGCCCGCCAGCAGGCTGATCAGTGCGCCGCCCGCGACGATGCCGAGTGCGGGGGGCCAGGCCACGGCGAAAGAGGTTTCCATCACGTAGTGGCTGACCGCCCAGGCGCCGGCGATGCCAGCACCGAGTGCGACGCTGCCCGCCGCTGCGCCGAGGAGCGCGGCGCGCAGGGAAAGACCCCAGAGGATGCGGGCGCGGCTGGCACCGAGCACCTTGAGGATCGCCGCCTCGTAGCTGCGGGCGCGGGCATCGGCGGCGGCGGCGCCGATCAGCACCATGAAGCCGGTGAGTAGCGTTGCGGCGGCGCCCCATGCGGTGGCCGAGGCGAGACTGCCCAGAAGGTCGCTGACGCGGGAGACGGCGTCGCGCACCGAGATGGCGGTGATGTTGGGGAACTGGCGCGAGAGGTCGCGGAGGATGGCGGTTTCGGACTCGGCGTCGGAGTAGACCGTGGCGATATAGCTGTGCGGGGCGTTCACCAGCGCGGCCTCGTTCAGGATCATGATGAAGCCCATGCCGGCGGTGGAAAAATCGACCTCGCGGAAGGAGGTGATTTCCGCCGTCAGGTCGCGGCCGAGGATGTTGAGGGTGATCTCGTCGCCAAGGCTCAGGCCCATTTCTTCGGCCTCTTCGGCGGCGAAGCTGACCTGGGGCGGGCCGGAGTAGTCCTCGGGCCACCAGTTGCCACCTGTGATGGTGCTGCGGTCGGGCAGGGCGGCGGCATAGCTGACGCCGCGGTCGCCTTGCAGGACCCAGTGATCGCCGGCGACCTCGGCTGCGGGCTGGCCGTTGATCTCGGAAAGGATACCGCGAAGCATGGGGGCGGCGTCGACGCGGGTGACGCCGGTGTCGCTGTCGAGCCGAGCCGAGAAGTCGGGCATCTGGTCGCGCTGGATGTCGACGAAGAAGAAGCTGGGCGCGCGGGTGGGCAGGTCGCGGGTGATGGCGTCGCGCAGGTTGCGGTCGACCTGGCCCACGGCGGCAAGGACGGACAGGCCGAGGCCGAGCGACAGGACCACGGCGCTGGCGGTGCTGCGCGGGCCGCCTATGGCGCCGAGCGCCCAGCCGAGCGCGGTGCGGCCCCGGGCCAGCGGGCGCATTTTGCGGGCGGCGGCGCGCAGGGCAAGGCCGGCGAGGGCCAGCACGACGAGGGCGGCGGCGATGGAGCCTGCCGTCCAGTAGGTCAGGGTCGCGTTGCCGGAGAACCATGCAGCGACCCAAACGAGGGCCGCGACGAGGGCGGCGGTGGTCAGGATGAAACCCGCGCCGGGGATCGTGCCGGACGTGTCGGCGTCTCGGTAAAGCGCGGCAGGGCGGATGTCGCGGGCCTGAGCGAGCGGCCAGAGCGTGAAGATGAGGATGGTGAGGGCGCTGTAGATCGCGGCCTCGGCCATGGGTCCCGGGTAGGGGGCGAAGACGGCAGGCACCGGCAGTTGCGCGGTGATGATGGGCGACAGCAGCACCGGCAGGCCGACGCCGAGGGCGAGGCCGAGGGTGATGCCAAGGACGCCCAGAACGGCGACCTGCATCAGGTAGGTGAGGAAGATCGTGCGTTGGTCCGCGCCGAGACTGCGGAGGATGGCGATGGTCTGCGTCTTGCCCGACAGATAGGCGCGCAGCGCGGCGGAGATGCCGACGCCGCCGACGGCCAGACCGGAGAGGCCCACGAGGATCAGGAACGCGCCGAGACGCTCGACGAATTCGGCCACGCCCGGCGCCCCGTTTCGGGCGTCGGACCAGCGCATGCCGCTGCCTTCGAGGGCGTCCTCGGCCTTTGCCCGGATGGCGTCGAGATTTGTGCCGGGGGGCAGGTCGAGGCGGTAATGCGAGGAAAAGAGCGTGCCGGGTTCGAGCAATCCCGCGCCGTCCAGCGCGCTGCGCATGACGATGGTGCGGGGGCCGAGGCCGAAGCCGCCGGTGCGGCTGTCGGGTTCCCGCTCGATCATGGCGCGCAAGGTGAAAGATTTGGAGCCCAGCGTGACGGTGTCGCCGGGGGTCGCGCCAAGGCGGTCAGCCAGGGTGGGGTGCATGACGAGGCCATCATTCACCAGCGCCTCATTCAGGGGAATGTCGGGGGAAAGGCCCACCGTGCCCACGAGGGGATAGGCGGTGTCGACGGCTTTCACCTGCGTCAGGCTGCGTTCCTCGCCGAAGACGGCCATGGAGCGGAAATCGGCGATCTCGGAGACTTGCGTGGCGGTGTCTTGCATCCACGCAAGCTCGTCCGGGTTGGCGAAGCGGTAGGTCAGTTCGATTTCCGCGTCGCCGCCCAAGAGCGTGGCGCCTTCCTGGGCGAGGCCCTCGGTGATGCTCTGGCGGACGGTGCCGACGGCGGCGATGGCCGCGACGCCGAGGATCACGCAGGCAAGGAAGATGCGGAACCCGTGCAGGCCGCCGCGCAGTTCGCGGGCCGCAAGGCGTGCGGCGAGCCGGAGTTTCATGCGGTGCGGGCCTTGGGGGGCTGACGCTCGGAAAGGTGGCCATCGCTCAGCTCGGCCACGCGGGCGCAGCGGTCGGCGAGGCCGGGGTCGTGGGTGACGAGGACCAGCGTGGCGCCGTGGCGGTCCTGAAGACCGAAGAGCAGGTCGATGATGGCGGTGCCGGTGGTGCTGTCGAGGTTGCCTGTGGGCTCGTCCGCCAGCAGGATATCGGGGCGCGGGGCGGCGGCGCGGGCCAATGCCACGCGCTGTTGCTCGCCGCCCGAGAGTTGCGAGGGGTAGTGGTTCAGGCGTTTGCCCAGGCCCACGGCTGTCAGCTCCTCCTCGGCGCGGGTGAAGGCGTCGGGATTGCCGGCCAGTTCGAGGGGGGTGGCGACGTTTTCCAGTGCGGTCATGGTTGGAATAAGGTGGAAGGACTGGAAGACCACGCCGATATGATCGCGGCGCAGGCGGGCGAGCGCATCCTCGGACATTGTCGTGAGGTCTTGGCCCAAGGCGGTGACCGTGCCACCGGTGGCGCGTTCCAGCCCGCCCATCAGCATCAGCAGCGAGGATTTGCCGGAACCCGACGGCCCCACCAGCCCGAGTGTGTCGCCGCGGTGGACATCGAGGCTGATCGCCTCAAGTATGTCGACGGGGCCTGCATTGCCTTGCAGCGAGAGTGCGGCCTCGCGTAGCGATAACACGGGGTCTGTCATGGGGTTCTGCCTGTCTGCTTTTCGTCGTTTCACATATGGGGTCCGGGCCTTGGCGGGCAAGGTTGCGGCGCTTGTTTTCCTTGGTTTACCGGCATTTGGTGAAGAGCCGGTGACGATCCTGGCGCTGGGTGACAGCCTGACGCAGGGCTACGGGCTGGCGCAGGACGACGGGTTCGTGCCGCAGCTGGAAAGCTGGTTGGAAGAGAACGACGTCGCGGCCGAGGTCATCAATGCGGGCGTGTCGGGAGATACCACTGCCGGTGGCGCATCGCGGGTCGAATGGAGCCTGACGCCCGAGGTCGACGCGATGATCGTGGCGCTGGGCGGCAACGATATGCTGCGCGGGTTGGACCCGGGCGAGGCGCGGGCGAACCTGAGGACGATCCTGGAGGTGGCCGAGGGGCAAGACCTGCCGGTGCTTATGGTGGGGATGCAGGCGCCGACGAATTTCGGGCCGGATTACAAGGCGGCGTTCGACGCGATGTACCCGGAGTTGTCGCAAGAGTTCGGCGCGCTTTATTTCGAGAGCTTCTTCAAAGGGTTGGGCGAGGGGGATCCATCCGAGCTGCAGGGGTATTTCCAGTCGGACGGGATTCATCCGAATGCCGAGGGCGTGGCCCGGATCGTCGAGGCGATGGGGCCGGCGGTCGCGGATCTGGCTGACCGGGTGGAGTGAGGTCGCGGGGCTTTCCTGCTTGGCCGGATCTCAGTCTGAACCCGAGGAAGCGGTCCCGGGTCAAGCCCGGGACGGGAAGTTTGGCGGCTGACGTTGGCGGCCCGTCGCTTGCGCGGGGGCGCGACAAGCCGCGCCTTGGTTCCGCGCAGGTCTCTTAGAGAACCGTGACCACCGTGCCCAGCGGCACGCGTTCGTAAAGGTCGATCACGTGCTCGTTGATCATACGGATGCATCCGTTGGACACCGAGCGCCCGATCGAGCGGGGTGCGGTGGTGCCGTGGATGCGGAAATACGTGTCACGACCGTTCTGGAAGAGGTAGAGCGCGCGTGCGCCCAGCGGGTTGCCCTTGCCGCCCGGCTGGACGTAGTCGTTGCCCTTGAACTTGGCATAGGTCTTGGGCTCGCGCTCGATCATTTCCTGCGTCGGGCGCCAAGTCGGCCACTTTTTCTTGACGTCGATGGTGGCGCGGCCGGTGAACTCCAAGCCGGCTTTGCCGACGCCCACGCCGTAGCGGCGGGCGCGGCCCTGCTCGGTGATCAGGTACAGGAAATGCGCCTTGGGCAGGATCAGCATCTGGCCGGGGGCATACTGGGCCGAGATGTTCACATCCTGCGGCATGTATTTTGGAGCGATCTGGAACGACTGCGCGGCGGCAGGCAGCGCGGGCGCAGTGGCAGCCGCGGCCGCGGTGGCCACGAATTGGCGGCGATTCATCATGTTTTCTTCCCCTCGAAACGGCGGCATGTGGGTGTGGCGATATTCCGCCACATGAGCATTTAGAAATCAAAAACAAGTGAATGGCGGTAGGGCAAGCGATTCTGTGACCGTCAAGCGTCAGTTTCCCGAAGCTGCGGCAGAGAGGTAACGGATTGCCGCGCGCGGCAGGCGGAGAGCGGTGCGGCGCAGGAGGGCCGGATACTCGATATCGCCTGAAAGCAGGTGCATATAGTCGCGTTTGAGCGTTTGCGAGGCTGTAAAGGTACGGGCGAAAAACGGCTGCAAGCGTGCCGAGAAGATCAGCGGACGCAACAGGCGGGCCTGCGCGATGGCGCGGCGGATCGGCTTGGTCGCGGTCGTGTAGAGCGGAAGGGCGCGCTGGGCATCCCCTTGATCCAGCGCGGTTTTCGCGGCACGGGCGGCGAGGGCGCCGGAGTGGATGGCGTGGCCGATCCCCTCGCCGGTGATCGGGTCGACAAGGCCGGCGGCGTCGCCCGCGAGCAGGACATTGTCCTTGCCGGGGATGGGCCTTGGGGCGCCGAAGGGCAAAAAATGGCCTTTGACCTTGGCGGTCTGACCGGTTCCCAGCTTGTCCAGATAGGTGGCGAGGTGCGATTTCATGTTGGGGTTTTGGGCGTGCAGGCCACCCAAGCCTATGGTCGTGCTGGATTTTTTCGGGAAGGACCAGCCGTAGCCCCAGTCGGCGGCGGCAAAGTCTATGCGGATGGGCGTGGCCTCGGTCGGGGCTTGCGCGGGGCCTTCGACCTCCAGCGCGAAACCGATGGTGTCTTGGGAAAAAGGTTTGCCGAACAAGGCCTTGGCGGTCGGGCTTTGAACGCCGTCGGCGGCGATGAGGAGCTTGTAGGAGAGGGGTTCGCCCTCGGCCAGATTGACTTTATTGTTTTTGAAATCAAGGGCTTCGATGCGGTGACCGGTATAGTCGGCGGCCCCGGCGGCAAGGGCCTGTTTCAGCAGGTGATGATCGAAGTCCCAACGCATGGTGAGGTGCAGTGGCGGGACGTCCTGGAGGTCTCCAAGATATTGATCTTTCAGGTGAAATTCGAAATTCCGCCGTGTCTCGAAAAGGTCCGGGGTGATCTGCATGCCGAAAATGTCGGACAGATGCGCCGCACAGCGGCCTGTCACAAGCCCGCCGCAGAGTTTCTGGCGTGGAAACAATGCCTTGTCGACCAGCGCAACGCTCAGGCCAAGCGTGCGGGCCTGCATGGCGGCGGCGGTTCCGGCGGGGCCGGCGCCGAGGATGACAAGGTCGAAATCGGGCATCTTGGACAGGGGAGATAGAGCATCCCGAGGGGCGCGGAAAGACGTGTCGGTATCACGTCGGTATCCGGGTGGTAACGCGGCGGTGCGGTGGGGTTAAGTTCCGGTAAGGGTTTGGGGCGAGGATGCGGGCTCGCCACAGAGGAGCCCGCCATGCCCACCAAGACCGAACGCGCCGCCCGCGCCAGCCTGATGCAAAGCCTGATCTATCTGCAGCAGGAAAGCTGGATCCCCGACACGATCGCGGACGAGATCCCGGAGGCGTGGCACACGCTGGAGATGGACGTGCCGGTGGAGGAGCCGAAGGAGAAGGTGACGCTGTATCTGGACCGGTCAGTGGCGCGGTTCTACCGGGCGATGGGGAAGGGGTACCAGGGGCGGATCAACCGGCTGCTGGCGACGTATATGCAGATGCATCTGGCGAAGGAGGTGCGGTTGGAGGAGGTGTTGCGGGAGAGGGTTGGGATGGGGGAGTAGGGGAGAGGCAACCTTTTCTTAATCATGTTTCGTTCAGGGTTGGGGGATGTCTAATTACCTCCGACCGAACGTTCCCGGTGCAACGGTGTTCTTCACCATGACCCTTGCGGAACGGGGGAGCCGATTGCTGGTGGATGAGATCGCGCGTTTGCGTGCGGCGGTCCGGCGGACTCGGGTCGAGCGGCCGTTTCATATCGACGCCTGGGTGGTCTTGCCGGATCACCTGCATGCTGTTTGGACCTTGCCGGAGGGAGATCATGATTTCTCGACGCGGTGGGGCGCGATCAAGTCGCGGTTCACGCGGAGCCTGCGGGATGACTGTAGGGTGGGGTTCCACCCCACCTTGGCAAAGGAGACGGGACATGCGGTGGGGTGGAACCCCACCCTACGCCGGTCGGAGAGCAAGCGCCGGAAAAGGGATGCCGGGATCTGGCAGCGGCGGTTTTGGGAGCATCATGTGCGTGGCCCGGAAGACTACGATGCGGTGTTGCTGGATGAACCCGGTCAAGCATGGGTTCGTGGTAGAACCAACGGATTGGACGTATTCTTCGGTGCATCGGGACCTGGCATCCGGGCGTTTGAATCTCGGGTAGAATGCGTGGGTTTTCACCCACCCTACGTCATCCTCGGGTTTGATCCGAGGATCTTGGGGTCCGGAGGTCCCGGGTCGAGCCCGGGACGGCGAGGGAGCAGGTCAGTTCCCGGCAGATCGATGGGGTGGGCACGCATTTCCTGCGGAAACGCTTTCGCCCACTGGTGACATTTGGCCAGAGGCCAAAAGTCACCTCGCGAACTTCTTATGCTTGATCCTCTTCGGTTCTAGCGCGTCTGGCCCCAAACGTCTCTTCTTATCTTCCTCGTAATCCTCGAAGTTGCCTTCGAACCATTCGACATGGGCCTCGCCTTCGAAGGCCAGGATGTGGGTGCAGATGCGGTCGAGGAAGAAGCGGTCGTGGGAGATGACCACGGCGCAGCCGGCGAAGTCGACCAGCGCGTCTTCCAGGGCGCGGAGGGTTTCGACGTCGAGGTCGTTGGTCGGTTCGTCGAGCAGGAGGACGTTGCCGCCTTCTTTCAGGAGCCGGGCCATGTGGACGCGGTTGCGTTCGCCGCCTGACAGGAGCGAGACTTTCTTTTGCTGGTCGCCGCCCTTGAAGTTGAAGGACGAGCAGTAGGCGCGGGAGTTCACTTGCGCGTCGCCCAGTTGGATGATTTCGGCGCCGCCGGTGATGGCCTCCCACACGGTGTCGTTGTCCTTGAGGTCGTCGCGGGACTGGTCGACATAAGAGAGTTCGACCGTGTCGCCGTAGGACAGCTCGCCCTTGTCCGGCTGCTCCTGCCCGGTGAACATCTTGAACAGCGTGGATTTACCGGCGCCGTTGGGGCCGATCACGCCGACGATGCCGCCGGGGGGCAGCGAGAAGGTCAGGTCCTCGATCAGAAGCTTGTCGCCCATGGCCTTTTGCAGGCCCTCGACCTCGATCACCTTGCCGCCAAGGCGGGGGCCGTTGGGGATGACGATCTGGGCGCGGGAGACCTTTTCACGCTCGGACTGGTTGGCCAGCTCGTTATAGCGTTCGATCCGGGCCTTCTGCTTGGATTGGCGGGCCTTCTGGCCCTGGCGCATCCATTCCAGTTCGCGTTCGAGGGTCTTCTGCTTGGACTTGTCCTCGCGCTTTTCCTGCTCCAACCGCTTGGCCTTTTGTTCCAGCCACGCGGAATAGTTGCCCTCGTAGGGGATGCCGCGGCCGCGGTCCAACTCGAGAATCCAGCCGGTGATGTCGTCGAGGAAATAGCGGTCGTGGGTGACGATCAGGATCGTGCCCTTGTAGTCGATGAGGTGCTGTTGCAGCCAGGCGATGGTTTCCGCGTCGAGGTGGTTGGTGGGCTCGTCGAGGAGCAGCATGTCGGGCGCCTCGAGCAGCAGCTTGCAGAGCGCGACACGGCGCTTTTCGCCGCCCGAGAGTGTGCTCACGTCGGCGTCGTCGGGGGGGCAGCGCAGCGCCTCCATCGAAACGTCGACCTGGCTGTCGAGATCCCACAGGTTGTTGCTGTCGATCTCGTCCTGGAGGGCGGCCATCTCGTCGGCGGTTTCGTCCGAGTAGTTCATCGCCAGTTCGTTGAAGCGTTCGAGCTTGGCCTTGTGGGCGGCGACGCCGAGCATGACGTTTTCGCGCACGGTGAGGCTTTCGTCGAGTTGGGGTTCCTGCGGCAAGTAGCCGACCTTGGCGCCCTCGGCGGACCACGCCTCGCCGGTGAAATCGGTGTCGAGGCCGGCCATGATCTTCATCAGGGTGGATTTACCGGCGCCGTTCACGCCGACGACGCCGATCTTCACGCCGGGAAGGAAGCTGAGATGGATGTTCTCGAAGCATTTCTTGCCGCCGGGGTAGGTCTTGGAGACGCCCTGCATGTGGTAGACGTATTGGTAGGCTGCCATGGTCCGTGCTCTTTTCGTAAAGGGGATACGTTGAGGCCCATGTAACCGCGCCGGGCGGCGAATTCAAACGGGATAACGCGTCAGGCGCGCGGGTGCAGACGGGTGACGCGGGGGGTGTCCGGGCCCTTGTCGAAATCCGCGGGCAGGGGCAGGTTGGCGGAAAGCCAGGCGATCATGTCGTCGCAGGGCTGGGGATGGGCCAGCACGAAGCCCTGGATCGCGGGGCAGCGCGCGACGCGCAGGAGGCGCAGCTGCTCGGCGGTTTCGACCCCTTCGGCGGTGACATGGGTGCCCAGCTTGCGGCACAGCTCGATGATCGAGCGGACGATGGCGCGGTTGCGCGGATCGGTGGCGATGTTGGCGGTGAGCGAGCAGTCGAGCTTGATCTCGTCCACCTCGATTTCCGAGATATGGGCAAGGCCCGCATAGCCTGTGCCGAAATCGTCGAGCGCCACGCGGGCGCCCATGCGTTTGAGCCGGTCGACGGCGGTGGCGATGGTGCGGCCGCCGCCCTGGAGGATCGTGGTCTCGGTGATCTCGACGCAGATCTGCGCGGGCTTGAGCCCGCGTGATTGCAGCGCCCAGTCCAGCAGGCCTGCGTAGTTCACATCCGTGAGCGCCTCGGCGGAGACGTTGAGGGAGAGGGTCAGATCCTCGAAGCCGGCCTCGTGCAGGCGCTTGAGCGCGTCGAGCGACAGGTGCATCGACTGGTAGTCGAGATCGGCGAGTACGCCGGCGCGGCGGGCGGTCTCGAAGAACGCGCCGGGGGGCAGCTGGCCAAGGCGGGGATGGTTCCAGCGCAGAAGCGTCTCGCACCCGGTGATGCGCCCGCGCGTCAGGTCAAGCTGGGGTTGCAGGTGCACGGTCAGCTGCTTTTCCGTGGTGGCGAGGCGCAGTTCGCGGGCCATCCGGTTCTGCGCGATCTGAACCTGCCCCAGGGCGGGGGTGTAAAGCTGGACGCGGCTGCGGCCGCGGGTCTTGGCCTCGTAGAGTGCCTGGTCGGCGTGATGGATGAGGGTTTCGCCGTTTTCCTTGTTGTTCTGTGCCAGGCAGGCGCCGATCGAGAGGCCCACGCGGATTGCCTGGTTTTTCCACATCAACGGGTCGTCGGTGGCGCCGAGCAGCAGTTCGGCACGGGTCAGCAGCGCCTCCTCGGTCGCCATGCCGAGGCAGACCAGCAGGAATTCGTCACCGCCAATGCGGCAGGCGAGGTCCTGCGGGCCGCAGAAGCGGCGCAAGAGGTCGGCCACGTGCAGGAGTGCGGCGTCGCCGGCGGCGTGGCCCAGCGTGTCGTTGATTTCCTTGAACTTGTCGAGGTCGAGATGCAGCACGCCGACGCGCCGCTCGGCCAGGGCGCGGGCCACGATGTCGGAGGCGAGGTATTGCGACAGCCGCTTGCGGTTGGCCAGCCCCGTGAGGTCATCGTGATGTGCGACGTGTTGCAGGCGGGCCATGGCGCGGCGCAGGTCCTGCTCGGTCTCGACCGTGCCGGTCACGTCGCGGCAGGTGACGGCGATCTTGTGCCCCGTGGGCGTGGCCAGCAGCGTGAAGCTGTGCAGGTTCCAGAAGGTTTCACCAGTCGCGCGCTTGTGCCGGGCGAGGTGGTCGCGGTCGAAGATGGCGCTGTGGATGTCATAGCGGAAGGCGGCCACCTTGGCGGAGTCGACGCGGGCGCCGTCGGGCAGGACATGGGCCATGACCTTGATCCCGCGCACGCGGTCGAGAGAGGTGGCGAACATCGCCTCGGCGGCGGGGTTCATCCATTCGACGTGACCTTCGATATCCTGGACGATGATGGCGTCCTGGGTCCGGTTCAGGAACTGAGGGCAGCAAGACAGGTCGTCCACAGGGCGCGACGGGCCAGCCCTGTCCGCTGACGGACCCTGCGCCGCATCGGCGGGATGCGGGTGCGGTATGTTGCTCTGCTCTGCCACGCCCATACTCTTGCGGTACTCACCGAGAGCCGTCTTGCCACGCGGCGCTTAACATTCCGTGCGACTTCAAAGGCTAAATCCCTAAAATTGCGTCGAATCCCGGTGCAGGGGCGCGTGGCGAAAAGGCTGGACATCCCGCCACATCCCGGCGATTTCAGGGGCGACGCGAAGGGAGAGGACATGCGTTTGCGCTTGCCGATGACGCGGCCCGGCATGGTGATCGGGCTTTTGGGGGGATCGTTCGACCCGCCCCATGCGGGGCATGTGCATATCAGCCGCGAGGCACTGCGGCGCTTTGGCCTCGATCGGGTGTGGTGGCTGGTGAGCCCCGGCAACCCGCTGAAGGCGCGGGGGCCGCAGCCCTTGGAGCGGCGGATGGCGGCGTGCCGGGCGCTGGTGGATCATCCGCGCATCCACGTCAGCGATTTCGAGGCGCAGGTCGGCACGCGCTATACCGCCGAGACGCTGGCGGTGCTGCAAAAGATGCGGCCGCATGTGCATTTCGTCTGGCTGATGGGCGCCGACAACCTGGCGCAGTTCGAGCATTGGCAGGACTGGCGGCAGATCATGGATACCGTGCCGATCGGCGTGCTGGCCCGGCCCGGGCAGCGCATTTCGGCGCGGATGTCGAAGCCGGCGCGGATTTATCGCACGGTGCGCATCCCGGCGCGGCAGTCGCGGGCGCTGCGCATGGCCGCCCCGCCGGCGTGGTGTTTCGTCAATGTCCCGATGAGCGCGCTGTCGTCGACGGCGCTGCGGGCACGGGGTGACTGGGGCGATCTTTCGGAAAGTTGATCGCACGCCCGCGACATGGTGCCGACAGGGGCGAATTGCGGATTGTGTGACCTGCCGCGCTTGGGTTAATTGGACCCATGCGTACGAACATTTCCCGACGGTTCCTGTTGACGACGGCGCTGGCCAGCCTGGCGGGTGGCGCGATGGCCGATGCGCCCAAGGTGTCGCTGCGCCCGCAGCTGCGCCCCGAAGGCGGCGCCGAGGCGGCGCGCATTCGCTCGGTTCCGAGCGTCGACGCGCTGATCGAGCGTGCCAAGCTGGGCGGGGACGTGGGGTTCGCGGTCATCGACGTGAAGTCCGGCAAGCCGCTGGAAGGCGTTGGAGCAGGCGACGGTATGCCGCCCGCGAGCGTGATGAAGGCGATTACCGCGCTTTACGCGCTGGAGACGCTGGGCGAGGGATACCGGTTCGAGACGCGGCTGATCGCGACCGGGCCGGTCAAGGACGGGGTGCTGGACGGCGACCTGGTGCTGGCGGGCGGCGGCGACCCGGTGCTTGACACGAATGGCCTGGCCGACATGGCCGCGCGGCTGAAGAAGGCCGGGGTGACCCGGGTGACCGGCAAGCTGCGGGCCTGGGCCGGGGCGCTGCCCTTTACCCGGTTCATCGACGACGAGCAGCCCCTGCACGTGGGCTATAACCCGTCGCTGTCGGGGCTGAACCTGAATTTCAACCGGGTGCATTTCGAGTGGAAGCGGTCGGGCGGGGATTACACCGTGGCGATGGACGCGCGGTCGGACCGCTATCGCCCGTCGGTGCGGGTGGCGCGGATGCGCGTCGCGAACCGCAAGGGGCCGGTCTATACCTACGAGGACGCGGGCGACCACGATGCGTGGACCGTGGCGTCGGGCGCGCTGGGCAATGGCGGGTCGCGCTGGCTGCCGGTGCGGCGGCCGGGGGATTATGCCGCCGAGGTGTTCACCGCGCTGGCGCAGGCGCAGGGCGTGACGCTGAGTGCGGGTGAGGTGTTCGAGGGCACGCCCGAAGGCAAGGTGCTGGTCAGTCACCTGAGCGAGCCGCTGGTGCCGATCCTGAAGGAGATGTTGAAGTATTCCAACAACCTGACCGCCGAGCTGGTCGGGCTGACGACCAGTGCCGCGCGGCTGGGCCAGCCCGCGGACCTGGCGGCCTCGGGCGCCGAGATGAGTGCCTGGGCACAGGAGACACTGGGCATGACGGGGGCCAAACTGGTCGATCATTCGGGCCTGGGCGAGATGTCGCGGGTGACGCCGCTGGGCATGGCGCGGGCGCTGGCGCGGGTGCACGGAGACGGGCGGCTGAAGCCGATCCTGAAGCCGTTTCTGATGCGCGACAGCCAGGGCGGCATCATGCGGGACCATCCCGTCAAGGTCGCGTCAAAAACCGGGACGCTGTATTTCGTCAGCACGCTGGCGGGATATGCGACGGCGCCGGACGGCACCGAGCTGGCCTTTGCGGTCTTCACCCATAACGCCAAGCTGCGCGAGCCGATCGACAGCCGGTCGGACGTGCGCCCGCCGGGCGCGTCCAGTTGGAACCGGAGGGCCAAGCAGCTTCAGCAGGGGTTGATCGAACGCTGGAGCGTGATGTACGCGGGCTGAGCCTGATCCTTGGGCCGTGACGCTCGACGGTTGTGGTGACGGCGGGGCGCAGGTCTGATGCGTGAAAAAATCCCTAAAATTGTCGATATTCCAGAAACAGTTACCTCAAATTTGCCTTAATTCGAGGCAACGTTGGCGCCGGAAATCAGCGCGAACAGGAGTAGCGATTAATGCAACGTATCTGGGTATTCGGATCTGTCCTCGTCACCGTCATTGCGGCCCTCAAGACCTTGCTGGTCGTTCATTTCGCCTTTGGGGGCGTCTCGGGCGCGCCGAGCCTGGTGGTGTTGTCGGGGCTTTTCGCGCTGTTCTTTGCGCTGACCGCGGTGGTGGCCTATGTCGCCTGCACGCAGCTGACCCGGCACGTGGTGCAGAAGCGCCGTGAAAAGCTGGCCCCGGGGATGAGCGAGCCCGTCGCCAAGGAAACCGTCATCTTGCGCCACGCGCCGGACTGGGGGCTGTCGCAGGCCGAGGCGGACGTGGCGATTTTCGTGGCCAAGGGATTTTCCAACGGTGAGATCGCGGACATGCGCGGCAGCGCGATCACCACGGTGAAATCGCAGTTGGGCCGGATCTATCAGAAATCGGGCCTTGAATCGCGCTACCAGCTGATTGCCTTCGTCACCGACGAGGTGGTGTCGATGGCGCGCGAGGCCGAAGAGCCCGCCGCGAAGATCAGCACCAAGGATGCCCTGCCGCTGGTCGGGCGCCGCAAGCAGCACGCGGCCTGATACCGCCGCCCGGCATTACTGGACCAACCGGATGAGTTCGCAGTGATGCCCGGTCAGGGTCAGCTCGCCCGATCCGAGCTCTAGCCCCACACTCGCCAACACGCTGTCCACCACGCCATCGACCGGCGTGGTGAGCGCGGCCAGAAGCTGGGCCGGAAGGTTGGCGAGCAGGGTGTTGACGACCGGGGCCGCGAGGCCGGTGACAAGGCCCTGCTGATCGGGCTTGATCCGGATTTCCGTGGTCTCGGACGACAGGAGCGTGCTGACGGCGTTGGTCACCAAGAGTTCCGAGCCGAAGCTGCGCACGGTGTCGCCGCTAGCCACGTCGCCATGGGTGAATGTGATGCGGTCGGTGTTCGATCTGCCGACGGCGACGTGGCTGCGGGCCTGGACCACGAGGTCGGCCAGCACCAGGTCGGCCAGCACCAGGTCGGGCAGCACCAGGTCGGGCAGCAACGGCACCGGGATGGCGATGCGCACGGTCAGAAGATCGGCAAAGCCGAGGCTCGCGGGATCAACGGGCGCGGTGGCGCTGGTGCCTGCGGGCAGGGTGCCGAGGTAGAGCGCGGCGACAGCGGTGCCGTTTTCCGGGTGCAAGGGCGTATGTGACACCAGGAAGGACGCGGCAGGGTCGGACGGGCGCGAGGCGCTACAGCTGATTTCGTCCAGCGTGGCGGTGGCGCCGGCGAGTTCCACGTAAAGCGGTACATGCAGATCGGTGGCGGTGACCTCGGCGGCCAGCCCGGTCAGCAGGCCGGGATCGGCGTCGATATCGAGGCCAAGGCGCGCGGCGGCGCGGTGCAGTTGCACGCCTTCCTCGCCCAGGGCGACCCAGCCCGATTGCGCGGGCGGCTCACCGGCGGTCAGTTGCGCGTCGACGCCGACGATGCCGGCGCCGTCGAGGTCCAGATCCAGAGAGGCGGCGTTTATATCTTCGCTGGCAACCACGGCCTTGACGATATCGAGGGCCGTGACGTCGATTTCGATCAGGAAATCGGTGGCGGTGAGACCAAGGCGGGTGTCGATGCCGCCGATGACCGCGGCCACGTCGATCTGTTGGCCCGCGGCGGCGCTGGCCAGCCCGGTGAGGCTGCCGGCGAGGGCGGGCGGCAATTCGGCGGCCAACGCGTCGAGCAGGGTGTCGGCGGTGGTGACGCGGTTCAGCACCTCCGCCGGGTTGCGGGAGGGGCCGCCGGTGAGCCCGTCGAGGGTATCCAACAGGGTGCCGAGATTGACCCGCGCGTCGGCCAGAAGGGCGAGATCACCCACCCCGATCGCGGCGCCGACGCCGTATTCCGCCGTCAGCACGGCATCGAGCGCGGCGGGGTCGAGATCGGCCAGATGGCTGTTCAGTGAAAAGCTGGCCGCGCCGGTCCGGGTGGCCATGGCGGTGCGGCTGAGGTCGACGGAGGGCGTGCCGCTGAAGATCTGGGCGAAATGGAGCGGCGACGCGTCGCTGAGCGTGACCTGGGCGGCGTTCACGACGTCTGTGTCGTCGTCGAGCGGCATGAACCGCTCGGTCCGGGGAATGGCGGGGTTGCGGAAGTAGCGCCCGGTTTGCAGCTCGGTGAGCGTGGAGGCGGCGCGGTCATTTTTGGTTATGGCGTCGATGGCGCGGTCTTGCGCGGCGGAGGCGTCGGCGACGGCGCTCATCGCGCCGAGGTCGCTGGCGGCCTGAAGCCGGGCGCGGTCGCGGTAGAGCGCGGCGACGTCGACGCCGAGCGCCACGAAGCCGAAGAGCACGGTCAGCATCAGCGACACGATGATGGCGACGACGCCGGACTCGTCGCGCCGGAAGCGGGCAATGCGGTCAGTAAGCGACATAGGCCCGCCCCTTGATGGTGTCGATCCCGAGGCCGAGAAAGCCGTTGGCCACGTCGAGCAATGTGCCTTGGGCGGCATAGGTGACGTTGACGGTGATGCTGCCCATCGCCGCGCCGGAATAGGCGAGCGAGGTGGAGAGCGCGTCGTCCGTCAGCAGGGGATAGCGGGTGGCGCCCTCGGCCAGATACGCGGTGGCGATATCGCGCCGCTCGGTCTCGTCGAGGCCCGCGACCGAGGCGCGGGCGGCCCCGGCGGCCAGCTGGTGCACGGAATGGCTGACGCCCATGTAGAAGCCAAGGGTGATGATGCCGAGGATCAGCGCGAAGAGGATCGGTGCGATGAGCACGAACTCGATCGCGACGGCGCCGGTGGTGTCGCGGGCGAAGCGGCGGGCGGCGATGGTCAGGGAATGCGTGGTCATGATCTCAGCGCCCCGCAAGGATGTTGTCGAAGATCGAAAGCCCGGCGGGCCCGACCAGCACCACGAAGACCGCCGGCATGATGCAGAAGATCAGCGGGATGGTCATCAGGACGGGCAGGCGGGCGGCCTTTTCCTCCATCGCGATCAGGCGGTTGGCCCGCTGTTCCGACACGAGGTTGCGCATGGCGCGGGCGAAAGGTGTGCCGTAGGTGTCGGACTGGTCCAGCGCCTGGGTGAAGATCGCGATCTCGGGCAGCGGCACGCGCGCGCGCAGCTTGTCATAGGCGGTGCGGCGGTCATTGGTCATGGCGATTTCGGCCACCAGTTGGCGGGTCTCTGCGGCAAGCTCGGGGGCGCTGCATTGCAGTTCGCGGGAGACGCGGTGCAGCGCCTGCTGCGGGCCTTGGCCCGCCTCGGACGCGATCACCAGCAGTTCCAGCAGGTCGGGAAAGCTGCGGCGGATTTGGCCCATGCGGGCGCGGCGGCGGGAATCGACCACCATGTCGACGCCCATCGACATGCCGAGCGCCACGGCCAGGACAATGGCCGAGGGGATGAGCGCAGGCATGCCGATGGGATAGACGGTCACCACCCAGACACCACCGGACAGGAAGGCACCGACGGGCAGGACCGTTTTCAGGAAAGCGTAGATCAGAAGCGCGTCGCGGCCCTGGTAGCCGGCCGAGCGCAGGTCGGCGGCGGTGTCGCGTGCCTCGCCGCCGAGAATCGCCGACAGGCGTTCGCCCATGCGCAGGACCACCCGGCGCAGCGCCGAGCAAATCCCGGCCAGCGCGCCGGACCGGCGGGCCTTCCCCGGCGCGGCGCTGCGGGGGGCAAGGGCCTCGCCGTTCGCGCGGCGCAGGCGCAGCATCAGGACGGCGCGGCGGCGTTCGGTATCGACCAGAGCGCCAAGGCCGAAGGCCACCAGAATCAGCCCTGCGAAGGCCATCCAGGACAGGATATCTACCGTGGACTCAGACATCCGCGCGCCCCATCCGGGCCATCACGAAGACCCCGAGTGCCACGCTGGTCAGCGCGCCGGCCGCCATCACCTGGCCGCGCGGATCGGTGAAGAGCGGCTGGAGATAGGCGCCGTTCAGCACGAAGAGCGCGAGCGCGATGCAAAAGGGCAGGGCCGCGAGGATCATGGCGCTGGCGCGGGCCTCGGATGACAGGGCCCGTGCCTTCTTGCGCAGCTTGCGGCGTTCGCGCAGCTGTTCGGCGAGGTTTTCCAGCGTCTCGACAAGGTTGCCGCCGGAATCGGCCTGAAGGGCGGTGGCCACGGCGAAAAAGCCAAGCTCGGCTGTGCGCAGGCGCTGGTAGAGCGCCGCGAGGCTGTCCTGAAGGGACGTGCCGAGGCAGATCTCGCCATGGGTGCGGGCAAATTCGGCCTGAACGGGGCCGGTGGTGGTCTCGACCACGATGCGCAGGGAATCCGCGATGGGCCGTCCGGCACGCAGGCCGCGGGCGAAGATGTCGAGCGCATCGGGCAGCCCTTCGGTGAAGGCGGCCTGGTAGCGGGCGCGGGCGTAGCGCAGCACGACCAGCGCAAGCAGGACCGGCAGGACCACGGCGAGCACCAGCGCGATGAGCGGGTTGAGCCCGGCGTAAAGCACCGCGAGGCCGTAAATTGCCAGCGCGGCGATGGCGATCTGGATGCAGATATCGGTGGGCGTCAGCCGCAGGCCGGTCTGGGCCAGAAGCGCCTCGATCCGGGGGGTGAGGCCGGTGATGTCGGGCGCGTCACGATTGGCCCGGCGCGGCTTTTTGGACGCCGCGGGGGCGGGGCCGGCGAGGCCCCGCTGCATCCGGGCCTGGTGACGGCGGCGGGTGCGGTCGGCATGGACCAGCGCGCAGAGCACGAGGGCGGTGAAGGTGACGATGCTAGCGGTGAGGACGATCAGGAACAGGCTCATGGGTTATCCTCTCAGCACGGCGTCGAGGTCGGCGCTGACACCGTAATCGGCGGCGCGGCCGGCGAATTTGGGGCGATAGCCGGAATAGCGGTAGGTGCCGCGCACTTCGTTGCGGGTGCTGTCGGGGTCGGTCTCGAAGGTGAAGAGATCCTGGAGGGTGACGACATCGCCCTCCAGCCCCGCGACCTCGGATATCGAAGTGATGCGGCGGGTGCCGTCGCGCATCCGGGAGATCTGGATCACCAGTTGCACGGCATCGGCCAGTTGCCGGCGGACGACACCGGAGGCCATGTCGAAGCCCGCCAGTGCGGCCATGCTTTCGATCCGCGTCATCGCCTCGCGCGGGGAGTTGGCGTGGAGCGTGCTCATCGAGCCGTCATGGCCGGTGTTCATGGCCTGTAGCAGGTCCAGCACCTCGTCGCCGCGGATCTCGCCGATGATGATGCGGTCGGGGCGCATCCGCAGCGCGTTGCGCACCAGCGTGCGCATGGTGACCTCGCCCTTGCCCTCGACATTGGGCGGGCGCGTCTCGAACCGGACGACATGCGGTTGCTGGAAGCGCAGTTCGGCGGCATCCTCGATGGTGACCAGCCGTTCGGTGGCGGGGATGAAGGCCGACAGCGCGTTCATCAGCGTGGTCTTGCCCGAGCCGGTGCCGCCCGAGACCAGCACGTTGAGCCGCAGGTAGGCGGCAAGTCCGAGAAAGCCCGCCATCTGTTCCGACAGGCTGCCGTTTGCCACGAGGGTTTCCATCTTCATCGGGTCGGCGGGGAACTTGCGGATGGTGATGGTGGGGCCGTCGATGGCGAGCGGCGGAATGGCGACGTTGACGCGGCTGCCGTCCTTGAGGCGGGCATCGACCATCGGCTGCGCCTCGTCGATGCGGCGGCCGACGGCGGCGACCATGCGGGAGGCCACGGCGTGGACATGGGCGTTGTCGCGAAAGCGCGTGGCGGTCAGTTCCAGCTTGCCGCGGCGTTCGGCATAGACCCGGTCGGGGCCGTTGACCATGATGTCGGTCACGGTTTCATCCGCCAGCAGGCGTTCCAGCGGGCCGAGGCCCAGCATGTCGGCCAGCACGGCCTGGACGAGGTCGGCGACCTCGCGGCCGTTGAGGTGCATCTTGCGCTGTTCGGACAGGCCGTGGATCGCGTCGTGGATGCGGCTTTCCTGCTCGGGGCGGGGCAGGCCGGCCACCTCGGTGAAGTCGAGCACGTCGGAGAGCGCCTGGATCATTTCGCCGGCCATGGCGGAGATGTCGGAGGCGGAGGCCGCGGCGGCGTTGACGGACTCGACCAGCGCGGGAAGTTTCGGCTCGGGCGCGGGGCGCGGTGCGGTATCGGACGCGCGGGGCGGTGCCGGGGCGTGGGCCTCGGCATTGGCAGGAGTGTCGGCCGGGGCGTGGGCCGAGGCCCGTGGCACTGCGGTGGGCTGCGTCGCAGGTGCGGTGCGCGAGGGCGCGTCGCCGCCCAGTTCGGCCACGGCCTGTGCCAACAGGGCGCGTTGGTGGGAGAGGGGGATCGGCGTCCCGGCGGCCTCGACCACGAAGGTCAGCGCCGTGTTCACCTTTTCCTCGACCGACAGCCCGTTGGCGTCGATGTGGCGTGCGATGTGCAGCACCCGGTCGAGCGCGGCCCGATTGTGATGCTCGATAACCTCGTGTTTCATCCGAACAGTCTCTTGCGGGGTTTGCGCAGGGCCGTGGCGGCGCTCGCCGGTTGCATGGCGGCCTCGAAGACGGTGCGCACGGCGCGGGACCAGGGCGCGCGCGGTTGCAGCGTGACGAGCGGCTTGGCGGCCTTGTGCGCGCGGGCCAGCGCCGGGGCGCAGCAGGGCAGCGTCGCGGTGAGCGGCATCTGAAGCGTCCTGGCGATGTCCTTGGGGCGCAGACCCGCGTCCTTGCGGGTGTCCGACAGCACGGCGAGGATCGGCAGGTCGGGATTGTCAGCCCGGATCCGGGCCGAGAGGCGGCTGGCGGCGTTGACCCCGGCAAAGCCCGCGGGCAGCACCAGCACCAGCCGGTCAAGCGTGCCGATCACGTCGGGCTGGCGCAGGGCAAGGCCGCGCGGCAGGTCGACGATGACGGTGTCGAACGCCTCGCGCAGGCGGGGCAGGAGGGCGGCGATGCCGGGCTCGTAGGCGGCGGCGGCCTGGTCGCCGCGCACCTGGCCGGAATAGAGTGAGAGCGTGTCGCTTACCTGGTCCATGGTCGCGCCGATGAAGGTGGTGTCGACGCGGTCGGGCGCGCGCAGGGCGTCGAACAGACCGCGGGTTTCGTCCCGGTCGAGGTCGATGGCCTGGCTGCCGAATTCCAGATCGGCATCCACCAGCGCGGTATTGCGCGCGGCACCCTTGGGGGCGGCGGCGTGGGCGGCGAGATTGAGGGCCAGAAGGCTGGCCCCGGTGCCGCCCTTGCAGCCGAGAACGCCGATGGTGAGGCCCCGGGACGCTTCGGGCGACGGCGTCGCCGGTGCGGCGACGGGGCCGGGCGTGGGGGCGTTGGTGGCGGCGAGGATGTCCGATGCGTTTGCCGGGAGGCAGAAATAGTCGCGGGCGCCGGCCTGGCGCAGGGCGCGGTAGGTGGCGATGTCGTCGACAGTACCCAGCACGATCACGCCGATACCGGCGCGGGCCAGTTCCTCGACGCATTCAATGGCCATGGGCAAGCTGATCTGGCCCATCTCGGCCAGGATGCATTTCACCGGCGAGGCGCCGGTCAGGAGGCGCGCCGCCCCGCTGAGCCCGCCGCCATGGATCGCCTTGGCCATCTGGCCGCTCTCGGCCAGGACGGCGCGGGCCGTGGCAGCCCCGGTATCGGTGCAGACATAGGCCTGAAGCGCGGGGGCGACGCCGTCTTGGGTATCGAAAGGCATGGGGCGGTCTCCGGGTAGCGGTGGGGTTGGGAAGGTGGATCGGGTGCGTGGAGCGGCCGACCGGGATCTGGCCGCTCCGTCGCGCGGCTCAGGTGCCGCCACTCGTACCTTGGGCTTTTTCAAGCTCGGTGTTCATCGTTTCGAAGCCGGTGTTGGTGTTGGTGCCGAGCGTGGCGACGGTACCGACGATCACGGCGCCCACGAGTGCGGCGAAGAGGCCGTATTCGATGGCTGTGGCGCCATCCTCGTCACGGGCGAAGGTGCGGGCGATGGTCTTGATGGATTTACGTGCGATGGTCATGATCGTGTCTTTCCGTGGTTTTGAACAGGTTTGTGGATGCGGGCCGCAACGACCCCGGTGTGCCCCGACACTGACGCCTGCCGGGGCAATGCGAAATCCTCCCTCGGTCGGTGGGCGGCTTTACGACCCCATCGTCGGAAGGTCGTCCGACCAAGGTCGTACGGGTTTCGGGACGCAATGTGGCCGCTTTGTGGCGGAGCGCGCGAGCGGGTGATCCGGCGTCCGGGGGTAGGATGCGGCGACGCGGGACGGGGCGCTGCGTCAAGCGGGATAGTGCCGCGCCGGACCGCAAACAGGGGCGGTTCGCGGCGGTGATTCGACTCTCGCGGCAGGTCCCGGGTCAGGCCCGGGACGGGGGATGGCCTAGCGGCTGCGGTCGAGCTTGGTCGCGAGGTGAATGAGCGATTCCGAGCCGCGCACGCCCTTGGCGTCGCCGATGCGGTCGAGTGTCTCGTCGAGCTCCTCGGTGGTTTCGGCCTCGAGCGTGACGATGAGGTCGAAGCGCCCGGACGTGGTGTGGACGCGGCGCACGCCGGGCAGGGATTGCAGGCGCGAGAGCACGGTGGGCTGGCTGCGGGCCTCGATCTGCACCAGCGCGGTCGCCCGCAGCGGGGCGCGGCGCGCGGCGTTGAGGCGCAGGGTATAGCCCAGGATGATGCCGGAGGTTTCCAGCCGGTCGAGCCGCGCCTGTACCGTGGTGCGTGCAAGGCCCAGCCGGCGGGCGATGGTGGCGACAGGAATGCGGGCGTTTTCCTGCAGGAGGGCGATCAGGGCCTCGTCAAGTTCGTCTGTTTGCATGATTCCCTCGGCGTTGTGCCGAAATTATACTGCATAAAGTGCAATCTGACCTGACAAAATCACCACGTTTCGCGGCACACTATGGAAAAGACGACCCGAGAGGCAGAGCGATGCAACATCAGACATCCCCGTGGGACACGCCCGTGGCGCATCTGACGCGCCAGAAACCCGATGCGCCGGTGCTTTATTTCAGTCCCGAGGTCCTGCAGGCCACCGCGCGGCGGTTCCTGACCGGCTTTGACGGGCTGGTGACCTATGCGGTCAAGGCCAACCCGGGCGAGGAAGTGCTGGCGAACCTGGCCGCGGCCGGTGTGCCGGCCTTCGACGTGGCCAGCCCGGCGGAGATGCGGGCGGTGCGAAAGGCGGCGCCGGATGCGGTGCTGCATTACAACAACCCGGTGCGATCGGCGGCCGAGGTCGAGATGGCCGCGAAGATGGGCGTGGCGTCTGCTTCGGTGGATTGCGCGTCGGAGCTGGACAAGCTGGCGGGCCTGCCGCGCGACATGGAGGTGACGGTGCGGCTGGCGTTGCCGGTCAAGGGTGCCGCCTATGATTTCGGCGCGAAGTTCGGGGCGGGGCCTGACGCCGCGGCGGGGCTGCTGCGCAAGGTGGCCTATATGGGGTTTCGCCCCGGCCTCTGCTTTCATCCGGGCACGCAATGCGCCGATCCCGGTGCGTGGGGCGCGTATGTGCGGGCCAGTGCGGAGGTGGCGCGGGCCGCCGGTGTGACTTTGGAACGATTGAACGTGGGTGGCGGATTTGCCGCGCATCGTTCGGGCGTGGCGCCGGACCTGGAGGCGATTTTTGATCATGTGGCAGAGGTGACCGCCTCGGTATTCGAGGTGCCGCCCCGCCTGGTCTGCGAGCCGGGGCGGGCGATGGTGGCCGAGGCGTTCACGCTGGCCGCACGCGTGAAGGCGGTGCGACCGGACGGAAGCCTTTTCCTGAACGACGGCATTTACGGCGCGCTGGCCGAGGCGCGGGACATCGACGCGCTGACGCGGGTGCGGGTTGTCAGCCCGAACGGGCGGCCGCGCGGGGGCGCCCCGGTGGCGCGGGTGGTGTTCGGGCCGACCTGCGACAGCCTGGACCGGCTGCCCGATCCGCTGGCCTTGCCGGGAGACGTGGCCGAAGGCGATTACGTTCTGTTCGAGGGGATGGGGGCCTATTCGCGGGCGCTGGCGACGCGGTTCAACGGCTACGGACCCGAGGGGCCGGTGACGGTGGCGCGCCTGATCTGATCGGGGGTGGACACCGCGCCGTCGGGCGTTAGGGTCGCGGTAGATTTCCCGCGCAGAGGTGTCCCCACATGACCGAGCAGCGCATGGCCAAGTTCGGCCGCTCTCAACCCGTGAGCCGGATCGAGGACCGGCGGTTTCTGACCGGGGCCGGGCGGTACACGTCCGATTTGTGGCCGGAGGAGTGCTTGCGGGCCTATCTGTTGCGGTCGGTCGAGGAGCATGCGCAAATATCGGTGGATGCGCAGGCCGCGCGGGAAGCGGACGGCGTGCGCCTTGTGCTGACGGCGGACGACCTGGCGCAGGCGGGGATCACCGAAGGGATGCCGGCGCTTTTGGTGGAAAACCGGGACGGCAGCATGGGGTCGGCACCGAAGCGGCCCTTGCTGGCCGAAGGGCGCGTGCGCTTTGTCGGAGAGGCGATCGCACTGGTGGTCGCCGAAAGCCTGGACGCGGCGCGGGATGCGGCGGAGTTGATCGAAGTCGATTATGACAGCCTGCCGGTGCACCTGGAGCGGGCGCCGGGCGGTCAGGCGCTGCATGACGCGGCGCCGGAAAACCGGGCGTTCGATTTCGGCATGGGCGACGCGGACGCGGTGGAGGCGGCGCTGGTCGGGTCGGCGCATGTGGTGCGGATGCCGCTGGAAGACAACCGGGTGATCTCGAACCCGATGGAAACCCGCAGCGTATTGGCGCAGATGGAAAAGGGCCGTCTGCACATCGCCTATGGCGGGCAGAACGTCTGGAACACCAAGGCACATGCGGCACGGATCCTGAAGATGGCGGAGGACGATATCCGGGTCACGATCCCGGATGTGGGCGGTGGCTTCGGCACCAAGGCGCCGGATTATCCCGAGACCCTGCTGGTGGGACAGGCCGCGCGGATGCTGGAGGCGCCCGTGGCCTGGGTGGCGGACCGGACCGAGGGGATGCTGTCGGACACGGGCGCGCGGGACCTGGAGCATGACCTTGTGATGGGGTTCGATGACGATCTGCGGATCACGGGCTACCGCGTGGATACCAGGATGAACCTGGGCGCCTATAACAGCCCGCTGGCGCAGAACATCCAGACCAACCTGTTCGCCAAGGTGATGATGGGGGTTTTTGATATCCGCGCCGCTTACCTGCATGTTGAGGGGTTTTACACCAACACCACGCCGGTCGATGCCTATCGCGGGGCCGGGCGGCCCGAGGCGATCTATGCGCTGGAGCGGCTGATGGACCACGCGGCGCGGGAATTGGGCGTGGATGTGTGGGAGCTGCACCGGCGGAATTTCATCCGTCCCGGGCAGTTTCCCTATACCACCGCCTTTGGCGAGACCTATGATGTGGGCGATTTCGCGCGGGTGCTGGACAGCGTCGCGCGGCACGCGGACCGCGACGGGTTCGCGGCGCGCCGTGCGGCAAGCGAGGCGCGGGGCAGGCTGCGTGGGATGGGCTTGTGTTTCTATATCGAGAGCATCCTGGGCGACCCGGCGGAGGGCGCGCAGATCGAGTTTACCGAAGAGGGCGTGCGGCTTTACGTGGGCACGATCTCGAACGGGCAGGGGCATGAGAGCGTCTATGCGCAATTCCTGAGCGACCAGACCGGGGTGCCGGTGGAGCACATCGAGATCGTGGCCGGCGACACCGACCGGATCGCGCAGGGCGGCGGCACGGGCGGGTCACGCTCGGTGACGGTGCAGAACAACGTGACGCTGGTGACGGTGGACGCGATGGTTGACGCGTTCCGGCCCTACCTGGCCGAGAAGATGGGCGTCGATGCCGACGCGGTGGAGTTCGACCACGAAACGTTCCGCGCACGGGGATCGAACCAGACGCCGACGCTGCTGGAGGCCGCCGCGTGGGCGCGGGCGGACGGGCGCGACGATTTGATGAGCCACAAGAAACGCGCGGAACTGGAGGCGCGGTCCTTTCCCAATGGCGCGCATGTCTGCGAGGTGGAGGTCGATCCCGAGACCGGCGCGGTCACGGTCGCGCGCTACACGGTGGTCGACGATTTCGGGAACCTCATCAACCCGATGCTGGTGGAAGGCCAGATCCATGGCGGCGTGGTGCAGGGCATCGGGCAGGCGCTGTGCGAACGGGTGGTCTATGACGCGGACGGGCAATTGCTGACGGCGAGCTTCATGGATTACGCGATGCCGCGGGCGGACAGCATGCCGATGATCGGTTTCGACACCGAGCCGGTGCCGTCGACCACCAACGTGATGGGCATGAAAGGCTGCGGCGAGGCCGGGACCGTGGGGGCGATGGCCGCCACGGCGAACGCGGTGTTCGATGCGCTGCAGGGCCGGGGCGTGCGCCGGGCCGACATGCCCTTTACCCCGCACCGCGTCTGGATGATGTTGAACCGTGATGAGCTGGACGAAACGCGTTAGCCGGGCTGTCCGGCGGCTGGTTGGCCTGACCCGTGGCGAGCGGGCGCGGATCAAGCATGGTCCGCGCGGGGCGGTGACGCATGTGATCATCCTGGACGGCACCATGTCCTCGCTCGATCCCGGGCTGGAGAGCAATGCGGGCCTGACCTTCAAGCTGTTGAACGAGGAGGTGGGGGCGGCGCTGTCGCTGTATTACGAACCGGGGGTGCAGTGGCCGGACTGGCGGCGGACCGGCGACGTGATGCTGGGGCGGGGCATCAACCGGCAGATCCGCCGGGCCTATGGCTATCTCGCGTCACGCTATCGGCCCGGCGACCGGATTTTCCTGTTCGGGTTCTCGCGCGGGGCCTATGCCGTGCGGTCGCTGGCCGGGGTGATCGACCGGATCGGGCTGTTGCGGGCGGAACACGCGACCGAGCGGCAGGTGAGGACGGCCTATCGCCATTACCGCGACGAGGCCAGGAGTACGGCTGCGGCGGCCTTTACCCGGGAACTGTGCCACGAGACCTCGCAGATCGAGATGGTCGGGGTCTGGGATACGGTGAAGGCGCTGGACTGGACCGGTCCGCTGATCTGGCGGCTGCTGACGCCGAAGAACGCCTTTCACAGCCATGCGCTGGGGCCGCATATCCGGCACGGCTATCACGCGCTGGCGCTGGACGAGACGCGGCGGGTCTATACGCCCGTGATGTGGGAAACCGGACCGGGGCGTGCCGCGGGCGAGGGCCGGGTGGAGCAGGTCTGGTTCCGCGGCACTCATGGCGATGTGGGCGGGCAGCTGGACGGGTTTCACGCGGCACGGCCGTTGTCGAATATCCCGCTGGTCTGGATGCTGGAACGGGCGGAGGCGCATGGGCTGACCCTGCCCGAGGGGTGGCAGGCGCGGTATCCGACGGATGCGCAGGCGCCGTCGGTCGGCAAGTGGCGGGGCTGGGGGAAGATATTCCTGTTTCGCAAGGCCCGGGTGGTGGGGCAGGATCCGTCCGAGCGGCTGCATGAGAGCGTGCAGGGCCGCGCCGCACCGGATGCCCCGGATGCACAGGCGGTGACGTAGGCGGGGGCAAAACTTTTGAAAAAGTTTTGGCAAATCTTTTCTGAAAAGATTTGGCGCGAGGTGTCAGGCGGCGGCTAATACGCCTCGTGACGCGCCAGCTTTCGGGCCAGCCACCAGCATGCGACGGCGACCGCGGCGCCGACGTAGCCGTCGATTGCATAATGCCAGGCGAGATGCACGGACCCGATCATGGTGACCACGGCGAAGGCGGTCAGAGCCCAGCCTACCCATCGGTTCAGGCCAAACCCGAAAACGGCCATCAGGACCGCCGTCGCAACGTGCATGCTGGGCATGGCGGAAATACCGCTGATGCCGCGACCGTCCCGATAGGCGTCCAGCAGCATCTGGTGCACATCGAGCGCCCAGACAGGGCTGGTTTCGGCAAACTGGTGAAGTGTGCCGACAAGCGGCTTGAAATCTGCGCCGAACCCGAAAAAGTCATAATAAACCGGGCCGACAGACGAAAAGACCGTCGCCATGACGTTGCCGCCGATGGTCCAGGTCAGGACGTAGGCGATCAGGAAGGTATGACGCAGGGCCGGCTGGCCTTTCCAGAAGCAGCACATGAAAACGATGAAGTAGAGAAGAAAGAACCAGAAATGGTAGGCCGCGTTCAGGACGGTCGTCAGAAAGGGCGTGCCGAACACCTGCATCACCAGAACATAAGGATCGTATCCGCCATGCAGGGCACGGTCCAATCCGGCAAAAAGCGGGTCCCATGAGAACGGATTCATCACGGGAATGGTTTCCTTGAGAAAGGTAAAGCTGCCGCAGAACACGGAGATCGACAGAAGGGCTGCACCGCCCGCCACCAGGCGTTCCGGATCGAGCAGCGTGTCGCGCGCATCTGCGAGAAACCGTCGTGCAGGGTTCGGGGGGCGGACCCAGATGGCGAGGTGGAAGAAATGCGCAAACATGATCAGGATCATGAAGACCGGCACAAGTACCTTGAAGAGCAGCATTAGGATCGGCACCGCGCTGGCGCGAAAGGGAACCCCGAGAAGCAGGCTGACACCGAGCGCCGACATCACGTGAAAAAGCGACAGTGAGATCAGGACGCGGTGCGTGCTGATGGCGCGGAGGAAAAGGTCGCCTCGCGCAGCAACATTTACAATCGTCGTCATTGAGCGGCCTCCACGCCAGATCTTGAAAAAGCGTGTAGCTGCGCAACAGGGCGTGTGTTTGGCTAGATTTTGCCGATTTGACGGCGGGCCGGGTGAAAGCGTCGGTGAAGGGTCACGAGCGTGCGCTGAAGGAAGGCCGCCGGATCACGCGGCGTCCATGATCAGGCAGGTGGTGCTCCCGGTGGCATAGAGCTTGCCATCGTTCTTGCCGCGCAGTTCACCGACCGCGGTGGCGGTGCGGCGGCCGCCGTGCTGGGTGGTGCCGGTGGCCACCGCGGCCATCCCCATGGGCAGGGCGCGGGTGAGGTTCACCTTGTATTCAAGTGTCGTGTAGACTTGGCCCTTGTCCAGCAGGGTCATCACCGCGCAGGCCATGCAGGAGTCGAGGATCGCGCCGTACCAGCCGCCATGCACGCCGCGCATCGGGTTGAGGGCGCCGAAACCGGGGGTGCCTTCGAACACCACGCGGCCCTTATCGGCGGAGAGGGCGGTGAAGCCGAGCGTGGCGCCGATGGGCGGGGCGGTCAGGCGGCCCGCGATCATGTCGCGCATGAAGTCGAGGCCCGAGCGGGACAAGAGCGCGTCCATGTCGGGCATCTGCTCGAGCGATGTGGCGGTGAAGGGGCTGGGTGTGTCTGTCATGGCGGCACGCTAATCCCGGCACCGGGCGTGGACAAGCCCGCCCCCGGCGGCGGGGCATGAAAGCATCACGGCTTTCGCAGGTCGTGGCTGTGATGGAGGGTCCGCATTTTGATGCGCAGAAGGTTTGCGGTGCTTGTCGCGCAGCCTGGCAAAGGTCGGCTGTGCGGACATGAAAGGCATTTGATCTAAGGCCCGAGCGCGGAATCAGGCCGCAGGCCCCGCGCCATTGACGGGCCGCCCCCACGGCCCGGCGATTGGGTGAAGTTCGGTGCATCGCTGAATTCTGTTTCGGATTTGGCTTGGATAAAACGCTGCCGAACGACCGTCGGATCGCCGCGCCGCGGCCCGTCAATGGCCCTCGAAGCTATAGATCACACTTGTCTCACCTTGGGCTCGATCCTGACGTTCGAGCACGGGTCAAGCACGCGCCGCATTACCTGCGTGCCTGACAGGTGTGCACGAAAAAGCCCCGCCTTCCAGGGAAGGCGGGGTCAGGCTATTGCGACTGCCCCAAGAATGGGGAGGTCACAGGGATCGGGGGTGTATCAGGCGACGTCGCGCAGCGCGACCTTGGGCGTGATGCCGAGCGCGTGACAGACGTCGCGGGTCAGTTCGGGGCGGTTGAGCGTGTAGAAATGCAGGTGCTCGGCCCCGCCGTCGATCAGCTCGCTGCACAGCTCGGTGGCCTGCGCCGTGGCCAGCAGCGTCTCGCGGTCGTCGCGGGCGGCCTTGGTGAACGCCTCGTCGAGCCATGCGGGGATCTTGGTGCCGCAGGCGGCGGCGAAGCGCTTGGTGCCGGCCCAGTTCTCGATCGGCAGGATGCCGGGGGTGATGGGCGCGTCGATGCCCGCAGCGACACAGGCATCGCGGAAGCGGAAGAACGCTTCGGTGTCGAAGAAGAACTGCGTGATCGCCTCGGACGCGCCGGCGTCGATCTTGCGTTTCAGGTAGTCGATATTGGCCTGGGCATCCGCCGCCTCGGGGTGCACCTCGGGATAGGCGCCGACGCGGATCTTGAAGCGGTTCATGTCGGCCAGCGCCGAGATGAGTTCGCAGCTGTCGGCAAAGCCGTCGGGATGGGGCGTGAAGCCGTCCGACCCCTTGGGCGGGTCGCCGCGCAGGGCGACGATCTCGTTCACGCCGGCATCGGCAAAGTCCTGGGCGATGGCGAGGGTCTCCTCGCGCGTTGCCTCGACGCAGGTGAGGTGCGCGGCGACGTTGAGGCCGCTGGACTTGTGCAGCGTGGCCACGGCATCGCGCGTGAGTTCGCGGGTGGTGCCGCCGGCACCGTAGGTCACGGAGACGAAGGTGGGGTCCAGCGGCGCCAGTGACTGGACGGTGTCCCAGAGGCGGAACGAGGCCTCCAGCGATTTCGGCGGGAAGAATTCAAAGGAAACGGTGGGGGTGCTCATGACGGATATCCTGCAATCTGTTGTTGGGTCTCTTGTCGCAGGTGCGCGTATGTGAGACAACTTCATAAAATTCATGGTTTGAATGAGGCTGGCTAATATTCATGCATATCGACTTTCGTCATCTGCGCACGATCCGGGCCATTCACCAGGCCGGCGGGCTGGCCCGCGCGGCAGAGCTGTTGCACATCACGCAGTCCGCTTTGTCCCACCAGATCAAGGGGTTGGAGGATCAGGCGGGGGTCGAGCTGTTCGTGCGGCGCTCGAAGCCCTTGAAGCTGTCGGCGGCGGGCCTGCGCCTGTTGCGCGTAGCCGAGAAAGTGCTGCCCGAGGTCGAGGCGCTGGAGGCGGAATTCAGCGGATTGCGGCAGGGAAGCGCGGGGCGGATGCATATCGCCATCGAATGCCACGCCTGTTTCGAATGGCTGTTCCCGGTGCTGGAGCGATTCCGGCAGACCTGGGCGGAGGTGGATATCGACATCCGACCGGGCCTCGCGTTCGACGCGCTGCCGGCGTTGCAGAAGGAAGAGGTCGACCTTGTGGTGTCGTCGGACCCCGAGGACCTCGATGGCGTGATCTTTCAGCCGCTGTTCGACTACGAGCCGCTGTTCGTGGCCTCCAGCCAGCATGTGCTGGCGGCCAAGGATTTCGTCGAGGCGGACGATTTCCGGGACGAGACGCTGATCACCTACCCGGTGGACCGTTCGCGGCTGGATATCTTCACCGAGTTGCTGACCCCCGCCAAGGTCGAGCCGCGCGCGGTGCGGCAGATCGAGCTGACGGCTGTGATCCTGTTGCTGGTGGCGTCGAACCGCGGCGTTGCGGTGCTGCCCGACTGGGTGTTGCGGGAACAGCGGACGAGTTCGGAATACGTCACGCGGCCGGTCACGAAGGATGGTCTGACCAAGCGGCTGTACGCGGCGATCCGCGAGGACGAGGCGGACAAGCCCTACATGGCGCATCTTCTTCGTCTGGCGCGGGAGATTCCGCTGCGGATGCAAAGGCCGGTGGAGACGGTCGCGGAGTGAGCGCGCGATTCCGGTGATGCGGCGCGGGGCCGGGGCCGGTAGGGTGGCGCCGAATCCGATCTGGAGAGTGAAGTGCGATGAAGATTGCGAGTGCGGCCTATCCGATGGACGAGCTGGACAGCTGGCAGGCCTATGCCGACAAGATCGAGGCCTGGGTGGCCGAGGCCGCCGGGCAGGGCGCCGATTTGCTGATGTTCCCCGAATATGCCGCGATGGAGCTGGCGATGCTGGCCGGGCGCGAGGTGGCGACGGACCTGGAGCCGTCACTGCGGGCGGTGTCGGACCGGATGCCCGAGGCCGACGCGCTGCATTCCAGGCTGGCGGTGCAGTACGGCGTGCATATCCTTGGCGGCTCGGCGCCGGTCTTTGACGATGCGCTGGGCCCGCGTCCGGTGAACCGGGCGGCGTTCTTTGGCCCCGGCGGGGGCAAGGGCGTGGTCGACAAGCAGATCATGACCCGCTGGGAACGCGAGCCCATGGCGTGCGTGGGCGGCGGGCCTCTGAAGGCGTTCGACACCGCGCTGGGGCGGGTGGGCGTACTCATTTGTTATGATTGCGAATTTCCGCTTTTGGGGCGTGCGTTGCAGGATGTTGATATCCTGCTGGTGCCGTCCTGCACCGAGACGCTGGCCGGGTACTGGCGGGTGCGGATCGGGGCCATGGCCCGCGCGCTGGAGCAGCAATGCGTGAGCGCCATGTCGTCGCTGGTGGGGCCTGCCGACTGGTGCGAGGTCTGCGACGTGAACACCGGCGCGGGCGGCGTATTCGGCCCGCCCGACAAGGGATTCCCGCCCACGGGCGTGCTGGCCGAGGGCGTGCTGGACGCGCCGGGATGGACCGTGGCGCAGGTCGATCTGGAAAAAATCGCGCAGGTGCGGGCGGATGGCGGGGTACTGAACCGCACCCACTGGGCCGAGCAGGCGGGCCGTGACGGCGCGCCCACAGTTGAACGGCTGCAATGATATTTGACTTGAAAACCTTGGGGAATAGGGCCATTTAAACGCCTGTCCTGCAACCGGCAGGGCGGAAACCAAGGAGAGACCATGGCCAAGGAAGATACGCTCGAATTTCCAGGTGTCGTGAAGGAACTCCTGCCGAATGCGACATTTCGGGTCGAGCTAGAGAACGGCCATGAGATCATCGCCCACACGGCAGGCAAGATGCGCAAGAACCGCATCCGCGTTCTGGCAGGCGACAAAGTTCAGGTGGAAATGACACCTTACGATCTGACCAAGGGTCGGATCAACTACCGCTTCAAATAGCGCGAACCGCAGGTTTGCGCAGCCCCAAGCTCATCCTTGGGTCCGGTAGCCCGCGACGCCGGGATCTGCTGGCGCAGATCGGTGTCGTGGCCGATGACGTGCGCCCGCCGGATATCGACGAGACCCCTGGAAAGGCCGAACTGCCGCGCCCCTATTGCGTGCGCATGGCGCGGGAAAAGGCCTTGGCCGTCGAGGCCGGGACCGACGATATCGTCCTCTCTGCCGATACGACCGTGGCGCTGGGCCGGCGCATCCTGGGAAAGCCCGGGGATGCAGGCGAGGCCGAGGCGTTCCTGCGCAAGATGTCGGGGCGGCGGCACAAGGTGGTCACGGCGGTGGCGGTGCGCCGCGGTGACCGCATCTGGGAGCGTGACGTGGTCAGTGACGTCAAGATGAAGCGGCTGGATGACGACGAGATCGGGTTCTACCTGGCCAGCGGCGACTGGCAGGGCAAGGCCGGGGGCTATGGCATCCAAGGACCTGCGGGCGCGTTCATTCCGTGGATCCAGGGGTCTTTCACGGCCGTTGTGGGCTTGCCGTTGAAGGAAACGGCGGGGCTGCTTCTGGCGGCCGGGTATCCGGTCTGGAAAGGGAAAACATGAAGGGACGCGTGGTGGCGCTGGGCCAGCTGGGCGCATTCGAGGCGGCGGCGCTGATGGAGGATGGCGTGCTGTCCGACCTGCTGGTGGACACCGACCAGCCGCGCCCGGGCACGATTTATCGCGCCGTGATCGAGCGGCCGGTGAAGGGGCAGGGTGGGCTCTTCGTGCGCACGCCTGACGGCAATGGGTTCCTGCGCCAGGTCAAGGGGATGAGTGCTGGGGGCACGGTTCTGGTGCAGGTGACGGGCTATGCCGAGCCGGGCAAGGCGATCCCGGTCACGGCCAAGGTGCTGTTCAAGAGCCGCTTTGCGATCGTGACGCCCGGCGCGCCGGGGATCAACGTGTCGCGGGCGATCAAGGACGACGACCTGCAGGACCGGCTGATGCTGATCGGCAAGGACGTGATGGCGGGCGACGACAACGGCCTGATCCTGCGCTCGGCCTGCGAGAGCGCGGACGAGGACGCCGTGGCCGAGGACGTGGCGCGCATGGCCGAGTTGGCCCGCGCGGTCATGGCCGACGCGAGCGGCAAGCCGGAGAAACTGGTCGAGGGGCCAGGGCCGCACGAGTTGGCCTGGCGCGACTGGCCGGAGCCGGAGATCTGGGACGAGGACGGGCAGGCGTTCGCGCATCACGGGGTGTTGGATGCGGTCGAGACGCTGGGCTCTCCGCGCGAGGACCTGCCGGGCGGCGCCAGCATTTATGTCGAGCCGACACGGGCGCTGGTCGCGGTGGATGTGAACGCGGGCGGCGACACCTCGCCGGCAGCAAGCGTGAAAGCCAACATGGCCGCCGCGCGGGCCTTGCCGCGGGCCTTGCGGCTGCGGGGGCTTGGCGGGCAGGTGGTGCTGGACCTGGCGCCGATGCCGAAGAAGGACCGCAAGACCTTCGAGGCCGCCCTGCGCGCCGCGTTCCGCCGCGACACGGTGGAGACGGCCCTTGTGGGATGGACGCCCCTTGGGCACTATGAGTTGCAACGAAAGCGCGACAGGCTGCCGCTGCCGAAAGGTGTGATATGAGTTGCCCGATTTGCGGGGAAGACACGGTGAAGAAATACCGCCCCTTCTGTTCCGAACGCTGCGCCAACCGTGATCTAGGCGCGTGGCTTCGCGGGGATTATGCCATACCTTCCAGCCGGTTGGACGATGCAGAGGAGGTCGCCGACGCACTGGAAGAGGCGCAGGACGCGGGCTCGGGAAAACCCCACTGAAAAGTGGCAAAAACCCACTGGACAGTCGCGTGGCCCTCGCCTAGAAAGCCGGAACCCGAACGGTGCGCCCGTTCACCCGTGCCCGGGTAGCTCAGGGGTAGAGCAGTGGATTGAAAATCCTCGTGTCGGTGGTTCGATTCCGCCCCCGGGCACCACTTCTTCCAGATTTGGCAGAATGATATGCTCATTGGTCGCTTCGCGTGGCAATTGGCGTGTCATGGATGTGAAAACGGCCCCCGCAGTGCGGAGGCCGTTTGAGAGGGCCAGCCGAGTTTCGGCTCGGTATCAGCCGTAGATCAGCCTGGGCAGCCAGGTGATGATCTGCGGGAAGACCATGCAGAGCGCCAGCCCGACGATTTGCAGAAACAGGAAGGGCAGGGCGGATTTGAAGATGTCCGTCATCGGGATTTCCGGCGGCGCCACCCCGCGCAGGTAGAAGAGCGCGTAGCCGAAGGGCGGCGACAGGAAGCTCATCTGCATGTTCACGAGGTAGAGCACGCCGAACCACAGAACCAGATCCTCGGGGCTGTCGAGGCCGAAGGCGGCGGCGCCCAAGGCCTTGATGATCGGCACGAAGATCGGCACGCAAAGGAGCAGGATGCCGACCCAGTCGAGGAACATGCCCAGGATCACCAGCAGGATCTGCATCAGGATCAGGATGCCCCAGGGGCCGAGGCCGGTGGCCGCCAGCGCGTCCTGCACGAATTGCTGCCCGCCTTCCAGAACGTAGAGGCCGACGAAGATCGTGGCGCCGAACATGATCCAGATGACCATGGCCGAGGCCTTGAGCGTCGTGGTGCAGGCCTCGCGGATGGTGGGCCAGTCGAGTTTGCGGTGGATGGCGGCGACGATGAATGCGCCGAAGGTGCCGATGCCGGCGGCCTCGACCGGGGTGGCCACGCCGGAGAAGATGATGCCCAGCACCACCGCGACCAGCGTGATGGGCGCGGCCATCTTGCCGATGAGCTGCATCTTTTCGCGGTTCGACACGCGTTCCTCGACCGGGATGGCAGGGCCGAGGGCCGGATTGATGTAGCTGCGCACGACGACGTAGGCGATATACATGCTCGAGAGCATCAGGCCCGGGATGACCGCGCCGATGAAAAGCTCGCCCACCGATTGTTCGGCCACCACCGCGTAGATGATCGCGAGGATCGACGGCGGAATCAGGATACCCAGCGTGCCGCCGGCCATGATCGAGCCCATGGCGATCTTGGGGTCGTAGTGACGTTTCAGCATCGCCGGCAGGGCGATGATGCCCATGGTCACGACCGCCGCGCCGATCACGCCGACCATGGCGGCGAGGATCGTGGAGGCGATGATCGTGGCCGCGGCCAGCCCGCCCTTCAGCCCGCCCATGACCTTGTAGATCACGTCGAACATGTCGTTGATGATGCCTGCCCTTTCCAGCATGGCAGCCATGAAGATGAAGAGCGGGATCGCCGAGAGCTGATAATTGGTCATCAGCGGGAAGATACGGCTTGGCACGATGTTGAGCGCGCGTTCATCCCCGAGGATGAACAGGAACACGCAGGCCAGGCCGCCGGTGACGAAGGCCAGTGGCAGGCCCGCCATGAGCAGCGCCAGAAGGCTGCCGAACATGATGAGCGTGAGCCACGCGATGTCGATTTCAATACCCATGAGCCTCAGTTCCCCCGTGCGATTTCACGGATGTCTTTCGACAGTTTCGAGATGCCTTGCAGGACGAGCAGCAGCCCGCCCATCACCATGACCCATTTCATCGGCCAGAGCGGCACTTCCCATTCGTTGAAGCTGATCTCGCCCCAGCGGATGTTGGGATCGGTCCATTGGTTCAGGCCGAAGCCCGAGACCATCTCGCCAAAGGTGATCTGGCCGCGTGCCCAGTCGGAGACGACCGCGTTGCCGGAGGGCACGGCGATGGCGTCCATGGCGAAGATCCATGAGGTGACCAAGAGCGTGCCGGCGAAGATGAAGAAGAAGATCGAGGTCAGCAGGTCGACCCACGCCTTGTTCTTTTTCCGCATCGGGGCATAGAAGATATCCACGCGCACATGGGTTTCGGTGAGCATCGCGTAGGCGCCGGCGATCAGGTACTGCATCCCGAACATCAGGTACATCGCCTCGTGCGCCCAGTTGGTGGGCGAGCCGAAGACGTAGCGGGCCAGCACCTCGTAATAATAGACGAAGACGGCGATGACGGCCCAGTAGGCCACGAATTCGCCGCAGAAGAGCGACAGGCGGTCGATCCAGTTCTCGGCGTAATCGCTGTCGTGCTTGGGGCCTTCTTCCTGCTCGTGGGCGGCGAGGGCCTTTTCGGTCTCGGACACCTCCTCGGGCGGGATCTTTTCATTGGCGCGACGCACCAGCATGGGCATCAGCAGAAGGTCGATCGCCAGAAGCGCCAGAAGCGCGTAGAAGCCATAGCCCGCGGCATTGTCCCACCACGCGCGGGTACGGAACGCCTCGATCTGTTGCGGGCGGATCTCTTCCAGCGTGGCCTGGGCTTCTTCGAGGCGGGCGGCCCCGCTGTCGAGCGTGTCCTTCGCCCGGTCCAGGCGGCGCTCGGCGGCGCGCTGGGTAAAGCTGCCTTCCTCGGCCTCGTCATAGGCGGCCTGAAGGTCGGGCAGGTCGGCGCGGGCCTCTTCGACGCGGCCCTGTTCGCGGTCGATCATCCTTTGGGCCACGCGCAGCTCGTTGTCGAAGCCCGACAGGATCGTGCGTGCGTCCTGCGTCTGCGCGTTGGCGTAGAGGATGAACAGGAAGATCGGGATGAAGACCAGGCCCCACAGGCTTTTGAGATAAAAGCGGTGCAGGCCGAGGATGCCGCCGGTGACGGCGATCATGTAGGCCAGCGGCAGGGTATAGCGTTTCTCTTCGGGCTGTGGTCGGCGCGACAGGATCATCGCGATGATGGGAAAGACGATCAGTCCCACCCAGTACAGCCAATGCGGCAGCGTGAAGCTGAGACCCGGCATTGCGGTCCTCACTCGTTGAAAGCGTTGGAAAATGCCGCCCGGGAGTATGAGACACCCGGGCGGCGGATGGGTCGGGGGATCAGAGCTTGAGCTCGAGTCCCTCGGTCAGGGCCGGGTCGACATAGCCCAGCGAACCGGACTGCATGTAATCAAGCTGAATCTTGAACACGCGTGCGGCCTGCGGATCGCGGTTGGCGTAGTCGAACCAGATCGGCACGGCGACCTCGGTCATCAGGGCCACGTCGTCCTGGCTGAGGCGGGTGACCTCGGTGCCGTCGGCCTCGAACTTTTCCCAGGCTTCCTGGTCGGCGGCCTGGATCGCGGCGTGGTGCATGTCGGAATAGACGTGGGTTTCCATCTCGACGAATTGCTTCATCTCGGGCGAGAGGGCCTCCCACGCGTCCATGCCCACGGTGATGTCCATGGTGTCGACCGGTTGGTAGAGCGACATGAAGCCCGGAGGGCCCATGACGATGTAGTCGGTGACCTGGCTGAAGCCGAGGGCATAGTTCACGGCGGGACCCACATAGTCGGCCACGTCGATGGTGCCCTTTTCCAGCGCCGGGAAGATTTCCGAGCCGGGCAGAACGGTGGTCTCGGCGCCGATCTCGTTGAAGATCTCGGCGACCATGCCGCCGGGCAGACGCATCTTGCGGCCCGCGAAGTCGTCGATCGAGCGGATCGGAACCTTGGAGTGGATGATGTTCGGGCCGTGGTGCACGGGGCCGACGAAATGCAGGCCTTGCGCCGCGTAAAGTTCGCGCGCGATGTCGATGCCGCCAAGGCCATAGTAGAACACGTCGAATTCATGCGGGTTGCGCATGCCGAGCGGGATGGACGTCAGGAACGTCGCCGCCGGAATGATGCCCTGGGCGTAGATGGTGAAGGGGTTCACGGCCTCCAGAACGCCGTTCTTCACCGCGTCGTAAAGCTGGAAGTCGCCCACGACGTCATTGGCGCCGAAGGGTTGGAACGTCAGTTCGCCGCCGGTTTTCTCGGCGATGGTGCCGCACCAGTCGCGGAAGATCTGAAGCCCGGCGCCGCCGGGCCAGCTTGTCTGGATTTTCCAGGTCGTGCCGTTGGCCTGTGCGCCCGCAACATGGGGCGCGGCCAGAGTGGCGGCACCCGCACCGGCAATCGTGCGCAGCGCGTTGCGCCGCGTGGTCAGTTTGTTGGTCATGTATTTCCTCCCATTCGTGCCGGTCCTGTATTTTCAGGTTTCCGACGCGTCCGAGCGTAATGGCAAACCGGCAAATTGGTAAAGTGATTTTTCCAATATGTGGTAAAGGCCCACTATGTCCGGCCTTGAAAACAAGGTCTGGCGCGCGGTCCGGAGGGGACGCCTCGGCCTTCGGGCCGATTATTCCGCCCGGTGGCAGGCGACGCGGGTCTGGCCCAGAAGGCGCATCTCGGGGCGTTCTTTGCTGCACCTGTCGATGGCGATGGGGCAGCGTGGATGAAAGGCGCAGCCCGACGGCGGGTTGATCGCGTCGGGGATTTCGCCCTTGGGGGGATCGACCTCGCGCCCGAAGGCATCCATGCGGGGGGCGGCGTCGAAGAGCATCTGGGTGTAGGGATGCTTGGGGTCGGTGAAGAGCGCGTCGCGCGGCGCTTCCTCGACCAGGCGGCCAAGGTAGAGCACGCCGATGCGGTCGGCCATGTGGCGCACCACGGTCAGGTCGTGGCTGATGAAAAGATAGGTCAGTCCGAATTCCTCGCGCAGGTCGGACATGAGGTTCAGGACCTGGCTTTGCACCGAGACGTCGAGCGCCGAGGTGGGCTCGTCGCAGACGATGATCTTGGGTTCGGACGCCAGCGCGCGGGCGATGCAGATCCGCTGGCGCTGACCGCCCGAGAATTCGTGCGGGTACTTGGAGGCGTCGGCGGCGGAGAGGCCGACCTGCTCCAGCAGGCGTTCGGCCAGTCCGGCGGTGTCGCCGCCCTTGGCCGCGACGGGTTCGGCGATGATGTCGCGCACCCGCCAGCGTGGGTTGAGCGAGGCGAAGGGATCCTGGAATATCATCTGGATCTCGTCGCGCACCGCTTCGATCTTGGCGGCGTCGGTCTCGGTCGCCAGATCGGTGTCGTTGATCTTCACGCTGCCCTCGGAGGGCGGGGTGAGGCCGACGACAATCTTGCCGATGGTGGACTTGCCAGAGCCGCTTTCGCCGACGAGGGCATAGACGCTGTTTTCCTCGATATCGAAGGAGACGTCGGAGACAGCCGTCAGATACGCCTTGTTCAGCCGCTCGATCACGCGGTTGAGCCACGGTTTCGAGACGTCGAAGCGGCGGGTGAGGTTGCGGATGGAGATCAGGGCGCTCATGCGACGGTGTCCTCCTTTTGCGTGGTGCCGAGCGGGAACCAGCAGGCCGCGCGGCCGTCGCAGGCCTCGATGCTGGGGCCGGGCTCTCGGCGGCACTTGTCCTGCGCATATTCGCAGCGCGGGTGGAAGGCGCAGCCGTCGGGCAGGGCGCCAAGGCGGGGCATGGCGCCGGGGATCTGTTTCAGGCGCTTCTGCCCCACGCTGGCCAGCGGGGTCGAGGCCATGAGGCCCGCGGTATAGGGATGGTGGGCGTTGGTGATGACCTCGCGTACCGGGCCAAGTTCGGCCAGGCGGCCGGCATACATGACGGCGACGCGGTCGGCGGCCTCGGCGATGACGCCCATGTCGTGGGTGACCAGCATGACGGCCACGCCGCGTTCGCGGCAGAGGCGTTTCAGCAGCGCCACGATCTGGGCCTGGACCGAGACGTCGAGCGCGGTGGTGGGCTCGTCGGCGATGACCAGTTCGGGCTCGGCGCAGAGAGCGAGGGCGATGACGACGCGCTGGCGCATGCCGCCGGAAAACTCGTGCGGGTAGCTGCCGATGCGGGCGGAGGCGGCGGGGATGCCGACCTCGTCCAGCGCCGCGATGGCGCGTTTGCGGGCCTCGTCCTGCCCGACGTTCAGGTGCTCGGTGATGGTCTCGGTCAGTTGGTCGCCGATGGTCAGGAGCGGGTTGAGCGATGTCAGCGGGTCTTGAAAGATCATGCCCATATGCTTGCCCCGCAGGCGGCGCAGCTTGCTGCGCGGGATGTCGTGGATGGGCTCGCCTTTCAGCAGCACCTCGCCGCCGGTGATGCGGGCGGGCGGATCCAGCAGGCCGATGACGGCGTTGCCGGTCATGGATTTCCCGGCGCCGGATTCGCCCACGACGCCCAGGATCTCGCCCGCGCGGATGTCGTAGCTGACGTGATCGACGGGGCGCAGGATGCCGTGCCGGGTGGGAATTTCCACGGTCAGATCGCGGACGGAGAGGACGGGTGTGTCTGTCATGCGGTGCTGCCTTTTGCGATCTGCCGTGCCTGTTGTGCGGCGCGGACTGCCTTAAAAGCGGGCGATATTTTGCAATTGCAGCATTTTTGCTGCGGTGCGGCGTGGTTTTGGTGTGGCGTCGTGGGACTCCGCGTTAATCTGGGAGCAACCGAAGTCAGGGAGGAATATCGAGCAAAGAAAGGAGGCCATGCATGTGCCTTTCCAATGAAGCTTTTGCCTTGTTCCTCAACATGATCGGTACGGGCATTTTCACGATCGAGGGCGCGACCGTGACGGTCCATGCCACCGAGGGTGATGTCACCTGGCACGAGGTGGTCGATGAATGGTGCACCGCCGCGCCTTACACCGAAGCGCGGTTGCCGTTTACGACCGCGCCCCTGAAGCAGCCCTTCACCATGCGCTGAAAGCGATTCGGTCATCTCAGCCTCGGGTTCAATGCGTCGCGCAGCCAGTCGCCCAGCAGGTTGATCGACAGCGCCAGCGCCAGCAGGGTGCCGGCGGGGAAGAGCAGGATCCACCATTCGCCGGAGAACATGAACTCCTGTCCGATGCGGATGAGCGTGCCGAGCGAGGGTTTCGTGGGCGGGGCGCCGACGCCGAGGAAGCTGAGCGTGGCCTCGGCGATGATGGCGAGGGCCAGCGAAATCGTGGCGATGACCAGCACCGGGTTGAGCACGTTGGGCAGGATATGCTTGAGCATGATGATGATGGGCGAGCGGCCGATCAGGCGGGCGGCCTGGACATATTCCTTGTTCTTTTCCACCAGAGTCGTGCCGCGCACGACGCGGGCGAACTGCACCCAATCGGACAGGCCGATGGCGAGGATCAGCACCCAGAGCGCCATCTGGTCGCGATAGGCGGGCGGCGTGATGCCCTTGGCGATGCCGAAGATCAGCATGGCCACAAGGATCGCCGGGAAGGTCAGCTGCACATCGGCGATGCGCATGATGATCGTTTCGGTCCAGCCGCCGACATAGCCCGCGATCAGCCCCAGCGTGATGCCGATCAGCATGGCGAGGAAGACCGCCGCGAAACCCACGAAAAGCGAGATGCGCATCCCGTAGAGGATGGTCGAAAAGACGTCGCGGCCCTGGTCGTCGGTGCCCAGCAGGAAGGTGTCGCCGGTGAAGGCGTTCGCCTCGCCCGGCGGCGTGAAGCCGTTCATCAGGTTCAGCGAGGCCGGGTTGAACGGGTCAAACGGCGCGATGAGCGGTGCGAATACGGCCGAAAGGATCAGGATCAGCACCACCGCGAAGGAGGCGATGGCCACCGGCGCGTGCCGGAAGGACCACATGAAATCGCTTTCCCAGATGCGGCGGAAGCGGCTGTCGCGCACTTTCGGCGCCGGGGTCGTGACGGGTGCATCGGTCATCAGTGGCCTCCTGCAGCGCTGCGATCGACGCGCAGGCGCGGGTCGATGGCGAAATAGAGCATGTCGACGATGAGGTTGATGCCCACGAACATGACCGAGATCATCATCAGGTAGGCGGCCATCACGGGGATGTCGACGAACTGGATCGCGTTGATGAAGAGCAGGCCGACGCCGGGCCACTGGAACACGGTTTCCGTGATGATGGCGAAGGCGATGATGGAGCCCAGCTGAAGCCCGGTGATGGTGATGACGGGCACCAGCGTGTTCTTCAGCGCGTGGCGGAAGTTGATCGAGCGTTCGCGGATGCCGCGGGCGCGGGCGAAGCGGATATAGTCCATGCGCAGCACTTCGAGCATCTCGGTGCGCACCAGCCGCATGATCAGGGTCATCTGGTAGAGACCCAGTGTGATCGCGGGCAGGATGAGCGCCTGAAGCCCGGATTTGGTCAGGAACCCGGTGGACCAGCCGTTGACGAAGGTCACCTCGCCGCGCCCGAAACTGGGCAGCCAGCCAAGCTCGACCGAGAAGACGTAGATCAGCAGGATGCCGATCAGGAAGGTGGGCAGGGAGACCCCTATGAGAGAGGCGGTCATGATCATGTTGGCCGAGATCCCGCGCCTTCGGATCGCGGTATAGATGCCAAGCCCGATGCCGCCGATGAGCGCAAGAAGCCCCGAGACGAAGGCAAGTTCCAGCGTGGCGGGCAGGCGTTCGATCAGGATGTCGGCCACGGGCCGGCCCTGCCGGTAGCTGAGGCCGAAATTGCCCTGAACGGCGTTGGTCAGGAACTTGTAGTATTGCACGGCGAAATTCTGATCGAGGCCGAGTTCGGAGCGCAGACGCTCTATATCGGCGACGGTGCGTTCCTGTCCCAGCATGTTATCGACCGGATCGCCGACGAAGCGGAACATGGCGAAGGCCACGAGGCCCACCACGAGTAGCACGAGCACGGACTGGGCCACGCGCCGGATGATGTAAGCTAGCATTTTTTGCCCCCGAAGCGGTCGTCACGCACGGTTGTTTTGCTGGCTGTGACGGCAGGCGGGCCGCCCGCGATTGGCTTAGTTCATCTCGAAGAACTTGAACTTGGGATCGTCCTCGGGGCTGACTTCGGTGCCGACCGCATCGGTCATGCCCCAGTTCAGCACCTGGTGGTGGATCGGGATGTAGAGCTGTTCCTCCTGAACCACCTGCCAGATCTCGTTGATCGTGGCGTTGCGCGCCTCGAGATCGGTTTCCGAGGCAAGGCTGACGATCTTGGCGTCGACATCCGAGTTGGAGAAGCCGGTGCCGTTCCAGCTGCCGCGCTCGTCGCCGCGGGTATGAACAAGGAAGTTGAAGATGTATTCCGAATCGTAGGTCGGAACGCCCCAGCCCAGCATGTAGAAATCCGTCTCGCCGTTTTCGATGAGCGGGAAGTGCTGTGCCTTGGGCTTGGCGTCGAGGTTCACGGTGACGCCGATCTGCGCGAGCATCCCGACGGCCGCCTGGCAGATCGCCTCGTCGTTGACGTAGCGGTCGTTCGGGCAGTCGAGCTGGATGCTGAAGCCGTCGCCATAGCCGGCCTCTTCCATCAGGGCCTTGGCGCCTTCGATGTCGGTGGTGGCGCTGCTGTCCATCTCTTCGTTCCAGCCGTTGACGAAGGGCGGGGCGATCATGCCCGCGGGCTGCGACTGGTCGCGCATGACGACCTGCTTGATGGCGTCGCGGTTGATCGCCATGGACATCGCCTTGCGCACCTTGGCGTCGGCCAGCGGGTTGGCGCCATCGACGTCGTCATTCTCGATATCGTCGGCGCCCATGTTCATGCCGAAGAAGATGACGCGGTTCTGCGGCGCGGTCTTGACGACAAGGCCGTCGGTGTCGCCGACGCGGCCAAGGTCCTGTACGGGCACGTCCTGGATGAAGTCGACCTCGCCCGACAGAAGGGCGGCCACGCGGGTGGCGGCGTTCTGGATCGGGGTGTAGATGATCTCGGTCACGTCGAGGGGGAACTCGTCCTTGCCCCAGTAATTCTCGTTCGCTTCCAGCACGGTGCGCACGTCGGGCTCGCGGCTGACGAGGGTGAAGGCGCCGGTGCCGTTGGTATTGGACGAGGCAAAGGTGGTTTCGCCGCTGGCCACGTCCTGAACTGCGACGGCGTCGTTTTCCTCGGCCCAGCCCTTGTCCATCATGAACAGGTTGGTGAGGTTGGCGGGCAGGATCGGGTTGGGACCGTCGGTGACGAATTCCACTGTGTGGTCGTCAACGGCGCGGACCTCGGTGATCGAGGTCAGCAGTTCCTTCATCGCCGATGTTTCGGACTTTGCGCGGTTGATCGAAAAGACCACGTCCTCGGCGGTGAAGTCGGCGCCGTCGTGATAGGTGACGTCCTGGCGCAGGTTGAAGACCCACACGTTCGGGTCGCCTTCCTTGGGCGCCCAGTCGGTCGCCAGCGCGGCCTGGAACTCGCCCGAGTGGTCGCGGATGATCAGCGGCTCGTAGATCTGGTGCGAGAGGGTATGGGTCGGCCCCTCGTTCTGGGCGTGGGGGTCGAGCGTGAGCGAGTCGCCCGCGCGGGCCCATCGCAGCGTTTCGGCCGAGGCACCGGTCATCGCCGTGGTGGCGAGCAATGCGGCGGCAAGGACTGTCTTGGTTTTCATGAATATCTCCCTGGATATCGCCCGGGTTGATCCTCGGGCTGATCCCGAAAACATAACTTAGTGGTCCGGCGCTGCAAGCCAACGAATGGGCAGATGCCTTCACGTCACTTGAAAAACGGAAGGGCAAACCGCCGAGACGGGCGTTTGCCGGGATGACCGCGCGGCGTTTCGGTCTAGCTTTCGAGGCGAAGCCAGAGTGGCAGGGGGCGTGCGAAAGCTGTGAAAATGCGACGGAAATCGGATTTGCCCACGAAGGTCTGCGCGACCTGTGGACGGCCGTTCACGTGGCGCAAGAAATGGGAAAAGGTCTGGGACGAGGTGCGCTATTGCTCGGGACGGTGCAAGCGGGCGCGGCCCAAGGTTTAGGCGAAGCGTTCGAGGATCCGGTCGAGATCGACCCGGGCGCGGAGCCGCTCGGCCAGAAGGTAGCAGCCCAGCACCTTGCGTTGCAGCAAGAGCGTGTCGGTGGGCGGCGCGTGGATGTCGACCTGTTCATCGGCCAAGAGCAACCCCTCGCGGCGCAGGCGGGCCAAGAGGCCGCAGGTCGCGAAATCGAGCGTGCCGCCGTGGCGCAGCGGTTCAGCGGCGATGCCGAAGAGGCGCAGGATGTGGGCGCGGTCGATGTCAGACGTGTCGGCGCCGACGAGACCGATGGCAATCATCGCATCCCAGGCCGCGGCATCGTCACCGGTCAGCGCAGCGTTGAAAAGGGCACGGTAGCTGTCCACGCGCCCGGCGTCGAATTGCAGCGTCGCGCCGAAATCCAGCAGCACGATATGGCCCGTGTCGGGCTGGTATCCGTAGTTGGCGAAATTTGGGTCGGTCTGCATGTCGTGCAGTTCGAACAGCTCTCGCAAGGTCAGGGTTACGAGCGCCGTCGCGATGCGGTCGCGGGTGGGCTGGTCCAGTTCGGACGCGGTGTCGATGCTTTGGCCATCGACGTAACTCATGGCGAGGATGTCGCGCGTGCTGAGGTCGTCGTGGACGGCAGGCAGGACGAAATCGGGGTCATCCGCGAGATGGGTGCGGAAGCGGTTGATGGCGACGGCTTCGCGCGCGTAGTCGGTTTCCTCGTGCAGCTGAGCGGCGGCATCGGCAAGTAGGCGGTCCGTGTCGAAGCTGGCGGGCATCATGCCGGACCGGCGCAGGATCAGGCCGAGGTTGCGCATGTCGCTGTCGATGCTGTCGCGGATGCCGGGATATTGCACCTTGATCGCGAGGTCGCGGCCGTCGCGGGTCTGCGCACGGTGCACCTGTCCGATGGAGGCGGCGGCGATGGGGTGCACGTCGAAGCGTTTGAAATGACGCAGGAAATCGCGGCCCCAGTTGGCGGCAAGCACTTTCTTCAGCTGCGAGGGCGGCATGAACTGGGCGTCGGCGCGCAGGCGGGCGAGGATCTTGGCCAGCTCGGGCGGAAGCATGTCGGCGGTTTCCATCGACAGAAGCTGGCCCGCCTTCATGGCCGCGCCGCGCATGTTCGCAAGATGATCGGCCACGCGGGTGACGTTGGACGGTGTCATCAGCAGGTCTTGCAGGCGGGGCTTGCGGCCGCGCATCAATTGCCACCCGCCGCGGGTGGCGACGTTGCCCGCCAGGACCGTGGCCATGCCGCCGGTGCGGGCCATGCGGTTTAATCGCCCGGTCGGGATGCGGGCGGCGCGTTTTTGGTCGGGCGGGTTCTGGTCGTTCATCGCGTGCCTTCGGCGCGTCGTTCCAGCCGCGGCCCAAGCAGGCGCACCAGCGCGGGGCGCAGGCGCAGGAAGGCGCGATAGGCCAGCTCGGCGACGGGTACGATACCGGGGATGCGCGACAGCTTGGCGAGATGGCGCCAGCCGGGCAGGCGTTTCCAGACCTCGAAGAAACCCGCGGCGCCGGAGACCAGTGTGCCGTCGGGGCGGCGGGTGTGAAACCGGCCCATGGCCGCGTCGCGATCGAGGTCCGGTGCCGGGTCCTCCTGGCTGCGCGAGATATCGGTGAAGGCGATGCGGTCTGCCCGGTCGCGTTTCTGGTAGAAACCGACTTCGGCCCGGCAAAGCGGGCAAGACCCATCGTAGTAGACCGTCAGCCGGGTATCTTCCGCACCCTGCACGATCAGCCCGGGTCCTTGCCCAGTTCGGGCTCGCGCTTGAGAATACGCTGAAGCGTGCGGCGGTGCATCTTGAGCAGTTGTGCCGTCTTGGTGATGTTGCCGTCGGTGCGCTCCAGGAAGCGTTCGATATGTACGCGCTTGGCCTCTTCGGGCGAAATCGGGTTTTCGGGCGCCGGGGGCTGAACCCCTTCTGCGGCCAGCAGGGCGTCGACGATCTCGTCCCCGTCGGCGGGCTTGGCCAGGTAGTCGATGGCGCCGAGCTTGACTGCCGCGACGGCAGTGGGTGTGTCACCGTAGCCGGTCAGGACGAGGGCGCGGGCGGAGGTACGCTGTTTCTTCAGCATCTCGATTACCTCGAGCCCCGAACCTTCGCCGAGATGCAGGTCGATGATAGCGAAGGCAGGTTGTCGCGCGTCGATCGCGGCGGCGGCCTCGGCCACGGTGCCAGCCGGAATGGGATCAAAGCCGCGGCTGGCCATGACCTTGGACAATTGCTCGCGGAAGACGTCGTCATTCTCGACGATCAGGAGCGTGGTGTCTTTGGGTAGCTTTGTCATATCATCCTCTCTTGCACGTGCTACGTGCGCGGGACAGGGTTGGATGACTGCCGGGGGCGGGGTGCGACAGTTTGCGCAGGGGCGCCGAAACGCCGACGACGCCCCGGGATGATCCGGGGCGCCGTCTGTTTTTCAGCATGGCATCAGGCCCTTAGCCCGGTTGGACCCGGTCGGCATCCATGACCTTGGCCCATGCCTTGACGAAGTCCTTGACGAACTTGCCGCCATTGTCGGCCTGTGCGTAGACCTCGGCTTGCGCCCGCAGTTGCGAGTTCGAGCCGAAGACGAGATCGCAGCGGGTCGCATCCCACTTCTTGTCGCCGGTCTTGCGGTCCTTCCCGACGAAGGTCATGCCCTTGTCGTCGGTGGCTTCCCAGACGGTGCCCATGTCCATCAGGTTGACGAAGAAGTCGTTGCTGAGCGTGCCGACACGGTCGGTGAAGACGCCGTGCGCGGTGCCGCCGTAATTGGTGCCCAGCATCCGCAACCCGCCGATCAGAACGGTCATCTGCGGTGCCGAGAGGCCCAGCAGATGCGCGCGGTCGATCATCAGTTCCTCGGCCGAGACGGTGAAGTCGCCGGAGAGGTAGTTGCGGAAACCATCGGCCTGCGGCTCCATGATCTCGAAGGACTCGGCGTCGGTCATCTCGTCGGTGGCGTCGGTCCGGCCCGGGGTAAAGGGCACGTTGACCTCATTACCGCCGGCCTTGGCCGCCGCCTCGACAGCGGCGTTACCGCCCAGAACGATGAGATCGGCCAGCGAGATCTTCTTGCCGCCCGAGGCGGACGCGTCGAAGTCGGCCTTGATGCCTTCGAGGACCTTCAGGACCTTGGCCAGTTGCTCGGGCTGGTTGACGTCCCAGTCCTTTTGCGGAGCAAGACGGATGCGGGCACCATTGGCGCCGCCGCGCATGTCCGAGCCGCGGAAGGTCGAGGCCGAGGACCATGCCGTGTAGGCCAGTTCGGAGACCGACAGGCCGGAATCGCGCAGCTTGGCCTTGAGGCTGGCCACGTCGGCGTCATCGACCAGCGGGTGATCGACCTCGGGCACCGGATCCTGCCAGATCAGCACTTCGTCCGGCACCTCGTTGCCCAGATACATGGAGCGCGGGCCCATGTCGCGGTGGGTCAGCTTGAACCACGCGCGGGCGAAGGCGTCCGCGAACTCGTCGGGGTTGGCATGGAAGTGGCGCGAGATTTTCTCGTACTCGGGGTCCATGCGCATCGCCATGTCGGCCGTCGTCATCATGATGTGCTGATTGTGCTTCGAGGGGTCCTCGGGGTCCGGGGCCATGTCCTCGGGCTTCTGGTCCTTGGGCTGCCATTGCCATGCGCCGGCGGGGCTTTTGACCAGTTCCCACTCATAGCCGAAGAGCACGTCGAAATAGCCCATATCCCATTGTGTCGGGCGAGGCGTCCATGCGCCTTCGATGCCCGACGTGATGGCGTCGCGGCCTTTGCCGGAGCCGTAGGTGGAGAGCCAGCCAAAGCCTTGGGCCTCCATCGCGCCGGCCTCGGGTTCGCTGCCGACATGCGATGGATCGCCCGCGCCATGTGCTTTGCCGAACGTGTGGCCGCCGGCCGTCAGCGCGACGGTTTCATAGTCGTTCATCGCCATGCGCGCGAAGGTTTCGCGGATGTCGCGGGCCGAGGCAAGGGGATCGGGCTGGCCGTCGGGACCTTCGGGGTTCACGTAGATCAGGCCCATCTGCACGGCGGCAAGCGGATCTTCCAGCTTGCGGTCGCCGGAATAGCGGCTGTTGGGTTTGTCGGAGGTGGCGAGCCACTCCTTTTCCGAGCCCCAGTAGACGTCTTCCTCGGGCTCGAACACATCCTTGCGGCCGCCGCCGAAGCCGAAGATCGGGCCGCCCATGTCCTCGATCGCCATGTTGCCGGCGAGGATCATCAGGTCTGCCCAGGAAATGGCGTTGCCGTATTTCTGCTTGATGGGCCAGAGCAGGCGGCGGGCCTTGTCGAGGTTGCCGTTGTCGGGCCAGCTGTTGAGCGGGGCAAACCGCTGGGTGCCCGAGCGCGAGCCGCCGCGCCCGTCGGAGGTGCGGTAGGTGCCCGCCGAGTGCCACGCCATGCGGATGAAGAAGCCGCCGTAGTGACCATAGTCGGCCGGCCACCAGTCCTGGCTGTCGGTCATCAGCGCCTTGAGGTCTTTTTTCAGCGCCTCCATGTCGAGGCCCTTGAAGGCTTCGGCATAGCTGAAATCGGGGCCCATCGGGTCGGATTCAGGGGTGTTCTGATGCAGGATCTTGAGGTTCAGCTGGTTCGGCCACCAATCGCGGTTGGATTGGACGCTGAACCGCGTCGCACCATGCATGACCGGGCATTTGCCGGAGTTTTCGAGATCGTTGCCGTCCATTGAGTCTCTCCCAGGGTTTGCTGTCTGACTGTGCCCGGATGCGTGTGATCCGGGGCCGATTGCTTGTTTAAAAGACGTAAGCATTGCCGCGCGCGATGCAACGCGGGAATCGCTTTCATACGGCGAAGCATAGCAAGGCATTTCAATGAGAATAAGTTGCATTTATTGATTGGATTGATAAATCTTTATTATGAAAAATCTCTCGTTGAAACAGTTGCGCTATTTCGAGGTGCTGGCCCGGACGGGCCATTTCGGGCAGGCCGCCGAGATTTGCGCGGTCACCCAGCCGGCGCTGTCGGTGCAGATCAAGGCATTGGAGGCGTCGGCGGGGGCGGCGCTGTTCGAGCGCACGACGCGCGAAGTGCGGTTGACCGGGTTCGGGGTGGAGTTCGCGGAGCGGGTGCGCGAGATCCTGCGGTCGGTCGACGAGCTGTCGGACCTTGCGCGCAAGGCGCAGGAGGGGTTGAGCGGGCGGCTGCGGCTGGGGGTCATCCCGACGATCGCGCCCTATCTTCTTCCGCGGTTCCTGACGCGGCTGAACGGGGCGTTTCCCGATCTGGACGTGCAGGTGCGCGAGAGCATCACGCCGCGCCTGATCGCGGAGCTGGGCGAGGGCGGGCTGGATCTGGCGCTTGTCGCGCTGCCGGTGTCGGAGCGGTCGCTGGAAGAATACCCGGTCTTCGAGGAACCTATGGTGCTGGTCCGCCCCGAAGCCGAGGCGGATGCGCCGGTGCCGGACGTGACCACACTGCACATGCGGCGCCTGTTGCTGCTGGAGGAGGGGCATTGCTTTCGCGACCAGGCGCTGGCGTTTTGCAACATCCCGGGCGGCGGGCTGCGCGACGGGCTGGAAGGCACGTCGCTGTCGACGTTGGTGCAGATGGTGGGCGCGGGGATGGGGATCACGTTGATCCCCGAAATGGCGGTGCCGGTGGAAACCCGGTCTGCGCCGGTCTCGGTGGCACGGTTCCGTGGGCCGCAGCCGAGGCGGCAGGTGGGCATGGTCTGGCGCAAGACCAGCCCGCTGGCAGAACGGTTCCGGGCGATCGCGGACCTGCTGGCGCCGGATGCGTCCGAACCGTCAGTGGACGCTCAGTAGTCCTTCTCAAAAAAGATGCCGACGCCGGTGTTGCCGGTGGTGCTGGTCGAGCCCTTGACCGTCAGGTTGCGCCCGATGTCGAGGTTGAGGTTGATCTCCTGGTTGCCTTCGCTGTCGGCGGTGACCTCGGAATAAAGGTTTTCCGACAGGTAGGCGCCGGCGGTGACCTGTGTCGCGCCATCCTCGGAAGTCGACACGTCGAGATCGCTGAGGCCGAGGGCGCCGCGAATGTCCAGCCCGCCGGAGCGCTGGCCCGAAAGCGTGGCGGCGGCGGCGACCAGCTGGGCTGCCTGGAAGGCCGAGATGTCTTCGAGCCCACGACCGAAGAGCAGCCGTGCGACGGCCTCGTCCTGGGGCAGGTCGGGCACGGATTCGAACGAAACGGAAGGCGAGCTTGCCAGCCCCTCGATGATGGTGCGCACAAGGATGCCGTCATTTTCCGTTTCGGCCACGAAGCGCAGGTAGGGGTCGAGCGCGCCGCGCAGGTCGATGACGCCTTCGGTCAGCTCGAGGCGGCGGCCCAAGATGTCGAGCCGGCCCCGGATCAGTTCGAAAAGGCCGCTGGGCACGACGTCGGCGGTGGTGCCCTGAAGGCGCACGCGGCCACCCAGTTCGGCGTCGAGGCCGCGGCCGCGCACGAAGATCCGGTTTGGTGCGTTGATGACAAGGTCCAGGGGGAAGGCGACGGGATTGGCGCCGCTGTCCTGCCCGATGATGCCGGCGCGGGCGCGGGTTCGGCGCACGTCGGCGGGTTCGCCCACATGGGTGATCTCGGGAATGTCGCCCGGGGTGCGGGTGCCGCTGCCCGAGGGCACGCGCAGTTCGGTCCGGCCCAGGTTGACCGTGCCGCCGATGGTGGCGCCGCCGGTGAGCGGGCCGTTGATGCCGACCTGCCCCGACAGGGTTGTCGTGTAGAGGTCGGGATCAGTGACGACGAGATCGTTGAGCGCGGCTTCGAGATTGGCGTTGAACGGGGCCGACAGGGTGATCGGCCCGCGCACGCGGAAATTGCCGCCGGTGCCCATCGAGGCGGTAATGTTTGTTTCGGCCCGGCCCGAGGCCAGGCGGACAGCGCCGGTGATGCCGGTGATGGCGGTCGAAAGGGACGGCAGGGCGAAGCGGCCGTCCGAGACGTTGACCACGCCCGACAGGGAATTCAGCGCGGGCGGGCCGTTGACGCTGAGGTCGAAATTGGCAAGGCCGACAATGGACCGTGGCGCGAGGAACGGGTTGGCCAGCGCGAGGGGCGCGGAGCCGTTCACGTCGAGATCGAGGCTGTTGCCGTAGCTGTTGATCGACCCGTTCACGCGTGCATTGATGCCGCCGGGTCCGGTGGCATCGAGCGACAGGCGGATCCGTTCGCCGGCCCGGTCGACGATGGTGATCGTGCCGTTGGCCGAAACCGCGCCGGGGAAGGCGGGCACGAATATGCCAAGGTCGGCCAGCCGGGCCGACAGGTTGACGGGCGCGCCGGGGCCGCTGCCTTGGGCGTCGACGGTCACGCGGGGCGTCTGGATCTCGATATAGCGGATGCCGGGCGCGGACTCGCCCAGTGCGACGGAGGCGCGCGCGTCGATACTGCCGGCGATCAGTTGATCGACCTGGGCGATGCCGGTGCGCAGGTTGGAGCCGTCGATATCGGTCGTGATGTCGAGCGTGCGGCCGCGAACCTGGCCGGAGCCTTCGAGCGTCATGTCGAGCGTGCCGGTCAGCGGGCGGTTCAGGAGCGGCGCGAGGCGTGACAGGTCGCTGGCATTGAGCGTCATCTGGCCTTCGACCGGCAGCAGTGCATCCTCGGGGAAGGCGGCGCCGGTGGCCGACAGGGTCGTGCCTGCGCCGGAGGCCTCGAGCCGCGAGATGGTGACCGCGCCGCCCTTTTCCCAGGTGGCGGCGGTGTCGAGCGTGGCGGGGCCGGACATGCGCGGTTCGATCCGGGCGAGGTCGGCGATGACGGCCTTCAGGGTCAGTTCGCCATCGTCGGAGTCGAGCCGGCCCGAGGCGTCGGCCTCGAGCGCCGGGGTGCGCACCGAGAAGCGTTCGAGCACGGTACCGTCGGTGTCGCGCTGTGCGGCGATGGACACTGTGCCCGCGCCGTTCATCAGCGCGTCGACGCGCGGCTCGCCGATTTCCACGTCATTGGTTTCGGCGTCGAGCACGATGTCGAACGCGCCGCCGCGGATGCGTCCGGAGCCTTCGAGCACGACGGTCGCCGCGCCGTCCAGATCACGGCCCGCGAGTTGGGCAAAGCGCGACAGGTCCTGCGCGGCGAGGGTCACCTTGCCCTCGGCGGGCAGGTTCGGGTCTTCGGGGAAGACCGCGCCGCTGCCAGTGAGCGTGACCTCGGCCAGGGTGGCTTCGAGCGCGGAGATGTTGAGCGCGTCGCCGGTGCTCCAGTTGACCGATGTCGTCAGCGTGGCCGGGCCGGACAGCGTGGGCTCGACTTGCGCGACGTTCTGCAGCCGTGCCTCGATGTCCAGCTGGCCTTCATCCGCGTCGAGCCGGCCGGAAGCATTGGCGGCAAGGGCCTGTGTCTGAATCGTGAGGCGTTCAAGCACGGTGCCGGTGGTGTCGCGGCGCGCGACCAGCGACAGGGTGCCCTGGCCGGTCATGAGCGGGTCGAGGCGCGGTTGGCCGATGGCCAGATCGTTGGTTTCGGCTTCGAGTTCGATATCGAATGACCCGCCCAGAAGCGTGCCTGTGCCTTCCAGCGTGGCATTGGCGGCGCCGGAGATATCCTGGTTCGAAATGGCCGCAAAGCGCGAGAGGTCGGCGGCGTTCAGGGTCGCGCTGCCGGTGAAGGGAAAGCCGTCTTCGAGGCTCTCGAGTTCACCGTTGGCCGTGAGGGTGACGTTGCCGCTTTCGACGTCGAGTGCGTCGATCACAAGGGGCTGATCCTGTTGCCAGTCGAGGGTCATGCTGCCCGCCGGTGCGGCGCCGATGGCCTCGGCCAGCGCGGGGTCGGAATGATCCACGCCTTCGGCATTGAAGGTGATGTCGCCGGAAAAGGATCTGCCGGGGGCATCCGTGATCTGGCCGGTGCCCGAAAGGGTGGCACGGTCCAGTTGCACTCCGTTCTCCTGAACGAGGTCGACGATCTGCATTTCGGCCTGCCACGCGTCGTCCTGTGCGGCATCGAAGCTGGCGGTGAGCCGGGCATTCTGAAGCGTTGTCGGCGCGCCGGAGATCGGAAGGCGCACGACATCGCCCTCGTCGCTGCCGATGCGGCCCTCAAGCTGGAGCGTTTCGGGCCAGCCGGAGGCGGAAAGCGCTAGGTTGCCCTGAAGCTCCAGCGCCTCGGAGGCGAGAGCCAGTTCGTCGAGTACCAGCCGACCGGTTGCCTCGGTCTGGCCGGAGACGGCGAGGCTGGTGGCTTCGCCGAAGAAGGGTTGGAACTGTTCCTCGAACAGCGGGCGCAGGTCGCCATCAAGGTCTGCGGCGAAGGTGTAGCCCTGGGCATCGTCGCCGTCGATGGCGCCGACATTCACGGTGCCGCCAAAGCGTTCCTGGCCATCGGAGCTGAGCAGGATGCGTGCGGAGAAATCCGACAGCGGGGCGTCGCCGGTCACCTGCAGACGCAGGGCGGGCGTATCCGGGATGCCGAGCAGGGTGGAGACGATGCCTTCGGGGCCTTCCTCGAAATCGAGATCGAGTGCGAGGACGCGGGTTTCGTTCGCAAAGGAGCCTTCGAAAGTCAGGCTGTCCTGCCGGTCCAGCCGCTGGATGGCGAGGTCGGCGGCGCCCTGACCGTCGGCCAGGTTGACGCTGCCTTCCAGCGACAGCCGGGCCGGTTCGCCAAGCACGGACTCCCCGAGTTCCACACTCTCTATCTGGACCAGTTCGACATTCACCGACACGGGCAGTTCAGGCAATGAGAACTGTGTGGCCTCGGCGTCGTCGGTGCTGACGGTTTCACCGCCGGCGGGCAGACGTTCGAGGATGACTTCGGCGGCAGTAAGCTCATCGACCTCCAGCCGGCCGCGCAGCAGGGCGGACCGGGACCAGACCAGCGATGCGTCGCGAAGGGTCAGCCAGACGCCATTCTCGTCGGCGATTGTCAGCTGTTCGAGCGTGGCATTGGACGAAAGAGCGCCGCGAAACCCGGTGACATTTACATCGCGGCCCGCGCCGGAAAGGTTGTCCTGCAGCCAGTTCTCGATGAAGGACTTGTCTTGTTCCTCCTGATCCTGGGCCAGCAGGGGCGTCGAGATCGCGAAGGTGAGAATGAGAAGGAAAGAAAGCAGTAGGCGCATCAGAATGCCTGTCCAATACCGATGTAGAACTCGTAATCCTCGCCCGCGTCGCCGTCGAGCGGGGTGGCCACGTCAAAGCGGATCGGGCCGATGCCGGTGTCGTAGCGGATGCCGAAGCCGGCACCGGAATGCCAGTCGCCGTTGTCGCTGCCGAAGCTGTCGCGACCGACAAAGCCGGTGTCGGCAAAGCCCACAACCTGCCAGGCGTCGGCTACCCGGGCGCGTACCTCGCCAGAGAACGCGAGGAACGAGCGGCCGCCGCTGGTGTTGCCGCCGCCAAGATCGACGCCGAGCGACTGGTAGGGCTGGCCGCGCACCGTGTTGGAGCCGCCAGAGAAGAACAGCATGTCGGGCGGCACGTCCACGAGCGATGCGCCGGTGACCGAGCCGACCTGGGTGCGCCCGGCCAGCACGATCGTGTCGTTTTCGCCGAAGCCCACGTAGGTCCGCGCGTCGGCATAGAGGCGGAAGGCCGGGTCGCCCGCGTCGAGCGCAAGAAACGGCGTGGCCTCCAGCCCGACGTAAAACCCTTCCGTGGCGTCCAGCGGGTCGTCGCGATTGTCGAAGGTCAGCTTGCCCGGCAGCAGCAGCAGTTCGTTGGTGCGCGAGCCGAGGTCGTCGTCGATCTCGGCATATTGATAGGCGATGCCGATCTCGCCTTCCAACTCGTCCGAGAAGATGTGCGACACGCCGCCGCCGATCTCGAAGGTGCGCTGGCGGTATTCCTCTTCGTCCAGTTCCTCGGCCCGGGCCTGGAGAAAGGCGGTGGTGTCGGGCGTGAAGGTGGCGGGGCGCTCGAACCGGGCGGAGAGGCGATAGTCGATGCCGCCCGAGTCGCCGCCGATGCCGCCGACCTCGCCTTCGATACGCAGGCGTTCGGCGCCGCCAAGAAGGTTACGGTGGAGCCAGAAGCCGCTGAGCGTCAGGCCTTCGAGCGAGGCGATTTCGGCGCCGAAGCCGATGCGGCGGGGCTTGGCGTCGATGACCTCGGCCTGGATATCGAGCGTGCCGTCGGGGTTGGGCACCTCGGCCTCGTTCAGCACGACCGAGCGGAACGCGCCGGTGCGGCGCAGGCGCTGGCTGGCATCTTCGAGTTCCTCGGGCGAAAAGACCTTGCCTGAGGGCAGGCCGGCGATGGCGCGGATGCGGTTGGCGCGCACGGCGCTGGGGCGGGTGATCACGAGGTCGCCGAAGCGCAGCTGTGGGCCGGGGGACAGGCGGATCTCGGATGCCAGCGTCGAATTGCGGTGGTCGGCGGTGATCGACTGGCCGTCGAGTTCGACCTTGGCGTGGCCGGCCTCGCGCCAGCCGGTGACGCCCGCCTCTGCCGTTCTGCGGATGACGCTGGCGCCGGCGCGCTGACCACGGGCATACCCTTCGGGCAACTCGGTTTCAGGGGCGACCGGGCCGATGGCAGCACGGGAAAAAGTGAAAGGTGTTCCGGGCTGCACGATCACGTCGACACGGTTCACGCGGCTGGGCCCGGCGATGGGCGAGATGTCGGCCGCCTCGCGCCCGTCGACGCGGATGCTGACCACGCCGCCGTAATAGCCCGCGTCGTAGAGCGCGCCAACCATGCGGGCGTAATCAGCGCGGGCGGCGGCGAGGATGTCCTGCGCCGTGGCGTCCTCGGTGCCAGCGGTTTCAACGGAAAGCGAGGACCTGCTGAGGTACTCGACCAGGTCCTGCGGTGCTCCCCGGACCTGGACCGTGGCTTCGACCGCCAGCACGGGGCGGATCAACAGCAAGGTCAAGATGACTAACCAGGGCGCGACGCGACGACATTCGAACAACAGGCAGCTCCGTTTCCGGGGCCCGCAGCGGGCCCAAGGCGTGACTATGGGCAGAATGCGTCATGCGCCAGTGCCGCGCTGCGCGTGTCCCCCATCCGCGAACAAACTAGAACGGGGACAGCGTCATTCCCAGCAAGAAAGTTCATTTTCAAGGCGATCGGGCGCAAACTCTTCCGTGATCGGCAAGATTTCTCCGAAGTGATGTTGACGCGGGAGTATCCGGACGTCCCTGTTCTTTCCCGGTAGGCGCGTGATGGCGTATGGTCAGCAAACGCCGTAACGCGCGGTATCGACGCAGCGCCTTTGCGGCCGGCTGGAGGTGCGATTGGAGCAAAACGCGCAGGGCAGGGCGATTGCTCATAGCCGCAAGAGGGAATATGACGTCAGGTAAGATAAGAGAACTCGAGCCGTTGAAAGGGCACTTGGGGGACACGCAGAAATATTCTCAGGTCCGGACGGTGGCGTTGGTGATCATCGCCTTCGCCGTGGTGCTGTTCCTGCTGGTGCAGGCCCGCTTCATCCTGATTTCGCTGGCGGTGGCCGTGATCCTGTTCACGCTGACCTCGGACGTGATCCGGCTGATCGCGCGGCAGAGTATCGGGCGGTTCCGCATTCCCAACTGGCTGGCGTCCATCGTGGCGCTCTTGCTGATCTCGACGGCGCTGCTGCTGTTGTCGTCGATCATCCTGGCACAATTGAACACGGTCCTGGGCACGACGCTGTCCTATGCCGAGCGCGCGCCGTCGGCGGTGGCGTCGCTGTTCGCGTGGATGGGCGAGGACGTGGAACGGGCGGTGCTGAACTCGCTCAACAGTGTCGAAGTGTCGGGATACGTGCGGACCGTGGCCGGGCAGGCGGGCAGCCTGATGCAGGGCACGGTGCTGGTCATCCTTTTCTTCGGCTTCCTGTTCGCGGAGCGGATATGGTTCGGGACCAAGATGTCGAACTTCTTTGACGATCCGGCGCAGGCGGAGCGGGCGAACCGGATCTTCAACTCGATCATTCACCGGGTGAATTATTACCTGCTGATCAAGTCGCTGGTCAGCCTGATCACCGGGGCCATGGTGTACGCAGTCGCGACGTTCTTCGGGATCGAGCTGGCGCTGTCACTGGGCATCCTGACCTTCATCCTGAACTACATTCCCAATATCGGGTCGATCGTGGCCACCGGCATGGTGGCGTTGGTGGGCTATGTCGAGACGGGCGAGGCATCGGTGACGGCGGGGCTGTTCGTGATGACCGGGATCATCCAGTTCGTGAACGGCAACGTGATCGACCCGTGGCTGATGGGACGGGCGCTGCGCTTGTCATCGTTCGGGATCATCATCAGCCTGGCGTTCTGGGGCGCGGTCTGGGGCATTCCGGGGATGTTCCTGTCGGTACCGATCATGGTGATGCTGCTGGTGATTTGCAGCCATGTGCCGCAATTGCGGAAGGTGGCCGTGCTGCTCTCGCGCGAAGGCCTGCCAGAGGACGACCGCGAATTAGACCGGCTGAACGAGGAGATCGAAAGCCGGAGGGCCTCCTGAGGCAGGCGGACAGCGTCGCGCGCGGAGGACCCGATCAGTAGATCAAGGTGTCGCGGCTCCTACCTTCGACTGACTGCCCGCGATACATGCCTTCGCAGTTGAAGGGCATGGTGACGGTGCCGTCCGCGCCGATGGCAATGAGACCGCCCGATCCCCCTATCGCCACGAGATCCTGCATCACCACCTGCGCCGCGGCGTCGGTGACGGTCTGGCCGGCCAACCGGATGCGGGCGTCGATTTCATGTGCGACGGACAAGCGGATGAACGCCTCGCCATCGCCGGTGGCGGAGACCGCGCAGCTTTCGTTGAGAGCGAGCGTGCCGGCACCGATCAGGGGGCTGTCGCCGATGCGTCCGGCGCTCTTGGCCGTCATGCCGCCGGTGGAGGTGGCGGCGGCGAGGTTTCCGGCCCGGTCGCGGGCCACGGCGCCGACAGTGCCGTGGCGGCGGGAAGGATCGTCGTCGAGCGTGCCGTCGGCTTCCATCTGCAAGGTCTCTTGCAGCGTGTCCCAACGTTCCTGTGTGAAGAAATAACGCTCTTCCTCGAACGGCAGGCCGGCCTCGCGGGCGACTGCGTGGGCGCCTTCTCCGGCCATGAGCACATGCGAGGTATGTTCCAGGACCGCACGGGCGGCATCGATCGGGTGGCGCGGGCCGCAGATGCCCGCCACGGCCCCCGCACGGCGGTCGCGCCCGTCCATGATGGCGGCGTCCATCTCGTGTGTTCCTGCACGGGTAAAGACGGCCCCGCGCCCGGCATTGAACAGTGGCTCGTCCTCCAGCGCGCGCACGGCGGCGGCGACGGCATCGAGTGCGGTGCCATCGGCCGCCAGCACCGACTCACCTGCCTCCAGAACGCGGGCAAGCGCGGCATGGCAGGCCGCTTCACGCTCTGCGCTCATTTCCGATCGGGGCAGAACCCCTGCGCCACCGTGAATTGCCAGTGCGAATCCGTCAGCCATTTCTCGCTCCTGCGTTGTTTTCTGCCGTTTTGGCGGGCTTTGGTTGCCGAGAATCCCACATAACGCGGGATTCGTGACGTTGCGACCGCTTTTGCAGTTGCGGGGCTTGGTTAACGTGACATTCTTGTGAACGGGATGGTAACATCCACAACATATAGATAAGAATCCAGAGATGGATGGAGTTACTCGATGGATATGTCCGTGAAACCGAGGCCCCGGGGCAAACTTGTCGCAATTGGTGGCGCCGAAGACAAATCGGCGAAGGCGGCCATTCTTGGACGGGTCCTGAAGTTGTCATCTGCCGAGGCGCCGGTGGTCGGGGTGATCACCACCGCCAGCAGCATCCCCGATGAGGTCTTCCCGGCCTACGAGGAGGCGTTCAACGCGCTGGGCGCCGCCGAAGTGCTGGATGTGCGCATCCGCGAGCGGTCCGACGCCGACGATGCCAAGATGGTCGAAATGATCCGCAATTGCGACGTTCTTTTCATCTCGGGCGGCGACCAGATGCGTCTGACCAGCATTTTCGGCGCCTCGGCGGCGCTGGAGGCGATCCGATCCATTTACCACGAGGGCGCCGTGATCGCCGGGACCAGCGCCGGCGCGGCCTGCCAGTCGACAACCATGGTTTATGGCGGCAGCGCTATCGACAGCCTTCGCAAGGGCGCGGTCAAGATGAGCGCCGGCTTCGGCCTGATCGAAGGGGTCATCATCGACACCCATTTTCTGGAACGCGGCCGCTTTTCGCGGCTGATGGAAGTGGGGGCCACCAACCCCGAATACCTGGGGATCGGGTTGGGCGAGGACGCCGCCGTATTGTTCGAGAACGGTGTAATTAAGGCCTTTGGGCCCGGTCACGTAATCCTCGTTGACAGTTCGAGAATATCCAGTTGCAATGTATTTGATCTATCAGACGGTGAGGCGGTGAGCGTCCACAACGTCGTGATGCATGCGCTGGTCGAGGGTGATGGATACAACCTGGCGGACCGGCAGGTCCTGAGTGCCAAACAGCTTGGGGCCGAGAGCCTGGAGCTGAAGGATGCGTATACTTGAACACCGTGCGCTGCGCGGACCGAACTACTACAGCCGCTACCAGTCGATCTATATGCGGCTGGACATCGAGGAACTAGAAGACCGGCCGAGTGACAAGGTCGATGGTATTGCAGACAAGCTGCAAGCGCTCATTCCCACGATCTATGAACATCGTTGCTCGGTAGGAGAGGCCGGTGGGTTCTTGTCCCGGGTGAAAGACGGCACCTGGGCCGGTCACATGGTCGAACATGTGGCGATTGAATTGCAGAACCTGATCGGCTTTTCGGTGGGCTACGGCAAGACCGTCGATAGCTACGACAAGGGCGTGTACCACGTTGTCTACCGCTATCGCGACGAAGCGAGCGGACTGGCCTGCGGCGAAGAGGCGGTCGAGATCGTCCAGGCGCTTTACGACGGCAAGGACGTGGACCTTGAGCCGGTGATCGATCGGCTGAAAGAGGTGCGGGACGCGAACGCGCTGGGACCGTCGACCGGGTCGATCGTGAACGCCGCGAAGGCGCGCAACATTCCCTGGTACAACCTGACCGAGGGCACCAGCTATACCCAGCTTGGCCACGGCGTGAAGCAGCGCAAGTTCCAGGCCACCGTGACGGATGCGTCGGGGATCATCGGACACTCGATTGCCGACGACAAGGAATGGACCAAGCAGGTGCTCGACGATGCCGGCGTGGCGGTGCCCAAGGGCTACATCTGCTACTCCTGGGACGAGATCAAGGATGCCGCCGACTGGATCGGCTGGCCGGTCGTCACCAAGCCGCTGTCGGGCAATCACGGGCGGGGCGTGACCACGGACATCACCAACGAGGAAGAGCTGAAATCGGGCTACGAGGCCGCGCTGGCGCGCTGTCGCGACGATTACGGCGCGGTCATCGTAGAGAGCTATATCAAGGGCGAAGATCACCGCATTCTGGTGGTCGGAGGCAAGATGATAGCCGCCGCCCGCCGCCGTCCGGCGCATGTCGAAGGTGACGGCAAATCCACCATCCAGCAGCTGATCGACAAGGAAAACGAGGACCCGCGCCGCGGTGTGGGGCACGAGAACCTGTTGACCCAGATCATCGTGGACGAACAGACGATGCGCCTGCTGGAGCAGGCCGAGCTGACGCTCGACTCCGTGCCTGCCAAGGGCGACATCGTCTATCTGAAATCCACCGCCAATATCTCGACCGGCGGCACCGCGACGGACCTGACCGACGAGGTGCATCCCGAGATCAAGTTCGCGATGGAACGGATCGGACGGATTGTCGGTCTGGATATCATCGGGATCGACATGCTGGCCGAAACCTTGTCCAAGCCGCTGGACCAGCAATCGGCCGGGGTGGTCGAGGTCAATGCGGGCCCCGGCTTTCGGATGCATATGGCGCCCACGCACGGCACGCCGCGGCCGGTGGGCGAGGCCGTTGTCGACATGCTGTTCCCGGACCCGACGGATGACGGGCGCATCCCGATCACCGCGATCACCGGTACCAACGGCAAGACCACGACGACGCGCCTGATCACGCATATCCTGCGGCAGGCGGGCAACTCGGTGGGCATGGGCTGTACCGGCACGATCGAGATCGACAACCACGTCATCTTGCGGGGCGACTATTCCGGCCCCGCCGCCGCACACGCGGTGCTGCGGGAACCGACGGTAGAGCACGCCGTGCTCGAGGTTGCGCGCGGCGGGATCATGCGCCGGGGGCTCGGGTTTGACGAATGCGATGTGGGCGTTCTGCTGAACATCGCGTCGGACCATCTGGGCGAGCGCGATATCCACACGCTGGAGGAACTGGCGCGGTGCAAGACCGTGGTGGTCGACGCCGTCAAGAAGATCGGCGGCTTCTGCGTGCTGAACGCCGACGACCCGCTGGTGATGGACCAGGGCACCTACTGGGCGCGGGGCGAGATCATCTATTTCACGATGGACCCCGAAAATCCGGACCTCAAGCAACACCTGGCCGACCACAAGATGGTCATCACCGTGCGCCAGGGCCGGATCGTGCTGTTGCGCGGCCAGGTCGAGGTCGAGGTGGCGGCGGTCAACGACGTCCCGATTTCGTTCGAGGGGCACGCGCCCTTCAACGTGCAGAACGCCATGGCGGCCACAGCTGCCGCGCTGGCGCACGGTCTGGAGATCGACGATATCCGCGCCGGGCTGCTGAGCTTCCACCCGACACCGGCGCAGATGCCGGGGCGGACCAACTATTTCGAGGCCGATGGCGTCAAATGCCTGATCGACTATGGCCATAACGTTCCGGCGCTGGAGGCGCTGGAACCGCTGGTCAACGGCCTGGGGCAGCAGCGCAAGATCGCCGTGGCCACGGCCCCGGGCAACCGCCGGGACGAGGACCTTGCGGCGCTGGGCGCGCAACTGGCGAAGATGTGCGATACGGTCTACATTTACGAGACCGATGCGCGCGGGCGCAGCGAAGGCGAGACCGCCGGGCTGATCGAGAAGGGCGCGAAAGACGCCGGATCCGCCGGGACGGTCGAGCTTATCATGGACGAGCAAGCCGCGATGGATCGTGCCATCGGTGACGCGAAGCCCGGTGATTTCCTGTTGCTGCTTGTCGACGACATCGAAGGTGCGACAGAGCGCCTGAAAGGGCGCAGCTACGGAGCGCAGTCGGACCTGGGCCAGACCTGAGCCAGCGTTGCGCAATCGAAAGGGAACAACGCCGGCTCAACGGCGTTGATAACCGAGGGAGTGATATGACAAAAAACGTTTTCGTCGTTGGAATGAACGAATTTAATGCGGCGCGGTTGAAGCGCCTTCGCGGCGTCGAGGACGTGAATTTCCATCCGTTGCTCACCTCCGCGGAAGTCTCCGACACCCAGATTTTCGACATTCCCGACATGCTGCGTCGGGCCGAGGAGACACTGGATGCGTTCGACGGCTCGATTGATGCTATCGTGGGCTATATCGACTTCCCCGTGTCCACCATGCTGCCGCTTCTGTGCGAGAAATACGGTACGCGGAACGCATCGCTGGAATCGCTTCTGAAGTGCGAGCACAAGTATTGGTCGCGCAAGGTCATGGCCGAGGTTATCCCCGATCATACGCCCAACTTCACCGCTTTTGACCCGTTCGACGACGAGGCTCTGTCCAAGATTGGCGAGGCGGGTCTGCGCTTTCCGTTCTTCGTGAAGCCGATCAAGTCTTCCGGCTCGCGTCTGGGCTTTCGCATCGACAGCCCCGAGGACTTCGCCTATGCGACCGAAGCCTTTCGCGCCGAGATCAACGAGATTTCCGAGCCATTCAATTATATCCTGAACAAGGCGAACCTGCCCGAAGACGTCAAGACGGTGGAAGGGCATTACTGCATGGCCGAGCGGGTGATCGGCGGGCGGCAATGTACCGTCGAGGGCTATGTGCATGACGGCGAGGTCGTGCCCTACGGCACGGTGGATTCGATCCGTTATCCGCAGGTTCTGAGCTTTTTCTACTATCTCTACCCGTCCACCCTGCCGCCGCGCATCCAGGAACAGATGGCTGAGATCACCAAGACGGTGATGAAGCACATCGGCTATGACAATGCCGGCTTTAATATCGAGTATTACTGGGACGAGGTGCAGAACCAGATCTGGCTGCTGGAGATCAACACGCGCATCGCGCAATCCCACTGCGACCTTTTCGAGATGGTCGACGGGGTCAGCCACCAGCAGGTGACGGTCGACCTTGGCCTGGGCCGCAAGCCGGACATGCCGAAGGGCGAGGGGCCGGAAACCGTCGCGGCGGAATTCTTCTACCGGGTGTTTTTCAATGACGCGACCGTGGCCCGTGCGCCGTCGCGCGCCGAGGTGGAGGTCGCGGCCGAGCAGGTGGAGGGGACACGCATCACCTCTTACGTCAGCAAGGGGTCCAAACTGTCGGAACTGCCGGAGCAGGACGCCTACAGCTATGCGGTGGCGTCGGTCTGGATGGGCGCGCAGAAACAATCCAAGCTGCTTTGGAACTACGAGCAGGTGATGAAGAAGCTGAACTACGAGTTCACGGATATCGTGGAATAAGCTGACAGGAGATCCCGCCGGCATCCCGCTCAGAACGAGATCCCGGGTCAGGCCCGGGATGGGGCGCGTTGGTTTCATCGGCTGGACATCCGCCGGCGCGGGCGGTACGCGGGCTCGGACACCACGTCGCCCCTAGATCCGAGCGTTTCTCATGATAATCGACCATCCGCTGCCGCAGACGATCCGCGAAATCGAGCATCTGGAAATCCCCATGCCGGACGGCACGCGGCTGGCGGCGCGGGTCTGGATGCCGGAGGGCGCCGAGGCAGCGCCGGTGCCGGCGATCCTCGAATTCATCCCCTATCGCAAGAATGACAAGACGCTGGAGCGTGACCATGCCCGTGCGCCCTGGATGGCGGCGCAGGGCTATGCCTATGTGCGCGTCGACCTGCGTGGCACGGGCGAGTCCGAAGGGTTGATGACGGACGAATATACCGAAGAAGAGCTGCAGGACGGCTGCGACGTGATCGCGTGGATCGCCGCGCAGGACTGGTGCGATGGCGGCGTCGGGATCGTCGGCATTTCGTGGGGCGGGTTCAACGGCCTGCAGCTTGCCGCGCTGCGGCCCCCGGCGCTGAAGGCGGTGGTCACGATCTGTTCGACCGACGACCGCTATGCCGATGACATCCACTACATGGGCGGCACGCTGCTGGGCGATCACCTGTCCTGGGCATCGGTGATGTTCGGAATCAATACCCTGCCGCCGGACCCTGCGCATGTGGGCGACCGCTGGCGCGAGATGTGGGAAGAGCGACTGGACGGGTCGGGCCTGTGGCTGGAGAACTGGATGCAGCACCAGACGCGGGACGCGTTCTGGAAGCATGGATCTGTCTGCGAGGATTTTTCGGATATCGAGGTGCCGGTCTATGCCGTCAGCGGCTGGGCCGACGGCTATTGCCGGGCGGTGTTCCGGCTGGTGGAGAACCTGAAGAGCCCGGTGAAGGGGCTGGTGGGCCCGTGGTCGCATCGCTATCCGCATCTGGGCGAGCCGGGCCCGGCCATCGACTGGCTGACTGAAGAAGTGCGCTGGTGGGACCAGTGGATGAAGGGGCGGGACACGGGCATCGCGGATGAGCCGAAGCTGCGTGTGTTCCTGCAGGATCACGCCCGGCCACAGACGCATTATGACACGCGGGACGGCGTCTGGATCGACGAGCCGGCCTGGCCGTCGCCCAACGTGGAGCGCCGCGCGTTTTCGCTGACTTCCGACGGAGGTCTTGGCGCGGAGGGGCCACAGGACGCGCTGGACATTTGCTCGCCGCTCTGGGTCGGGCGGCATGGCGGCAAATGGTGCTCTTACGGGCATCCCGGGGACCAGCCAGGCGACCAGCGGCGCGAGGATGCGGGCAGCCTGACGTTCCAGACGGCGCCCTTGACCGAGGATTGCCACATGGTCGGCGATCCGGAGCTGACCCTGACGTTCGAGGTGGACAAACCGGTGGCGCAGGTGGCCCTGCGGTTGATGGACGTGGCCCCCGACGGTGCGGCGACACGGGTGAGCTATGGCTTGCTGAACCTGACGCATCGCGACAGCCACGAGCATCCGGAAAACCTGGAACCCGGGCGCAAGTACACGGTGCGCGTGCCGATGAAGCATGTCGCGCAGACCTTCCGCGCGGGGCATCGTATCCGGCTGGGCGTTTCGACCAGTTATTTTCCCGTTGCCTGGCCCGCGCCGGAGCCGGTGACCCTGACCATGCTGACGGGAGAGTGCGTGCTGGAACTGCCGATGCGCAAAGACGCGCCCGAGGCGGTCGATGCCTTCGGCCCGGCCCGATCGGCCGAATTGCTGGAGTTGGACGTTGAACGTGCGCCGGGCGCGACCTGGCGCCTGGGCGAGGACGTCGACACCGGAATGTTGAGTATCGAGGTGACCGACGACGAGGGAGCGGCGACGATCCGGAGTCAGGGGTATTTCCATGCGGCCGCGGCCAAGGAACATTACACGATTTTGCCCGAAGATCCGACTTCGGCCACCGGCGAGGTGACGTGGACTCACGAGATGGCGCGCGAGGATTGGAGCGTGAAAACCGTCACCCGGACACGAATGACCTGCACCGCCAGCGATTATCTGATCACGGCGCGGCTTGAAGCGTTCCTGAACGGCGATTGCATCCGCGAGCTTGACTGGGACGTCCGGATTCCGCGCGACCATAATTGACAGCGGCGTAAGACCGGCGAGCGCGTTCATCGCGCCCGAGGTTGTTTACCAGTTGATCGAATGCCCGCCGTCTTCGTCGAGCTGTCACGGGGGCTGGTTGGACAGCCGGTTGATGCGGCTGGAGTTGAAGCGGTGGCGCATGCCCATCCGCTTTGCCGCGAAAGCAGATACCGGATTTTGTATAGGCTGAGCATGGACCGACCTTGTGTCGGGGCGAGAGCACTCAAACAGAGGTGCGTCGCCTGAAGATACTACACACTCAAGTGTAGGTAGTCAGACGCGGGGGCACTGTGGCACCTTGCCGGGGCACATATTCTCGCCGGGCAGGTGGATTCACGTTGGGTTCTGTCGGAATCCGCAGGCCAATGTACGGACATGGGCAGTAGCCTCACGCGGAGGAACAGGGCGCCATTGCGCTAAAGTCAGGTGAAACGTGTGGCAGGAGAGCGTGTGGGACGGCTGGTGAGCGATACCAAGGGAAGGGAAGTCATGTACGGCATGCGGCTAAGCGAAAGCATCTGTTTCAGGACGTGTGAACATATCATCGGGTGCTGTTTCGCAAGGCCTGGCGGGCGTCACGTGCATGCGGGTCGCCGTTTGCGCGAAAACCGGGACATAGACTGATGCCTTCGGTTTTGCTGAACGCCGCCTGCGGTGTCACCGACAGTGACGAATCCTATGCCGCCGACCTGCGCAGGGAGCTTTTCGATCTTTGGGGCAACGTGCTGACGCGGCGCGCGCCGCATGTGGCCGAGTGGGCGCATAGCGACACTGAGCACGTGATTCCAGCAGGGCCTGGTGCCGTGCCCTATCTTCAGGCGCTGAACATCTGGTTTCAGCTTTTGCGGATCGTGGAGGAAAACGCCGCGATCCGGGACCGGCGCCACGTCGAGACGCAAAGCGGGGCAGAGACCGTTCCCAGCAGCTTTGCCCAGGCGCTGGCGCGTGAGGATCTGACGCGGGAACGCTTTGCCGAGATATCGCAAAACCTGTCTGTCGGCCCAACCCTGACGGCGCATCCGACCGAAGCCAAGCGTGTCACGGTGCTGGAGATCCACCGCAGGATCTATCGCAATCTGGTTTCATTGGAGGCGCAACGCTGGACTAGCCGGGAACGCGCCGCGATCCTTTCAGATATCGAGAGCGAGATCGACCTGCTGTGGATGACGGGCGAGTTGCGGCTGGAACGCCCTGATCTTAGCGACGAGATCGAATGGGGGTTGCAGTTCTTTCGCGACGGGATCTTTGACGCCGTGCCGCAGGTGTTCGAGCAATTCGAGCAGGCCGCCACGAACAGGTTCGGGACACCTGACGCGGTGTCCCCCTGCATCCGCTTTCATTCCTGGATCGGCGGTGACCGGGATGGCAACCCGAACGTCACCGCCGACAGTACCGCCCACGCGCTGAAACGGGCGCGCGACGCGGTGATGGACATGTACAAGGGGCATCTGCGGATTGCGGCCGAACGCCTGAGCATCAGCAACAGGATCGTGCCGCTTGATCCGGAGGTGCAGGGCGGGCTCGAGCGTCTTGCCTCGGTATCGCCGACGCATGATCGTAACCCCAACGAACTGTTTCGCCAGGCGATATCGGCGATCCTGCATAGGTTGGAATCATATCGGCACATCAGCCATTTCATTGCCGACCTGGAAATGATCGAAAACGCACTTGAGTCAGTCGACGCGGGGCAGTTGGCGCGCCGCTACATTCGCCCGATCCGCTGGCGGGCCTCGGTTTTCGGATTCAGCATCTTTACGCTCGATATTCGTCAGAACTCCACGGTGACGACGGACACAATCACCGAAATCTGGCGGAGCCGGGATGATGGCGAGGTGCCGGAATATGGCGATTCCGCATGGTCGAAACGGCTTCGGGCCGAGCTGGCGGAACCGCAACTGCCCGAGCCCGACCAGAACGCGTTGTCGGATCAGGCCGTTGAGCTTCTCAAGCTGCTGAACCTGATGTCGAAGCGGCAGTACGGCCCGGACCCGGCGGCGGTCGGCCCGTTCATTTTGTCCATGACCCGCTCCTCGGACGACCTGCTGGGGGTATTCCTGCTGGCGCGGTACGCGGGTTTTGGTGCTGAGACGCTGGAGCTCAAGGTCGTGCCATTGTTCGAGACCATCGAGGACCTGAGGGCGGGGCCGGATATCCTTGTCGACCTGCTGAAGGTGCCGCTGGCAAAACGCAGCCTGACGCGGGACGGACCCTTGATCGAGGTCATGCTCGGCTATTCCGACAGCAACAAGGACGGCGGCTTTGTGTGCTCGACCTGCGAACTGGACCAGGCGCAGCGCAAGATCACGCGGGTCCTGGCGTCGCAGGGTCTGAAGCCTGTCTTCTTTCACGGGCGCGGCGGATCGGTCAGCCGGGGCGGCGCCCCGATGGACCGCGCCATCGCGGCCCAGCCGACGGATACCGTGAACGGCAGGATGCGTCTGACGGAGCAGGGCGAGGTCGTATCGGCCAATTATGCCAATCGTGGCACCGCGGCGGCGCATCTTGAGCTTCTGGCCTCGAGCGTTCTGAAACATACGGCGGATGCGAACGATCCGCCCCGTGCGCCGGAATTCAACGATGCGCTGGATGCGCTGTCGGGCCTGTCGCAGACCGCCTATTCCACGCTGCTGCACATGCCCGGCTTCATCGACTATTTCCAGCAGGCCAGCCCGGTAGAGGAGCTGGCCATGCTGAAGATCGGCTCGCGGCCTGCGCGTCGTTTCGGCGCGGCGTCGCTGGATGACCTGCGGGCCATTCCATGGGTGTTCGCGTGGTCGCAGAACCGGCACCTGATCACGGGCTGGTACGGGTTCGGCTCTGCCATCGAGTCGTTTCGAAAGTTCCAGGGCACCCGTGGCGAGGAGACGCTTCGCACCATGTTCGAGAAAACCAAGCTGTTCCGGCTGATCGTGGACGAGGTGGAGAAATCACTCTTTCAAAGCGACCTCGACATCGCCTGGGAATATGCGTCGCTGGTTACGGATGACGACACCCGGAAGCGTGTCACGGACGCGGTCCGCAAGGAATACGCGCTGGCCTGCGAGGGGATCACCTTCCTGACCGGCCAGAAGACCATCGCCGAGCGTTTCCCGCGCATGAGAGCCCGCTTTGACCGGATACGCCCCGGTCTGGACCGGATCAATGCACTGCAGGTGTCATTGCTGCGCGATGTACGGTCTCGGGATGAACCGAACCGGGTCTCGATTCCGTTGCTTCAATCCATGAACTCGATTTCTTCTGGCCTTGGGTGGACCGGCTAGGCCTATATCTGGCCGGCTGCCGGTGCCGTGGAAATCTCGAGGTGGGCCTGTCACCGTTTGGTGCCACGTCTTCGACAGCATTTGCTGCACCAAAGAAGGTTAGCTATGGGTGAATTCCCGGGTACCCATGCCAAACTACGAGTGCGGTTTGGGATAGGCATTCAAGAAACTTGAGCGCTCAAGTGAGACTGCGGGCGGAGAGCGGTTGTTCGCTGCGCGGTGCGTTTACGTCAGCCTTGCGGAAAAGCCAGCTATTGGCCGCAGTTCACCACCGGATATTATTAAAGAACATTTGGTGGGGTTTTCACTTCGAGACGAATGCCGGTAGGGGAATATCAATTCTCTCTGAGGATATGACGCCCGACAGCCCCGTGAGGATAGGGTTCGATCCCGTTGAGGCGTTTTGCTTTGAAGGCAGGGGTGTCTGGGCCAGACCTTGAATTGCCTCACCGGAAACACCCGTCGGGCTGCGAACACCAAGGATGGTTCAACCTGTTTGTGCAGTCAATCCATGAACGTTTATAGCGGACACGGCGCATGCTTCATCGTTATCCGATGAATCGCCTGTGATACCAATGGCCCCGATCAGCTTCTCGTCACGGTAAATCAGGACACCACCGGGAACAGGAACCAACAGGCCTTGGTTCAGTGCGTTCATGGCATCAATGAAGAACGGTTGTTCCTGTGCCCGCGTGTACAGCGCTCGGGATCCGAGGCCCATTGCCACTGCGCCTTTCGCCTTGCCCTGTGCGATCTCGGGTCGCAGGTTGCTGGTGCCGTCCTCGCGTTGAAGTGCAACAAGATGCCCTCCGGCATCTATGACGGCAATCGTGAGGGGTTTCATGTCATGCGCGCGCCGATACTCCAAGGCAGAGACGATCAGTGCATTTGCAAGTTCAAGGTTCATGTCAGCATCTCCTCAACGTCTCGCCGGCTTGCAAGGTGATGCAAGCCAGCGAGACCTTCGCCCTCAATTGTAGAAATAATCCACCAGGAAGAGCGGAATCGATGGAATGTACGTGCACATCAGGAGCACGGTGAGCAGGACGGCGACGAAGTAGATGTTGACCTTGCTCACTTCCCATATGTTCGCCCGCGCCACCGCACATGCCGTGATCAGAACACTGGCGACGGGTGGCGTTTGTTGCCCGATGGCGAGGTTCAGCGTGACAACAAGGCCAAAGTGAATCGGGTTGATATCAACAGCTTCGATCAGCGGAATGACAATTGGCACGACGAGAATGATCGCGGCGGCCGAGTGCAGGAAAAAGCCGATGACGAGGAAGAAAAAGTTCAGGATCAACAGGATCAGCCACTTGTTTTCCGTGATGTTCAGGATCCCGGCCGCCAGTTCCTGAGGATATTGTGCGCGCGTCAGAAACCCGCCCATCACCACGGATGCCGCCACGAGCAGCATGACGACGGCCGTCTGCATGCCGCCGTCGAGCATCGACTGCTGCAGGTGTTTGAGATCTACCTGACGGTACCAAAGGCTAATCGCGATGGCCGCCAGAACGGCAAGGCCCGCGGCCTCGGTCGCCGTGACGTACCCGCCGAAGATGCCGCCGAGGATGATGACCGGCAACGCGAATGTCGGCAGCGCATCAACGAATGTTTCCCACACGCGGCGGCCCGAAAACGCCTCTTCGCGGGGCAGGTCGTAGCGGCGCGCGAAGTAATAAGCGACGCCCATCAGGCCCGCCGCGCCCATCACGCCCGGAACCACGCCGGCCACGAAAAGCTGCTCGACCGAAACATTGGCGGAGGTTGCGTAAAGGATCATCGGGATCGACGGAGGAATGATGATCGCAAGCGATGCGGAAGACGAGGTCACCGCCGCGGCCAGCGCGCCCGAGTATCCCCGTTTTTTCATCTGCGGGATCAGCACCGACCCCATCGCCGCGACGTCCGCGACGGCCGAGCCGGAGATTTCGGCAAAGAACAGAGACACGCCAATGTTCACATGGGCCAGCCCGCCCCGGATGAAGCCGATCAGGGCTGCCACGAAATTGATCAGCCGGTCGGTGATGCCCCCCGCGTTCATGATCGCGCCGGCCAGCACGAACATCGGGATCGCGATAAGAGAGAACTTGGTCGCGCCACCATACATGTCCAGCGCGACATTCACGAGCGAGTTGGTGCCCTCGAGCACCAGAAGCCCGCCGATCGCGGACACGGCCAGCGCAATCGCGATCGGCACGTTCAGACAGATCATCACGACCATCGCGATGAAGATACCGAGCATCAGCATCAGGCGTTCCCCGCTTTCTTCATTTCTGTTTCGACCTCTTCTTCGATATCGGCATGTTCGAGCGACACGCCCGCGGCCGTTTTGCGCCAGTAGTCAGGCAGGCTCAGCGCTTGGCATATCAGGAAAAGAATCGCGCCGATCGGGATCACCGATTGGGTAAAGCTGACCGGCACCCATGTGACCGATACAAGCGACATGCCCCCGAGGATCGACAGTACCGTGAAGCCCGCCCAAGCCAGCAGGATGAAAAAGCCGGCGGTGATGGCCTCGGCCAGCGCGACCGCCCACATGCGCGCAGGCATCGGGATCGCCAGCAGCACGGTATCGAACCCGATATGGCGACGTCGCAACGCGGCCAGCGCCGAGCCGTAATAGGTGATCCATGCCAGCAGGATGGCGGCAATCTCATCGTACCAGGCCAGGCTGGCCCCCAGAAGACGGTAGATCACCGCGACGACAACAACTGCGGTCAGGATGACCATGAGGAAGACCAGAAAGTACTCCAAGGCACTTTCAAAGAATTTGCGCAGTGATTTGAACATGATTGGTCCCTGCCGGGCAACGTACCCGGTACTGTTACATCCGACGTGTGATGAACTCGTGCAGCAAGGTATGCAGGGGGCCGCTGACGGCCCCCTGCGCATTCGGGGTCAGGAGCCGGACGCGAGGCTCTGAATTGTCTCGATCAGTTCCGCACCGCCCTCGACAGACGTAGAGAACTCTTCGTAGATCGGCGCTGAGGCATCGATGAAGGCCTGGTTGTCGGCCTCGTTGACCTCGACGCCGGCCTCGCGGATTACCTCGAGAAGCTCGGTCTCCAGCTTCGCCGCGTGCTCATAGACAAAATCCTGCGTCTCGGCACCGCACGCCTCGAGTTCGGCGCGCACATCTTCCGGCAGCTTCTGCCACTGGTTTTCGGCAACGAGGACATAACCCGGCGTGTAGACGTGCCCCGTGATCGACAGGTACTTCTGCACTTCCTGGAACTTCGCCGATGCGATCTGAGCGTAGGGGTTTTCCTGCCCGTCGATCACGTTGGTCTGCAGCGCGGTAAAGACTTCCGAGAACGCCATCGGCGATGGGTTCGCGCCGTAAAGCTGGAACATCTTCACACGCCACTCGCCGTTCGGCGTGCGCAGCTTGACGCCTTCCAAGTCCTCAGGCTTGTTGATCGGACGAATGTTGTTGGTGATATGGCGGAAACCGTTCTCGAAGTAACCGATGATCCGGTATCCCTCGCGCTGCGCCGCCGCCTGGAATACGTCACCCAGTTCGGCCTGAATGCGGCGCATGTGATCGCGGTCCTTGACGATGTAGGGCATCTCGAAAACGCCGAATTCCGGCGCGACCGACGACATCACCGACGACGGCAGCGAGAAATCCACCTGTCCGAGCTTCAGCTTCTGCAGCAGCTCGCGGTCCTTGCCCAGCTGGCTGGCGCCGAAAGTCTGCACTTCGGCCTTGTCGCCCAGCTTGCCGTTCGCGCACTCGGCAAAGGCATCCGCGGAGGCCTCGAAGAGCGATCCGGGGTTGCCGACATGGCCGAAGCGCAGTGTCAGGTCCGCGGCGGTTGCCGCCAATGGCATGGCGATCGCGGCCACGCTGGCTAGAATAGTTGCTTTGATAGTCATAGGTTCTCCTCCCTAAATGCTCCTCCCAGAGCGTTATTCCGCGGCAAACCGCGACTTGTCGGATTCCTTCAGGTGGTCCATCGCCGCTTGCGCGCCTCCAGACTGGTGCGGGACGCCGGCTTTTCCCAGCCCCATTTCAACACCGGACAGCGTTGCCATCAGCATCAGGTCGTTGAAGTCGCCCAGATGCCCGATGCGGAACACCTTGTCGGCCACTTTCGACAGGCCATTGCCGAGCGAGATGTCATAGTGTTTCAGCGTTGTTGCGCGGAACACATCGGCAGAATGGCCTTCAGGGACCATCACCGCGGTCAGGACCCCGGATTCCTGCCCTTGCCGGGCACAGAGGACCTCGAGACCCCATGCTCGCACCGCCGCCCGCGTCGCGGCGCCATGGCGCGCATGGCGGGCAAAGACGTTGTCCAGGCCTTCCTCGTGCAGCATGTCGATTGCTTCGTTCAAACCGTAAAGCAGGTTGGTGCCGGGCGTGTAGGGAAAATACCCCGTTGCGTTCGGCCCGACCATGTCCTGCCAGTCCCAATAGCTGCGCGGCATGGTCACAGACTTGGCATGCTTGAGCGCGCGCTCGCTCACGGCATTGAAACTCAGCCCCGGTGGAAGCATCAGCCCCTTCTGCGAGCCCGACACGCAAACATCCACCCCCCATTCGTCGAAGCGGAAGTCGATTGAGGCGAGGCCCGAGATCGAGTCGACCATCAAAAGCGCCGGATGCCCCGCCGCGTCGATCGCCTTGCGCACTTCAGCGATGGGCGAAACCGACCCCGTCGAGGTCTCGTTATGCACCACGCAGACCGCCTTGATCTCGTGGCCCTTGTCCTCGCGCAGGCGCGCCTCGATCCGGTCGGGCTCGGCCCCGCCGCGCCAGTCGCCTTCCAGGAACTCCGGCTCCAGCCCGATTTTGCGCGCCATCTTGTTCCACAGCGTCGCGAAGTGCCCGGTCTCGAACATCAGTACCTTGTCGCCGGGCGACAATGTGTTCACCAGTGCCGCCTCCCACGCGCCGGTGCCCGAGGCCGGGAAGATGAATACGTTCTGTTCGGTCTTGAAGATGCTCTTCATGCCGTCCAGCGCCCTCTTGCCGACATCGGCAAAATCGGGACCGCGATGATCGATGGTTTGCTGTCCGATCGCCTTCAGTATCCGATCGGGAACAGCACTTGGGCCGGGGATTTGCAGGAAGTGTCTGCCAGCTTGGCGCATCGCAACTTGTCCTCCGTGGCGCACGTTGGCCGACGCTAATTTGTATTGCACGAACGTAATTATGAACTCATAATTCAGTCAACAAAAAAGTTCCGCGTTCAGGATCACGCCCGGAACAGGGAGGAAAATCAGAGTTGCATGCGTGAAAACAGCCGTCTTTCAAGCTGCCTGAGCGCTGCCGTCGAAGGTTCTGCAATGGCCAATGACGCGGCGCGCGCACGCTGTGCAACGGACGCATCAATCTACCAGACGTTTCCGGACGCGGTGCTTGTCCCCCGCAGCGTGAATGATATCGGGGCCATCAGGGACATCACCCGCGAAGAAGCCGTGCCGGTGCTTCCGCGCGGCGGCAGCACGCCTCGCGCTTGCCGGAGCAGGTCATCGATCATTAGGAGGCCTTCATGAGCTTGGGAGGAAATATCACCCGCCAGACCCTCCATCAGGAACTGGTTGAACGATTGCGCAACTTGATCGTGGAAGATGCCCTCAAACCGGGCGAGAAGGTGCCCGAAAAGGACCTTTGCGAAACCTTCGGCGTCTCGAGGACGCCGTTGCGCGAAGCGCTCAAGGTGCTCGGCTCCGAGGGGCTTGTCATCCTGCAGGCAAACCGGGGCGCGCGCGTTGCCGAGGTGACGCGCGCGGAGATCGAGAGCACGTTTCCCGTCATCGCGGCGCTGGAACAACTCATCGGCGAGATGGCCTGCAGCAACCTCAGCGAGGCCGAGGTCCAAGGCATCGAGAAAAGGCACGCCGCGATGGTCAGTGCATACAAAGCCGGAAATCGCAAAACCTACTTCAAGGCCAATCAGGACATCCACAACGCACTGCTGAAGGGCGCGCGAAACGATATCCTGGAACTGCACCACCGTATGCTCGGCGCACGCATCCGCCGAGCACGGTTTATGGTCAACCTGTCGGAAGAGCGCTGGGCACAGGCGATCGAGGAGCATGAGGAGATCATGGAGAAACTTCGCAACCGCGATGCGAAAGGACTTGGACAGGTAATGAAGACGCACATGATGAACAAGTTCGCGGCGCACCTGAAGGCGTTGGGCTCTGGCGTTCTCGACGTCGAAACGCCTGAAACGCCGGCCCCGCGATGACAGCGCCACCTTCCGTACCGGAAGAGCACGCGCCGCGCCGCCGCCACCCTCGGCCCGCCGACCTGCTCACACCCCGCATGCTGCTCGATTTCCGATCAGCAAATCCCCGTAATTCCGTGGAGACCTTCTCAAGATGACAAACGAACTTCACTCCCAGCGTCGCGACAACACGCTCTGGATCGCTTTCAACCGGCCCGAGGCGCGCAATGCCCTCACCTTCGCCATGTACGAGGAATTGGCCGACATCTGCGCCAACGTTCCGACAGACGGATCGGTGCGCGCGGTGGTCATCCATGGCGCAGGCGGCAAGGCCTTCGCGGCGGGCACGGACATGACGCAGTTCCGCGGCTTCAAGACGGCGCAGGACGCGCATGACTACGAGAACGAGATCACCCGCATCCTGACCGCCGTGGATACTTGTCCCGTGCCCACCGTGGCTGCCATCCACGGCGCTTGTACCGGCGGTGGTGCCTCGATCGCCGCGGCCTGCGACATCAGGATCGCGAGCGCGCAGCTGAAGTTCGGCTTTCCCATCGCCCGGACGCTGGGCAATTGCCTCAATGCCGGCAACCTCGCCCGCCTGAGTGAGCTAATCGGCGCCGGGCGCGTCCGCGAGATGATATTCACCGCGCGCCTGATGACCGCCGACGAAGCCCTGGCGACCGGCCTCGTTTCCGAGGTCCTTTCCGATGAAGAGGCTCTCCTGCAGCGTGCCCAAGCACTGGCCGACCACCTGGCTGACATGGCGCCGCTGACCCTGAGGGCCACGAAGGAGGCGATGCGCCGCAATCGAGAGGCGCTCGCTGTGGAGGACAAGGACCTTATCGCCATGTGCTACATGAGCGAGGATTTCAAGCACGGGCTGGAAGCCTTCCTGAACAAGACCAAACCCGAGTGGAGTGGAAAATGAGCAACCAAGGTCCCCTTGCCGGCATGAAAGTCATCGAACTGGCGCATATCATGGCCGGCCCTGCTTGCGGCATGATGCTCGCCGACATGGGCGCCGACGTGATCAAGGTCGAAAAGCCGGACGGCGACGACAGTCGCCGTTTTCTGCCGCCCGACATCAACGGCGAAAGCGCCGCCTACCTGATGATGAACCGCAACAAGCGCGGCATCGCGCTGAACCTTAAAGAACCGGATGCTATCGCGGCCCTGCGCAAACTTCTCGAAAGTGCCGACGTGGTGATCGAGAACTATCGCCACGATACGATGGAGCGGCTTGGTCTCGGCTATGAAAGCCTGCGCAAAAGCAATCCGAAGCTGGTCTATTGCGCAATCTCCGGGTTTGGGCGCACTGGTCCCTATGCCGAGCGTGGCGGCTTTGACCTGATCGCGCAGGGCATGTCGGGCCTGATGTCGATCACGGGCGAAGGGCCGGGCCGTCCACCGGTCAAGCCGGGCGCGCCGATTTCAGATATCACCGCTGGTTTTCTAGCGGCCCTGGGGTGCGTTTCAGCCTATTCGCATGCCCAAAAGACGGGCGAAGGACAGATGGTTGATACCTCGCTCTTCGAGGCGGGTATCTCCCTGACGTACTGGCAATCCGCAATCGCTTTCGCCACAGGCGAGTCGCCGGGCGCACTCGGTTCGGCCCATCCGCTCAACGCGCCTTACCAATCGTTCCGCACGCGCGACGGCTGGATCAATGTGGGCGCCGCCAACCAGCGCAACTGGATGCGCCTGCTCGAGATCCTCGACGCGCCCGAACTCGGCAGCGATCCCCGATTCGAGACCAACCACGCTCGTATGCAAAACCTGCAGGAGCTCGTTCCGATTCTCGAAAGCCATTTCGTACAGCAAGACACGAAAGACTGGCTGGACCGGATGGAGGCCGCGGGCCTGCCCGCGGGGCCGGTGATGACCATCTCCGAGATGCACCGCGACCCGCAGGCCCTGGCACGGGACATGATCGTGGAAACCGATCATCCGGAGGCCGGCGCGGTCAAGGCCATCGGGCTTCCGATCAAGTTCAGCGGCACCCCGGGCGCCGTTACCATCCCGGCGCCCACGCTCGGTCAGCATGGCGCGGAAATCTTGACCGAGCATGGGTATTCGCAAGACGAGATCCGTTCGCTCGAGGGGAAAGGGGCGCTTATCGTGTCGTAGTTGCTTGATCGAGTTTGCGCTCGCTACTGGTCGCGGCAATCGCGGGTTCAGGTTTTCTTTGGGACCTTCGCCGCAATCACCAGGAATGTCCGGCAATGGGATGTACCGGCTGCTTCACCGGCAGGTTCAGCTTTGCCTGCTTCTGCCAATTGGAGAAGTAGCATGGTGAAAAAAGACTTAAATGGGCTGATGTCGATCGGCATCGATATCGGCAAGGACACATTTCACATCGTGGGTTTCGATACGTCTGGGCACCGGGTTCTGCGCAAGCAGATCAGGCCACTGACGCTGGCAGCAACTTTTGAGAAGCTGGCCGCGCTGTATTGTTGGATTTGCCAGGATTTTGTGGAGAGCGTTTTCGCCGGCGGAAACCGACGCGGTATTGCGAAAGCTGGCGGATGCCAAAAGGGGCAGAGCATGAACAAAAGTGTAAACGATACTGTAAACGCTGCTGCCTGCGCTCACGTCGAAATATACTAAGTCATTGATATTAAATGGAGGCGAGTACCGGACCCGCTACCATATTTCTAAGCCATTGGGGGGCTTGGAAAATCGAGTGCGAGGTTGAGTTGTGTGTCGCACTTTGTGTCACACTCATGCATTCCGGTAGCCCCTGCTGTCAAGGCCGATCCTGCTAGTCGCCTCCGACTATAAGCGTCCAGACTGGTGCGCATTGCCCCTCCAAAAAGCGCCTTATGTTTTGGCTGGGCGGTTTACTCGTCTTGGGGCTATGGAAAAAGTAGAGCGGCAATGATGTCCTGTTTCGGATCAAGTGACCGGGGGTAGGGTTACGGGGGAACATCGCATGCTCGGACGGGTAGATGGGTCCTCGAAAAAAAGTGTCGAGAAATGACGTGCAGTATAACGATCCGAAGGACTTGTTTTCGTCACACCTTTGAGTTGTAGTTTGGGGGCAACCAAAACCTTTATTCGTTAGGCACTTATATGACAAAGACCAGATCATTTTCGATCTACTTGCTTAAGCAGGAATACGACGCATCAAATGCTCTAAAGGACGACCATCCTCTTGAAGAAGTAGACGATGTAAGCATCCTGCCAGAAGGCTCTAAGCTATACCTTCTTGATAGCGTCCCTATTTCTCCGTGGTGGCGCGGCTACTTCGGCATAAAGAAAGACATTAAGCAGACGTTGAAGGGGGTCATCGCAATAGTTCCATCAGGAGGTCGAACTTTTGCTCTGACTTTCGGACATGTCATGCATAACTTAAAACCATACTCCTACGAGTACGACTTTGGCATCCGCGTCACACTAAATGCACTAGACCCCCACAAGCTCAAAAGTACGGACACGTTGGAGCCCGGTGTTTCTCGGAGGAGGAGAACGCAAGTTCCAACGGTTTCCGACCTAACGTATTTCGACTTCGATGCAGACACTTCGGTGTTGAAGACACTAACAGGCCACGTAAAGAGCGAGTTTCATGACTTTTTTAAGCACGCTACCGGCGCAAGTAGTCTTCGTATTGCATCAAAGGTGCAGCCCAAGGAACTTTCCAAGCTTCTTGCGAAGCTGTTGACGCTTTACAGCGCGGAGGATTTTAAGGAGACCTTTCCAAATGTGCAGAATGTCGCGCCTGTTAAGGACCCTGAAACTATCGAGAAGCTTAATCGGCTTCTTATTCAGAAAGTCGCCGAACGGGATGAGGCAGTTGCACTTTGTATCCCTGAGATAGTCGATTATGGCGATAATGATTGGTCCTCATTCTCCGGTGCTGGAGCGAGCCGTATTTACGACGATCTCTATTTCGGCATTTACCTCGAGTACCTAGAAGAAAACGATTTCGATATAGCCTCGATAACTATTGCGGACCTAAAAAGGCATAGCCTTCGGCTTACGAACGAGGAAGGTCAGGTTCGGCAATCATGGCCGATGCTAAGATGCTTGGTCGTCGATTTGCGAGAGCCCGCCTCTGGGGCGTTGTACCATCTAAACGACGGCGGTTGGTTCAAGGTTGAAGACAGCTTTGTAGCCGAGCTAAGCGCAACGCTTGATCCACTCTGCAAGGCAGTCGGCCTACCCGATTACAATCATGCCACTGAAGGCGACTACAATAAGGATGTGTCGAAGGCTATCGCGGATACATACCTATTTGATAAAACGAACATCGCTCCAAAAGGCCAAACACAAATCGAACCATGTGATCTTGTTCAAAAAAATGGATCAGAGTTCAAGCATATCCATGTGAAGGTCTCAACGCTCTCAAACCAACTAAGCCACTTGTTCAATCAAGGACTAGTGGCGACCATAGCCCACAAAGATGAGGCCGCGTGCTTGGACAAGTTTGTGAAACTGGCAAATGACCTTGGTATCGACAGTGTCAGCTTCAAGAAATCGCTACAAGGCAACGGTTTCGAGGTTTGGTATGCTATCGCAACACACAAGGACGTATCCAAGCTGTCAGAAAACCTCCCTCTATTTTCAAGGATTGCTTTGTCGAGGGTCATGAGAGATTTTCGACGAATGAGTATACCTGCATACTTTGGCTACGTCTCCGATGTGTCACCGAAGAAGGCGGGAAAAAAGAAGAAACGCAAGCCAAGAGCGAAGAAGGCAGAGTGAGACACAACATTTTTGCCCGAGTATTGGTTGACCAATGTCTGTAGCGGTGGACGATTTCATCAAACGCTGGCGTTCCAGTGGCGGTAGCGAACGTGCCAACTTCCAACGCTTCGGTATCGAGCTGACGCAACTACTTGGCGTCGAGGAACCTGCCGTAGCCACCAGTGACAACCAGAACGACCACTACCGCTTTGAACGACCCGTTGACTTCGGCCCGACCTCCACACGTTCCCACGGCTTCATCGACCTCTACCGAAAGGGGTGTTTCGTCCTCGAAGCTAAGCAGGGAACAGAGGGCAAGACAAGGCAGGACCCGAACCAGCTTTCTATGCTCACCGATGATGCACCAAGTCAGGCAAGAGTAGGGCACGGCGTCCGGGGCACACGGCGCTGGGACGACACTATGCTCAAGGCCCGCAACCAAGCGGATCGATACGCCCGTGCCATCGCCCGCGAAGATGGCTGGCCTCCCTTCCTACTTGTCGTAGATGTAGGTCATGTGATTGAAGTCTACGCCGACTTCTCCGGCCAAGGTCAGGGCTACACTCAATACCCGGATGGCAACCGCTACCGCATCACAATGGACGACCTCAGAGATGAGGACGTCCGTGAGCGCCTCAGGCTCATCTGGGAGAAGCCCATAGACCTCGACCCCTCGCTTGTGTCTGCGGCCGTTACACGAGACATTGCCGCGCACTTGGCCGAACTCGGCAAGAGTTTCGAGGGCCAGGGACATTCTACCGAGACTGTGGCCCGTTTCCTCATGCGTTGCCTCTTCTCCATGTTCGCAGAAGACGTGGAACTCATTCCAGCCCGCAGCTTCACAGACCTCCTCATCAAGCTCAGGGGCCACCCAGAACATGCCGAACCCGCACTCAAAGGGCTTTGGGAGGTGATGAATACCGGTGGCTTCTCGCAAATCCTCATGCAGGACCTCAAAAAGTTCAACGGCGGGCTGTTCAAGGACGCCGACGCGTTGCCCCTGAATGAACTTCAACTCGGGCTGCTCATCGAAGCTGCAGAGGCAGATTGGAAGCAGGTGGAGCCGGCTATTTTCGGCACACTCCTCGAACGCGCCCTCGACAAGACCCAGCGCCACAAGCTGGGAGCGCATTACACGCCACGCGCCTATGTGGAGAGGCTCGTGACCCCCACAATCATCGAACCGCTGCGTGAGGACTGGAAAGACGTGCAGACCGCCGTGCAGCGCCTCACCGAGGACGGCAAGGATGACGAGGCCCGCAAGCTGGTCCACGGCTTCCACCGAAAACTGTGTGAAACACGCGTGCTGGACCCCGCCTGTGGCTCCGGCAACTTCCTCTACGTAGCACTAGAGATGATGAAACGGTTAGAGGGTGAAGTGACGGCGCTTCTATCCGATCTGGGCGAAGATCAAGGCGCTCTGGGTCTATCAGGCATGACTGTTGACCCACACCAGTTCCTCGGGATCGAACTCAACCCGTGGGCCGCTAATGTTGCAGAACTCGTGCTCTGGATCGGCTATCTCCAATGGCACTTTCGCACACATGGCAATGCCTCACCGTCCGAGCCTGTACTGCGTGACTTCCATAACATCGAACACCGGGACGCGGTGCTGGGTTGGGAGGATCGTCTACCCCGCATGGACGTAGACGGAGCGCCTGTGACCCGCTGGGACGGTGTGACCACCAAACGCCATCCGGTGACAGGCGAAGAGGTGCCGGACCCTGACGCCCGCGTGCAGGTCTATGACTATGTGAAGCCCAAGGCTACCACATGGCCCGAAGCGGATTTCATCGTTGGAAACCCGCCGTTTATCGGCGCCAGCCGACTGCGTGAGAGCCTTGGCGACGGCTATGCAGAGGCGCTGTGGAAGGCCTACCCCAAGATGCCACAAAGCGCCGATTTGGTGATGTATTGGTGGGAGAAAGCCGCGCTCTTGGCTCGTAGCTACAACGCTAGGACGAGCAAGGGCGTGCGGCGGTTCGGATTGATTACCACCAACTCGCTGCGCCAGACGTTCAACCGCCGGGTGCTGGAGCCGCATCTGGCCGATCCCAAAAAGCCCGTCTCGCTGCTCTTCGCTATCCCGGACCACCCGTGGGTCGATACGCTCTATGGGGCCGCTGTGCGCATCGCCATGACGGTAGCAGGCGCTGGCAACCGCATGGGTCGGCTGGTCACGGTCAAAGCCGAGAACAAGGAGCGGAACGAAGCCGATGGTCGAGCCGTGACGCTGGGTATGCAGACCGGCAAGATCTACTCCAACCTGACGATTGGTGCAGATTTGGCAGGCACGAAGCCACTTATTGCCAACTACGGCCTTGGTTATCGCGGAATGCAGTTGATTGGCTCTGGCTTCATCGTAACGCCCGAAGAGGCGAAGAAACTTGGACTGGGTACTGTCCCCGGCACCGAACGCGTCATCCGTCACTACCGAAACGGACGCGACCTGACAGCGACCCCGCGCGGCGTGATGGTGGTCGACCTCTTCGGTCTGTCGGAGGAAGAGGCCAGACACCAGTTTCCAGCCGTTTACCAGCACGTAGCGGACAACGTGAAACCTGAACGGGACCAGAATAACCGCGATAGCTACCGCAAGAACTGGTGGATACATGGGGAACCCCGCAAGGACCTGCGCCCCGCGCTCGCAGGCCTGCCTCGCTATATAGCAACTGTCGAGACGACCAAGCACCGCGTGTTCCAGTTTCTAGATGCCGCGATCCTGCCCGACAACATGCTCATAGCCATTGGTCTCGACGGCGGCGAACACCTCGCCATTCTGTCCAGCCGTATCCATATTGTGTGGTCCTTGGCCGCAGGTGGGCGGCTCGGATATGGCAACGACCCGCGTTACAATAAATCCCGCTGTTTCGACCCTTTCCCATTCCCGGAGATCACGCCGCAACTCAAAGCCCGGCTTGGGCTCTTGGCAGACGAGTTGGACGCGCACCGGAAGGCAAGGCTCGCGGAACACCCGAAGCTGACCCTGACCAAAATGTACAACGTCTTGGAGCAGGCACGCGCGGGTGAGACCATTGAAGGCAAGGATCGCGAGATTTACGAGCAAGGGTTTGTCGGCATCCTGCGCGACCTTCACGACCAAATCGACGCAGCGGTTGCCGAAGCCTATGGCTGGCCTGCTGACCTTTCTGACGACGAGATCCTGTTCCGCCTCGTGGACCTAAACCGCGAGCGTGCCGCAGAAGAGGCACAAGGCCACGTCCGCTGGCTCCGCCCAGAGTATCAGAACCCGGCAGGCACCACAGAGGCCAAAGGCAAGCAATCCGAACTCGACGTGGGCTTGGCCACGACCGTGGACAAGGCGCCTTGGCCCAAAACCCTCCCCGACCAGATCGCCGCCGTCCGAGAGGCTCTGGAAGAGGCCGGAGAAGCCACCCCCGAACAAATCGCCCGTACCTTCAAACGCGCCCGTACCACCAGCGTACAGCCCCTCTTGGAAAGCCTCGCGGCTCTAGGTCAGGCTGTGCAGACAGACAACGGCACCTACACCGCGTGACCTGACACGAGGAGACACCACAGATGGCGACAGTTTGGGGCATTCACATGCCCGAAGAGATCGGAGCCGCAGCCGTAGACAGCACGCGTGTTTCAATCGGTTGGTCGGAGATGGGAGACCTAAGCAAGCTGCCCGCCGATAGATCGGCAATCAAGGAAGCGATCTTTTCGGCATACCCTGACAAGAAGGAAGGAGCCGTGCCTGTAGAGGCTGGAGTGATTTATCGCTTCGTGCACGAGGCCAAGGCAGGCGACTATGTCGTCTACCCTTCCAAGCATGACCGCATGATCAACATCGGAGAGTTCACAGGAGAGTTCGCCTATGATGCTGGCCCTAAGAGTGATGCACGGGAGTACCCCAACTCTCGTATCGTAAAGTGGCTCGGACACTTCCCGCGTAGCGACTTTAGCCAATCAGCCCTCTATGAGATCGGCTCGTTCCTTACGCTCTTCAAAGTGAAGAACCACGCAGCAGAGTTCTTAGCGAAGGTGGACCCAACCGTCTCGCCAAGTGAGGACGAGGACCAAGACACGACACCGGATGATGACAGCGTTTCGAGCACTGTCACACGACAGGCTGAGGAGACAGCCCAGGACTTCGTCATTAAGCGCATCCATACACAACTGTCTGGGCACGACTTCGAGCACTTCATTGCGCATTTATTGGAGTGCATGGGCTACACAGTTCGCATCACGCAGAAGTCCGGCGACGGTGGTATCGACGTCATCGCTCACAATGACAAACTTGGGTTTGAGCCACCCATCATCAAAGTCCAGTGCAAGCGCACGACCAATCAGATAAACGAGCCACAGGTGCGCGAACTACTCGGGACGCTGGTCGAAGGCGAGTACGGGCTATTCGTTACCCTCGGAGCCTATGATCGCAAGGCACGACTGTCCGAGCGCAACCTATCTAAGCTACGGCTCATTGACGGAGACGAGTTGTTTGAGCTGGTTGTAAAGCATTATTCGCAGTTGTCTCCTCGGTACCGAACGATGATACCGCTTCGGCAGATATATGTGCCTGACCTGCGGTAATGCGCGCCCGATGATCGCTGTGAGACACCGCAAAAGCAAACAGATACGAAGCCATGAGTGATCGTCCGTTTGACCCTCAGTGGACCACCGATAACTCGGTTCTGTCTGCTTATCTGGATCGCTTGTGCGCAGACCTGACCGCAGCAGAAACGCGGCGTCGCAGACGTCGAAGTGAGGCGCAGTCACGCTTTGAGGCGGCGATCCGCGCGATAGTTTTGGACCTCTTTCGAGCACATGAGAGCGACCCCGAACTAGAAGTTGGCATTTCTACTGGCTGGGAGGCACTGCAGGATTTCAGCCAGTCTCGGTATGGTGCCAGCTTCATATCGGCGCGCACATTTACCGACGCGATGGAAATCCTCAAGAGTGCCGGATTGATTTTCGTCAGCACGCCGCATTGGGACGATCCGGCCAAGAAGAATAGCCGTGTAGCTCGCTATATGGCTACGCCGAAGCTATTGCATGGTCTTGACGCTACAGGCACTTCGACGGTCGATCTCAGAAGACATCCGAATGCAGAGGGCATTCGCCTGAAGGACACCGAGAAGTCTCTCATCGAGTACAACGACAACACCTTCGCGAACAAAGCGCGTGATCGGCTACGGAGCATAAACAACATGCTCAAAAATCATTGGGCTGACTTGGCTTTGACGGACGATCAAATGGCGGTCGAGTTGAAGCGGATCGCGAGAACCAGAGATAAAGAAGCCGCCCAGTCCTTCGACTTCGCGGCAAGGACCGTCTACCGTGTTTTCAACAACAATGACTGGGCACAAGGCGGGCGCTTTTACGGTGCTTGGTGGACCAGTTGCTCAAGCGCGCTAAGGCCCTACATCCTAATCGATGGAAAGCGTACAGTTGAAGTGGACTACTCAGGGCTACACGCGGCCATGCTCTATGCCCAGGCAGGCAAGACCATTCCCGACGATCCTTACGAGCGATGTCTTACAGGGACAGGAAATACCGCGGAGCGCAAACTGGTGAAGCACACCTTTAATGCACTGCTGAATGCCGACAATATAGACACCATCAATGAGATTGAAAGCTATTCTGCTGACCTGACAGGGCGGGGCTGGCAGGAGTTCAAGCGGTTCGTCGTTGCGCAGTATCCTGAGTTCCACAACCACTTTGGGTCTGGGGTTGGGCTACGTCTGCAACGCAAAGACAGTGACCTCGCAGAGACAGTCATGTTGGTGTTTGCAGGCATGGGCTACGCGTGCCTTCCTGTGCATGACAGCTTCATCGTCCACCACGGACTTGCGCAAGACTTAGCCAGTGCAATGAATGAGGCTTTCAAAACGCAGTTCGGTATCTCTGGACGGGTCTGTATCGACATAGGTGTAGGCGAGGCGGTTGAACCCGGCGACCAGCCTATCGAGGTGGACATCGGTGATTTACTGGACCCATCTGGCTATGAGGCGAGGTTGTTGGCTTTCCGCCAAAACCGAGGCCGCGCATTATTGGGCGACGCTAGTTGTTCCCTTTAATGACGAAGGATTAAGCAACTCATGAAATAAATGCTTAATAGTATCGGCTGAGAGTACACCGGGCATGTAACCCAATCGGTCACGCCTCCCGGCGCTCCCTCATTACTGGTAACGATAAGGAGCGCCAAAAGCGGATGACTTCCTTCATAAATGACGGGCGGGTTGGATTGGGCTATTTGACGTGGTTCAAATAAGCAGTTTGGTTTCGGTGGCCAGCTTGAGGGCAGCCTATTGTATAGTGATTTTCTCGATAGCTTTTTTCTTCTGTCCCAGCGTGTGGCCCTCTACGAAATAGCCGTCTGTCACTGTTTCGCGCTCGTGCCCGACGATCTCCTGTACCAACGGCAACTCAACACTCGCTTGACGCATCCGTGTTATGGCCGTGTGCCGAAAGCTATGGAATACTAGACCCGGCTCCTTGATGCCTAGCTTGGGTAAGAAACTCTCATTGCACCAGCGGCCCAAGTTCCGGCCGTAGCCACCATTGGCGCTGTAGCTGTAATCTGGGAATAGGCGTGTCCCGCGTCGGCGACTATCTACAAAATCAAGGAAGCCTAGACCAACCAACTCAGAATGTACGGGCACCTTGCGCCTGCCTGCTTTGGACTTAACACGCTTTGCTTCGTCGCCTGTGTCAGTGATGTTCAAGAACCATATATCGCCATCCTGCTGTACGTCGGCAATGTCGAGTTGGCATATCTCGTTCAGACGTGCGCCGGTGAACATGCCTAGCAGCATGCCCCACTTGTGACTTTCCTTGCGAACCAGCCCAGAGGTGTTTTCGGTCAACTCAGTGTAGAGGCGGCAGACTTGATTAGGCGAGAAAGGCTTGCGTTCAGATTTGCTCTTCTTGGCCTTCGCCACTTTCATTCCGTCAAAGAGGCTATGCGGAGAATATCCATGGCGTTCTGCCCAATCGAAAAACATCTTGAACATCTGAATATGGCTGTTGATCGTCTTGGCCGATACTTTCTTGTGCCCCGGCTCCTTGATTACCTCCATCAGCGGCTTTGCCTTCAACTTGGGCTTGGTGTTCCGGCTTGCAGGAAGGTCTTGCAGCACTTTTTTCACGGCGCTGGCGTCTTGTTTCGTGATCGTGCCAAGGTGTCGCTCCGGCCCGAAGTACTCAATGAGGATGTTCAGGTAGGCCCGGTTCTGCCCCGTCGTCTTGAGCGTCCACTGGCGAGCGTGCTCAGAAATGAAGTCGCCCACAGCGGCACCCAAGGGCGAGGAGGTGGGGATAACGGGCGCAGGAGTGGCCTGAGCCTCTTGCGGCGGTACATCGTCAAAGGAATAGTGCTCAAGGCGCTCAGCGGCCTCCAGGACGCGCCTCAGCATGTCTTGGCGGCCTTTCCGCCACTCCCGGCGGAGAGATGGCAGATTTTCGTCCCATTGGGGTCTGGCAAGACCCACGGCTGTGCAGAACTCGTCACGGTCGATATAGAGGTCGGATAACAGGTCGTCGCCGTCCTCAGCGTTTTCATGCACCGCCAACTCCTGACGCATTGCGTCAAAAGACTGCGGGGAGAGGCCCCTGTCATTCATGTGCTCAAGGTACTTGTCCAGTTGGGACCGGAAGTACTGTTGCACGTGCGCGCGTATCTCGTCTTGCCTAAGTCGGGTCAAAGCCTTGTGGTCCTTCAACAATCTGCCACACGATGCTAGGTAGCGGGCCAGATCACCAGCGTGGTCAGGGCACCTAGTACGCAGCGATATGCGGACGGTCTGTCGTTTTCCCTCTATGGACGGAGGGATAGGCCAGCGGAAGTAAAAAACACCATGTCTGGAGCGAGTTAGATAAGATGACAGCATCATAGGGTTTGTGTCCCACTTTGTGTCACACCCGACTATCCAGCCGCTAAGCCTATGATTTAGAAGAAAATGGAGGCGAGTACCGGAATCGAACCGGTGTACACGGATTTGCAATCCGCTGCGTCACCACTCCGCCAACTCGCCATCCGTGGTGGGCCGTCTGGCCTGAAATGCTTGCTTAGTGTTTCGTCGGCGCGATGTCCAGACCTCCTGTGCAAGGTCGATAAGCGATCGGATGACATCGCGAATGGTCACGCATACGCTGGTCATGGTGATTTGGCTAAGGGGCAGGCCGAAAAAGCTCCTGCATCGTTCCGACCAAGGCAGCCAATACACGAAAGAACCATTTCAGCGCCTGATGGCGGATCACGGTATCATATGTTCGCCGCTCGGCGGCATGCCTTGTATACGCCTGCCCGGCAATGGATGAACCGTTTCGTAAAAGTCCGGGACAACGCGGGGACGGAGAGCGTTTTTTTGTCGCAGAAAACAGAACGGAACAGGCGCAACGCTTACAATACCAGGAACCACGCTTGTGCATACGTCTTCGAAGACATCAAACGACTTTTCAATCCCAAGCTTCGGCACTCGACTATCGGCTATCCAAGCCCTGTCAACCTGAAGGAGCGGGCTATGAAAGCTTAAGTCGCCGTCCACGAAGCCGGCGGCAGACCCGTACGACAGACCTGGCTGGGGGGTGTTTTGCCGACTGTTTCCTGAACGGGGAAGGTGTGATCTGTACCGCTCGGTTTAAGCCCATTGTGAGGGGCGAGGGTTTGTGGCAAAACGTTAGGCAGGATTCTTCAACTACAGGGAAGACCAGATGACCGATTTCGCCGCGCGCCGGACCATGATGGTCGATACCCAGGTGCGCCCCTCTGATGTCACCAAGTTTCCCATCATCGACGCCATGCTGTCGGTCGCGCGTGAAGCATTCGTGCCCCGTCACCTGAGAGAGGCGGCCTATGTCGGGGAGAATATCGACCTTGGCGGCGGTCGGGTTGCCCTGGAGCCGCGGACGCTGTCCAAGATGCTGGATGCATTGGATATTCGTGCCGACGAATTGGTGCTCGATCTGGGGTGTGGCTATGGATATTCATCTGCCGTTGCCGCCCGCATGGGTGAAGCCGTGGTTGCCGTCGAGGAGATCGGGGACATGGCCGAGGAAGCCCGTGGGATCCTGTCGGAGCAGGGCTCCGACAACGTGATTGTTCACGAAGGTCCGTTGGCGGACGGTGCGGCGGAACATGGCCCCTATGACGTGGTGATGGTTCAGGGCGCGGTCGAACACCTGCCGGAAGCGATCATTGACCAGATCAAGGAAGGCGGGCGCATCGCCTGCCTTTTCGCAGAGGGCGGACTGGGCGCGGTGCGCGTGGGCTACAAGATCGACGGAGAGATGAATTGGCGGTTTGCTTTCAATGCCGGTGCGCCCGTTCTGGCGGGCTTCGAACGGCACGCGGCGTTTACCCTATGATCGGGCGAGGGCAAGCCGTGCAGAGGCCGGAAACGACAGCGAAAAACGCCCCCTTCCCGATGGTGAGGAAGTGGATGGCGGCCGGAATTCTTGTGCTGGCGGGCGCAACGGCGCTACCGGGTGCTGCGAAATCCGAGACGCTGGGTCAGGCGCTGGCCTGGGCCTATGAGCACAGCGGTCTGCTGGAGCAGAACCGTGCGCTGTTGCGGGCGGCGGATGAGGATGTGGCGCAGGCCGTCGCCGGGTTGCGGCCGATCATCAACTGGACGGCCGACATCACGCGGGACTTCGGCGAGGGCCGGGGCAACAACCTGATCAATACCACGCGCGATGTGACGTTCAGCACCGGCGTCACGCTGGAACTGTTGCTGTTCGATTTCGGCCAGACCCGGTTCCAGATCGACGCTGCAAAAGAGACCGTCCTTGCCACGCGGCAATCGTTGCGCAGCATCGAGCAGCAGGTGTTGTTGCGGGCCGTGGCGGCCTTTTACGACGTGCAACGCAATCGCGAGTTCGTGTCGCTGCGCCAGAACAACCTGCGCCTGCTGCGGCAGGAGTTGCGGGCTGCCCGCGACCGTTTCGAAGTGGGCGAGGTGACGCGCACCGACGTGGCTCAGGCCGAAGCGCGTGTCGCCAGCACGCAAGGGGAACTGGCCCAGGCGCAGGGCAACCTTGCGCAGGCGATCGAGGAATACATTGCCGTGGTGGGCCGGTCGCCGGGAGCGTTGCAATCTCCGCGCCAGCTGCCGAACCTGTCCGGCGGGGTCGAAACCTCGAAGAACATCGCGGTACGCAACCATCCCGACATCCTGGAGGCACAGCGCCGGGTGGCATCGGCTGATTTGACGATCCTGGCCGCCGATGCCGCGATGAAGCCGCGGTTTACCGCACAAGGCACGCTAGGCGTCAGCGAAAGCCTGGACAACAGCGATTACAACCGGTCGGGCAGTTTCGGGCTGAACATGCGGGCGCCGATCTACCAGGGTGGGCTGCTGAGTTCGGCCAAGCGGCAAGCGCAGGCACAGCGTGACGCGGCCCGAGGCAACCTTCACGTTGTGCGCCGCGCGGTCGTGCAGGACGTCGGCAACGCATTTGCCATCTTGCAATCGGCCCAGGTTGTGCGTGAAGCCAGCCGTGAGCAAGTGCGCGCAGCACAAGTTGCGTTCCGTGGCGTCCGCGAAGAGGCGACGCTGGGCGCGAGGACGACGCTGGATGTGCTGAACGCCGAGCAGGAACTGCTCGACGCACGCAGCAACCTGATTTCAGCGGATGTCGACGTGGCCATCGCGGCTTACCAGGTACTTTCGGCCATCGGCCAATTGACGGCGAAGGACCTGAACCTGAACGTGCAGACCTACGACCCGGCGGCCTATTACAACCTGGTCAAGGATGCGCCCGTGCCGCTGAGCAAGCAGGGAAAGCAACTGGACCGGGTTCTGAAATCGCTTGGACGTAAATGACCGCCAAGCGGGCCCGGAGCGGCGAAAGCGCCTAAAAGGCGGCGTTCTAAAATGTTGTGCGAATATGCAGCAGCCGCTACAGTGACGCACAGGCAAGAATGGTAGTTGAGCATGTCTGATCCCGTCTCGAATGCGGAAATCGAAGACGTTTTGTCTTCTATTCGTCGGCTCGTATCCGTCGACAAACCCTCTGTTTCGAAGGACGCGAGCCCTGAGCGTGCAGCCGAGGCCGAGAAAGCCACGGACCATTCTCTCCAAGATCACGGGCTGCCCGATGATGCCGCGCCCGTCAAGCCGGACGAGGCTGCGCCCAAAGGCGATGCGCGGCTGGTGCTGACCCCGTCGTTCCGGGTTGAGCCGGAAGATCAGAAGGACGACGCGGACGGCGCCGAGCATGACGTGAAAGCGCCAGAGGACGAGGACCCGCAGCATCTGACGCTTGGGCAATGGCAGGTCGATCCCGATGATGCCGAGGCTGGGGCGCTGGAGCAGTCGGATGAAGGTGACCCGGATGACGACCACGAAACAACGCAGCCGGAGGCTCTGAGCGATCTGTCGCCCGAAGAGAGCGAGGAGTCGCCGCAGGGTGACGACGCGCAGCTGAAAGAGTGGCTGACCGCAGAGGGCGACATGGCCGCGTCCCCTGACGCTTGGCAAGACGAGAACGAGGCGCCTGGCGACGGGCCCGAGGACCTGTCCGACGAGGATGATGATTTCGAAGCGGCGGCGTTCGCGGAAGATGTGGATGTCGCGCCCGGTGAGGCCGGCGTTGCCGCCGAAGGCGAATGGTCCGGACGTGAGACCGTGGGCTCAGAGCTTGAGGCGCGGATCGCGGAGGTCGAGGCCGCCGTCGCCGCGCGCGATGATCAATGGGAGCCGGATGGCGCGTCCGAAGACGCCTATGCGGGGGGGCAGACTGAACCGCTGCCTTGGGAAGATCATTTAGAGGCGGCCGTGCCCGTTTTCACGTCGCGCATGATGCATAAAGAGCCGGCGGATGCCGCCCAGGACGCGGGCGAGCCAGATGCTGACATGACCTTTGCGGAGCCGGACATGGCGTCCGGCCAGACCGCGCGCCCCGAGCCAGAGGCGGAGAAGGATGAGGGGCAGGCCTCGCACGCGCGCAAGTCCGGCACCGTCGAGGCAGAGAATGCCGGAAACGACAATAGCTGGTACCGCGAGGATACCGACGCGGTCCTGGACGAGGACGCGCTGCGCGACCTGGTGAGCGAGATCGTGCGGCAGGAATTGCAAGGCACGCTGGGTGAACGGATCACGCGCAACGTTCGGAAACTGGTACGGCGCGAAATCCACCGCGCGATGATGGGCCAGGACCTCGACTAGCCCCTGGGTGTTTCGGCCAGATCCAGAATCATATCTACGTTCAGTGTGTTTTCCAGGTGATCGGCCAGCGCGTCGAGCGCCGCCTCGACAGACATGTCGAAAGCGATTTCTGATCGTTGCCCGAAACCGGCGAGGAAAGCTGCGCGGAACGTGTCTGAAGCGAAAATCCCGTGCATGTAGCAGCCCATGATGCGGCCCGAGGGATCGGCGGCGCCCTCGGGGCGGCCGTCGATGGACAGCCAGGCCCGGGCACAATCGGAACCTTCCGTGCGGCCCATGTGGATCTCGTAGCCTGTCAGCGTTTCGCCTGTCGGCAGGTAGGTGGCTCTTGCCTGCGACAGGTGCTTCTCGGGACCCAGGAGGGTTTTGCAGTCCAGATGGCCAAGGCCGGCAACGGTTCCAGCCGTGCCTTCGATCCCCTCTGGGTCGGACACCGAGCGGCCCAGCATCTGATAGCCGCCGCAAAGCCCGAGTACATGCCCGCCGCGACGGATATGCGCGGCAAGGTCTATGTCCCAGCCATTGGCGCGGAAGGCGGCAAGATCGGCGATGGTGGATTTGCTGCCGGGGATCAGCACGAGATCTGCATCGCCCGGCAGGGGGCGGCCGGGCGCAATGATCTCGACGCTGACTTGCGGCTCGCAAGCGAGCGGATCGAAATCGTCGAAATTGGCGATGCGATCGAGCTGAGGTACGGCCACGCGCAGCCCGGCGCCGGCGGACTGGGCGATGTCGATCACGTCTTCGGCAGGCAGGCGCCAGGCGTCGTGGAACCACGGGATGACGCCCAGCGAAGACCAGCCGGTGCGGGCGGCGATCTGTGCGAGCCCGTCGTCGAACAGCCGGGGATCACCATGGAACTTGTTGATGGCAAAGGCCTTGATGCGCGCTGCGTCGGAGGGCGCGAGCACCGCTTGGGTGCCGACAAGCTGGGCGATGACGCCGCCCCGCTCTATGTCGCCCACGAGGATGACGGGCAGGTCGGCTGCTTCGGCGACGCCCATGTTGGCGATGTCCGACTGGCGCAGGTTGATCTCTGCCGGGCTTCCCGCGCCCTCGACCAGGATCAGATCGGCAGTTCCACAGAGCCTTCGAAAACTGTCCATGACCAGAGGCAGGAGAGGCCGGGGATCGGTGCATCGTTGCCCGTGTACAATTACCTGCATGTCGCCCTCGGCCTGAGGCTTGAGCAGCACAGGGTTCATGTCCGTGTGGGGCGCGCGACCACAGGCCCTGGCCTGCAATGCCTGGGCGCGGCCGATCTCGCCGCCATCTTCAGTGACAGCCGCGTTGTTGGACAGGTTCTGTGGCTTGAACGGGGCGACGGACAGGCCGCGGCGCAGGCAGGCCCGGCCCAGACCGGCGACGATCAGGGACTTGCCTACATTCGAGGCGGTGCCCTGGATCATGATGGATTTTGCCACGGTGCCTCTCCATAAAGCGTTTCGCCTTTTACCTGAGCCAGCAGCGAAAGGCGAAACGCCTGCAACGATTGGCTGTTGTGCTGCGTTTCGCGATAAGCTGTGACACAGGGTTATCGCGAAACGCTTTAGTTCGTGCACAGGGGTACGGTTGCACCGGCGGGGAGGGAAGAGATGAACACGCCGGCCCACGTGATATTCGCGGCGGCGGCCTTTGCCCGACCGTTTGATCGGCGGCGCACGGTTGCCGCTGTGGCCGGCGGGCTGGCGCCTGATCTGTCGCTTTACGTGATGGTCGCGGTCTCGCTTTACCTGCTGGGGCTTGATCCGGGGTATGTTTTTGGCACGCTTTACTTTTCCGACGCGTGGCAACAGGTGTTCCGGATCGACAATTCGGTTCTTGTCTGGGGCCTGGGGCTGGTATTGTCGTGGTGGTGTGGCGCGCGGAACGGCATGGTGTTTGCCGCATCAGGCCTGATGCATCTGGCGCTGGATTTGGCCTTGCACCACGATGACGGACGGCCGCATTTCTGGCCGCTGACCGACTGGGTGTTTCAAAGCCCGATCAGTTACTGGGACAGGGCGCATCATGCCGGGGTGGTCGGGCCGATTGAAATGGGCGTGTCGGCGGTGCTGTGCGGCGTTCTGATATGGCGGTTTCCCAGTTTGCGGTCGCGGCTGTTGATCGCGGTGTTGGCGGGGTTGGAGCTTTTCCCGCTGTTCATCTGGGCCTTCGTGTTCGCCACGTAACCGTTGGAAACGAAAGAGCCCTGCCGCATCGGCAGGGCTCTTTCACTTTGGGGTTTGTCGCGTGTCAGGCGGCTTCGGCCTGCGCGGCGGCATTGCGACGCTCGCTTTCCTCGCGCGACAGGGCAACCGAGGTGCGCACACCTTTGCCCACGAAATCCATCAGACCGGTCACGACACGTTCGTTCGGGTCGATCCCGGCGCAGGACAACACCTCGCGTCCATCGCGGGAACGGGCCCAGCGGGCGATCTGTTCCGGCCCATTGCCATACTTCTTGTCGTCGGCAATGGCGTCGTCCAGAGCAGCCAGTACGACGGCTGCGAAGAGTTTGCGGGCACGGTTGCCTTGTTCAGCGTTGAAAGCCGTACCGTCAACGAAATCTTTCATGTTTCGTCCTTGTTTTTATTGCTCTTGTGCTTCAGGCGTGACGCCGGTTATGGAGAGTTTTTTGCGATTCGGATAGCCCCCAATCACATAACACCCTTGCATTTCCCGCATGGCTGGCTGCGCTTGCAGCACGATATGTCGTCGTCTTGCACGTCATCGCTTCGCTAGATATAGGGTTGGACTAATATCGATCAACCTCTTGTCATGGTTTCGTCACAATGCCCAAAATCAACGGAAACGAAATACGTCCCGGTAACGTCCTAGAGCACAATGATGGCCTTTGGAGTGCCGTCAAAGTGGATCACGTCAAGCCCGGCAAAGGCGGCGCGTTCGCCCAGGTGGAGTTGCGCAACCTTCGTAACGGATCAAAGCTTAACGAACGGTTTAGAAGTGCTGACAAAGTCGAGCGCGTCCGGCTGGAGCAAAAGGATCAGCAGTTCCTTTATGAGACGGACGGAATGCTTGTCTTCATGGATTCAGAGACTTACGAGCAGATCGAACTGCCTGCCGAGCTTTTGGGTGAGCGCCGTCCCTTTCTTCAGGACGGCATGACGATCACCGTCGAATTTTACGAGAACGAGGCGCTGAACGCGACTTTGCCGCAGAAGGTGAACTGCCGCGTGGCCGAGACCGAGCCTGTGGTCAAGGGGCAGACGGCCGCCAACAGTTTCAAGCCGGCGATTCTCGACAACGGAGTAAAGGTGATGGTGCCGCCTTTCGTCGGCCCCGACGAGGAAATCGTCGTCAACACCGAAACGATGGATTACGCCGAACGCGCCTGATCCTCTGGCGCACCGCCTGCGCCGGGCCGGCTGCGTCGAGACGTCGCGTCACTCGGGCAGGGTGACGGTCGCCGATCCCGCCTGCATCGCGCCTTTCGCACGATTAAATCGCAGATAGGCGATGGCGCGGTCGCCCGATTGGGTGAACAGCGTGCCCGCGTCCTTGCCGTCCGCGGTGATCGGCGTGCCGACCGGGGCGCTGCCATCGAGCGCAACGGATGCCAGCCCCTTGCGCAGTTCGGTCTTGTGCTTCATTCGCGCGGTCACTTCCTGCCCGACATAACATCCCTTGCGGAAATCGACGCCGTTCAGTCGCTCGAACCCGGCCTCGAGGATGAAGGTATCAGGCGTCAGCTCGACATTCGTGCGGGGAATGCAATGCGCCACGCGGATGGCCTCGAAATCGCTGCCGTCATCGCCTGACTCGGCACCGTAAAGGCGCCAGCCGAGGGCAGGGTGGCGCGGATCGGCAAAGGCACCCTCGGGACGCTCGCCGGTCCCACGCCAGACGGCAAGGTCGGTCTGCGTGATCTGCACATCGGCGCGCAGCTTGTACATGTTGAGCCGTTGCAGCAGCCCGTCGGCCAGGCTTTCGTCGACGTCGAGCAGGGTCGCGCCGTCCCACGGGACCAGAAGGAAGTCGGCGAGATACTTGCCCTGCGGTGTCAGCATGGCGGCATAGACCAGACCCTGGTCCAGTTTCGCAATGTCGTTGGTGACCAGCCCCTGGAGAAAGGACCTGGCCTCGGCGCCGGTGATTTGAAATATCTTGCGGGTCATCGGGGGCCTCGTCTTTGTCATGGGCGTCATATAAGAAACCGGCAATGAAATGACAGGGTTTGCAGCGATGCGGGCAAAACTTTCCGTGGTGATGCCGACACTGAACGCCGAGGCCGGGCTGGCGCGGTCGCTGCCCGCGCTGGCCGAAGGGTTGGAGGCGGGACTGATCCGGGAACTGGTGATCTCTGACGGAGGATCGGAGGATGCCACGAGCCAGATTGCCGAGGCCGCGGGGGCGGTGCTGGTCACCGGCGCGGCGTCGCGCGGCGGGCAATTGCGGCGGGGCGTGCGCGTGGCGCGGGGCGAGTGGCTGTTGGTGCTGCACGCGGACACGGGTTTGCCGCCGGGTTGGCCGGAGGTCGTGAAGGCGCATATCGCAAACGGGCAGGGACCGGCGGCGTTCCGGCTTTCGTTCGATTCGCGGGGGCTGATGCCGCGGGTCGTGGCAGGCTGGGCGAACCTGCGTAGCAACGTTTTCGGGCTGCCCTATGGGGACCAGGGGCTGTTGCTGTCGCGGTTCGACTACGATGCCGCCGGAGGTTATCCGGACATCCCCCTGATGGAGGATGTGGCCCTTGCAAGGGCGCTGGGGCGGCGGATCACGCTTTTGCCCGCGACGGTGACGACCAGCGCGGAACGCTACAGGCGCGACGGGTGGCTGCGCCGTGGTGGGCGGAACCTGTGGTTGTTGATGCGCTACCTCGGCGGGACCCGGCCCGAGGACCTGGTGCGGCGGTACTGAATGCGCTCAGAACCAGGGTTTGTTGTTCGCTTGGTAATCGGCTTGCAGGGCCAGGTGGTCGTATTCGGTCTTCAGCCAGTCCTCGAACGAGATGGGCGTCTTGGCATTGCGGGCCTCATAGACGTCGAAGATATGGTCGAGCGTGCCTGTCTTGGAGCGCCGCACGTGCAGGTAACGCAGGCCAAGCTGGCGGCGGGCGACGTCGAGCGGTGCCCCTTCGATCACCAGCAGGTAGATCGCCGAGGCGAGTCCGGCACGATCGGCGCCCGACTTGCAGTGCATCACGAACGGCTTTTCCAGTGTCCGGAATGTGTCGATCAGCGCCAGCAGGTCCTCGGCGGGGGGCGCATGACGGGCCTGGAGGCTGATGCTGACGAGATCCAGGCCAAGGTCGCGGCAGGTCTCGACCTCGGTGAAGTAGTGGGCCGAGGGGTAGTCGCCGCGCAGGTTCAGAACGGTGTTGATGCCCTGTTCCTTCATCTTCGTGAATCGCTTCATCGTCGGGTGGTTGGAGCGGTAAACCCCCGGCGCGATTTGAAAGAAATTGGTCCAGACGCCGCGCAGGATCTCGTGGTCGAACCACAGGTTGTAGATGCGTGCCCGGCGGCGGTTTTCCGGCGTCGACAGGTCTGTGTTGTAAGAGGCGCGCAGGTTGCGCTCCCATTCGGTGATCCGCTTGATGAACTTCATGAAGACCCTTCGCCGTCTGCGATGACGCCCCCATGTAGGGGCAGGCCGCGCCCATGGCAAGCAAGCGCGATTGACGGCGCTTGTGATGCGGCTAAGTTGCACGCAATTCTTGAGATGGAGACGTGTGATGAGTGGAGCCGGCGGACGCCCTTACCTGGCCATTCCCGGCCCTTCGGTCATGCCCGACCGGGTGCTGCGGGCGATGAACCGCGCCTCGCCCAATATCTATGTCGGCGAGTTGGTGGACATGATGCCGAAGCTGGTGGCGGACCTGTGCGGCGTGGCGCGGACCAAGGGACATGCCGCAATCTATATCGGCAACGGACACGCCGCGTGGGAAGCGGGCCTGGCAAACACGGTGCAGCCCGGGGAAAAGGTGCTGGTGCTGGCGACGGGACGGTTCGGGCACGGCTGGGCCGAGGTCGCAGAGGCGCGCGGGATCGAGGTGCAGATGCTGGATTTCGGACGGCAGGCGCCGGTCGATCCACAGACCGTCGAGGACGCACTGCGAGCGGATAAAGCGCATGATATCAAGGCGGTTCTGGTCACACATGTGGACACGTCCTCGTCGGTGCTGAACGATGTGGCCGCGGTGCGCGCGGCGATGGATGCGGCGGGGCATCCGGCCCTGCTGGCCGCCGACTGCATCGCTTCGCTGGCCTGTGACAGGTTCGAGATGGACGCCTGGGGCGTCGACGTGATGGTCGCGGGCAGCCAGAAAGGGCTGATGACGCCGCCGGGCTTGGGCTTTGTCTTTTTCAATGAAAAGGCTTCGGACGTGCGCCGGACGGTTCCGCGCGTCAGCCGGTATTGGGACTGGGGGCCGCGGACCGAGCCGGAGCTTTTCTACCAGTATTTCGGCGGTACGGCGCCGACGCATCACCTGTATGGCCTGCGCGAAGCCCTTGATATGCTTGGCGAAGAAGGCATCGAGGCCGTCTGGGCGCGGCATGACCGGCTGGCCCGCGCGGTCTGGGCCGCGTGCGAGGCGTGGAGCGCGGAGGGGCCGCTGAGGCTGAATATTCCGGATGCGGCGCATCGTAGCCGGGCCGTGACGTCACTGGCGATCGGCAAGCCGTTGGGCGAAGAGCTGCGCCAATGGGTCGAGGCGCATATGGGCGTCACGCTGGGGATCGGGCTGGGCATGCAGACCGAGGAGGACCCGCGCAGCACCGGTTATTTCCGGATCGGGCATATGGGCCACCTGAACGGTCACGCGCTGCTGGGTGTGCTGGGGGCGGTCGAGGCGGGGCTGACTGCGCTGAATATCGCGCATGGCGATGGTGCGGTGCAGAAGGCGGCGCAGGTTCTGGCCGCGGCCTAGGCGTTCGAACGGCTGAATCGCGTGATCAACAGGTTCAGCCCGTAGCCCACGGCCATGACCACGGGCAGGCCGAACATGATCCACAAGGCCATGAAAATCCAAAGCAAATTGACCAGCCCCATGACCAATGCGGCATTGGTATAGTTCGGTGCTTCTTGCATCTGGCCACGTCTCATACACGTGATTTTAGTGCAGGAAATGTTGCTGTCAGTTAAATTTTACGAACGGGCCGCCGCCAGCGCTTCGGGCAGGGCCTGTGCCAGCAGGTCGAGATCCTGCGGGCGCCCACAGCTGATGCGGATGCATCGGTTTAGCGGGGCGACACCCGGCATGCGCACGAAGAGGTCGCGTTCGATCAGTTCATTCAGGACCATGCGGGCGAAATCGCCATCGTGGCCACAGTCGACGGCGACGAAATTGGCCGCCGAAGGCAGGCTGTGCAGGCCGTTGGCGGCGGCGATCTCGGCGATGCGGTCGCGGGCCTCGGACATCCATGCGACCGTCTTGGTCAGCCACGCCTCGTCCTGCAAGGCCGCCAGTGCACCGGACTGGGCGATACGGTTGACGCCGAAATGGTTGCGGATCTTGTCGAAGCTCTGGATCAGGTCAGGCGCGCCCATGGCATAGGCGATGCGGGCCCCGGCGATGCCGTAAGCCTTTGAAAAGGTGCGCATTCGGATGACGCGCGGGTCGTCTATGTCCAGCTCCGGCGCGGTGCCGTCGGGGGCGAATTCGATATAGGCCTCGTCGAGCATCAGGAGGCAGCCTTGGGGCAGATCATCGAGCGCGGCGCGGATCACCGCGCCATCGTGCCATGTGCCCATCGGGTTGTCGGGGTTGGCGAGGTAGACGAGTTTCGCACCGACCTCTTTCGCCCTAGTAAAGAGCGCGGTCGGGTCTTCGTGATCGTCCTTGTAGGGAACCTTGTGGAGCTCCCCGCCGAACCCCGCGACGTGGTAGTTGAAGGTGGGATAGGCTCCGTTGGAGGTGACGACGGCATCGCCGGGTTCGACCAGCAGGCGGACAAGATACCCCAGAAGGCCGTCAATCCCTTCGCCCACAACGATATTTTCAGGGGCTATACCGTGGTGCGCGGCCAGCGCGTGGCGCAGATCGTGGCTGGTGGCGTCGCTGTATTTCCAGATGTCGTGGACTGCCTCCTGCATCGCCGCGATGGCCTTGGGCGAAGGCCCGAAGACGTTCTCGTTGGCGCCGAGACGGGCGGCGAAGGGCGTGCCAGTTTCGCGCTCGCGGACCTCGGGGCCGACAAAGGGGACCGAGGCGGGCAGGGCGCGGACGATATCGGTATAGCGTGGGCCGGTCATGCGGAGAGGTAACGTCAAAGCCGGGCCGGGTGCAAGGCGAAGGGTGGAGAGGTTAACGCCCGAATCCCGTGTCGGTATCGCGTCGGTATTTGGGTGGCATCGCGTCGGTGCCAATTTCCGGCACCCGGAAAAGTTAACGCCACGCCCGGGGCGGACGTGGCGTTATGAGTATTTTAAGCAAGAAAAAGCCGGGATTTGTCAGCCCAGTTCAGCCAGCCGGTCGAGGGCGGCGCGCAGCTTGCTTTCTTCCTCTTCCCGGGCGGCGAGATTTTCGCGCGCTTCCTCGACCACCTCTTCCGGGGCGCTTTCGACGAACTTGGGGTTGTTCAGCCGGCCGCGCAGGCCGCCAAGTTCCTTTTCCAGCTTGCCGAGGGTCTTTTCCAGCCGCGCCTTTTCCTCGGCCACGTCGATGACGTCGGCCAGGGGCAGGCCGAAGCTGGCGCCCTCGGCGGGGATGGTGATGCAGCCCTTGGGGAAGCTGTCGACGACTTCCAGTGCCTCGATCCGGGCAAGGCGCTTGATCATCGTGGCGTTGTTGTCCCAGGCAAGGCGCGCGGATTTCGAGAACTCGGTCACGAGGAGTGGCGTGTAGAGTCCCACGGGCACGTGCACTTGCGCGCGGGCGGAACGGACGGAGTCGATCAGGGCGATGACCCAGTTCATCTCGGCATCGGCCTCGGCGTCGATCAACTCGTCGCCATAGGTGGGCCAGTCGGCGTGGATCAGCATGCTTTCGCGCTTGGCCAGTGTGCCCCAGAGCTCTTCGGTGATGAAGGGCATGATGGGGTGCAGCAGGATCAGGCACTGGTCGATGACCCAGGCCATGGTGTCTTGCGTCTCACGCTTCACCTCGCCCGTGCCGTCGAGCAGGAGCGGCTTGGAGAATTCCACGTACCAGTCGCAGACCGTGCCCCAGACGAAGGCATAAAGCGTGTTGGCGGCATCGTTGAAGCGATACTGCGAAAGGGCCGTATCGACGAGCGCCTTGGTCTTGGCGGTTTCGCCGAGAATCCAACGGTTTACGGTCTGTTTCGGCTGCGGGATCGCGCCGGTGCTGCCGACCGCCTCGTTCATTTCGGCGAAACGGGCGGCGTTCCAGAGCTTGGTGCCGAAATTTCTATATCCTGCAATGCGTTGCGGCGACAACTTCAGGTCGCGGCCCATGGCCGCCATGGCCGTCAGGGTGAAGCGGACGGCGTCGGCGCCGTAATCGTCGATCAGTTCCAGCGGGTCGAGCACATTGCCAAGCGACTTGGACATCTTCTTGCCCTTCTCGTCGCGCACCAGCGCGTGGACATAGACGTCCGAGAACGGCTTTTCGCCCACGACGGCGTATTGCATCATCATCATCCGGGCGACCCAGAAGAAGATGATGTCGAAGCCGGTGACCAACACGCTGGTGGGAAAGTATTTTTCCAGCTCGGGGGTCTTTTCGGGCCAGCCCAGTGTGCCGATGGGCCAGAGGCCCGACGAGAACCAGGTGTCGAGCACGTCGGGGTCGCGCCAGACCGGGTAGACGAGATGCGTCGGGTCCTGGCTGGCGGTGTAGTCGGCAAGGCTGGAGGCAAGCTGATGCAGGGCATCCTCGCGGTCCTTCGCCTCGACCACGGTCATGGATTGCAGGGGCGTGGGCAGGTCGGTGAGCTGCGCCGCGAAGGCTTGTGCGGTGGCCTCGAAATCGTGGCCGCATTCCATCAGAGGTGCGAAGTGGCTTTCGTTGAGAACGTCAAGCATTTCAACAAGATCGAGGGCCCCGTCGCCTTCGGCATCGCGGAAGTCCGGTGCGGCAAGGTCGAACCCGTACCAGACCGGAATCTGGTGCCCCCACCAGAGCTGGCGCGAGATGCACCACGGCTCGATGTTTTCCAGCCAGTTGAAATAGACCTTGCGGTCCTGCTCGGGCAGGATGGTGACCTCGCCGGATTTCACCGCCTCGATGGCGGGGCCGACGATCTTGTCGGTGGCGACGAACCACTGATCGGTCAGCATCGGCTCGATCACGACCTTCGAGCGGTCGCCAAAAGGCTGCATGATCGGCTTATTTTCCACAAGCGGCACGGTCTCGCCTTGATCATTTTCAACATTGACCGCGAGACCCTCGTCGGTGATCTGCCGGACGACCTTTTCGCGCGCCTCGAAGCGATCGAGGCCCCGCAGATCGTCGGGGACGAGGTTGATCGTGTCGGCCTCGGCCTCGGTCAGGGTGCGCTCACCCTTGGCGACGGCCATGGCGATCTCGGCCATCCTGGCATAGGCCGGGCCGTCGTCGCGCATCGCGCCCCTGGTGTCCATCAGGCGGTACATGGGGATGCCTCCACGCTGCGCCACGGCGTAGTCGTTGAAGTCATGCGCGCCGGTGATCTTGACCGCGCCCGATCCGAAATCGGGGTCCGGGTAATCGTCGGTGATGATCGGGATCAGGCGGCGGTGCTCTTTCGGACCAACGGGAATTTCGCAAAGTTTTCCGACGATTGGGGCGTACCGTTCATCTGACGGATGAACCGCGACCGCCCCGTCGCCCAGCATGGTTTCGGGGCGCGTGGTGGCGATGGAGATATAGTCGCGCTCTTCTTCGAGGGTGACATTCCCGTCTTTGTCGCGCTCGACATAGGTGTAGGTGGCCCCACCCGCCAGCGGGTACTTGAAGTGCCACATGTGGCCCGCGACCTCGGTATTCTCGACTTCGAGGTCGGAGATGGCGGTCTCGAAATGCGGGTCCCAGTTGACCAGCCGCTTGCCGCGATAAATGAGGCCCTTCTCGAACATGTCGACGAAGACCTTGATGACGGCGTCGTGGAAATTGCCCTCCTCGCCCTCGGGGGCCGAGGGGGCGCCGGACATGGTGAACGCCTCGCGCGACCAGTCGCAGGAGGCGCCGAGGCGCTTCAGTTGCCCGATGATGGTGCCGCGCGACTTGATCTTCTGCTGCCAGACGCGCTTTTCGAACTCCTCACGGCCCATTTCCGTGCGCGTGGGCTCGCCATTCGCGGCCATGTCGCGCTCGGTTACCATCTGGGTGGCGATGCCGGCGTGGTCTGTGCCGGGCTGCCACAGCGTGTCGAAGCCGCGCATCCGGTGCCAGCGGATCAGGATGTCCTGCAACGTGTTGTTGAAGGCATGACCCATGTGCAGCGACCCCGTCACGTTCGGGGGCGGGATCATTATGGAATAGGTCTCGGCCCCTGGCTTGGCGTTGGCGCCGGCCTTGAAGGCCCCTGAGGTTTCCCAGGCTTCGGAGAGGCGCGGTTCGGCCTCGGCTGCGTTGAAGGTCTTTTCCATCGCCATGATGCGGGTCCCGTGATCGGAAAATGAGGTCTTGGCCGGAATACCGAAATGGCAGGGCGAGGGAAAGACGCGGGCGGCATTTTCTTGGGGTGCGGCGCGGCGGGGTTGGGTGGAACAATCTAAAGGTAAACAAAAAAATCAAAATAAACCTTAGCGGGAATCGCTGACTTACGTAAGGTAAGCCCATTGGTGCGAGTGACAGATGGGTTCATTTCAAGCAAACGAAGGGTTTTTCAGATGATGATACCGAGATTCACCGGACGGTCGGCCATTCTGGCCGCAGTTGCGGGACTGGCGTCGCTGCCGGTTCAGGCGCAGGACGGGCCGAACGGATTGCAGAAATTCATGCTGTACCGCAGTTTCGTGCAGGATGCCGACACCTGCGCGGTCACGGTCGAGAACGGCACGGCCGCAATCGCCGGGATCAACGCGGTGTCGGGGGCGGCGACCTGTCCCGATGCCTTTGCATGGGCGCAGCTGACCAACGCGGTGGCCGCCGAGTTCTGGACCTGGGGGATCGACCAGACGATCTGGCCCGAGAGCCCGCTGCCGCTGTGCAGCGCGGAGGTGACCAGCAATTGCTGCGATCCCGACGCGGCGCCGGTGCAGGGGGATCAGCCGACTCAATGCCCGGTTTTCAGGGCGGATTATGATCCGATCAGCCCGCTGCCCGCGACGCCCAACGGCAAGCCGGCGCAAGGGGTGATCAATCACAGGGGCCTTGTGCCCGCCGACGAGATCGACCCCGGGCGGCTGCTGCGGGACCTGGAGCTGGAGCTGGTGTTCCGCAACAAGTCGATGACCGACTACATCTATCGAAACGACCTTTATTCCCGCGAGGGGCTGGGCGCGCGCAACCGGGCGCAGAACGCGGCGATCAAGGCGGGCGACATCGCGGGCGCGCATGCGCTGGAGGTGCGATTCCCGATCGACGCGGTGATGGTGAAGGCGGATTTCCTGCACCAGGATATCCTGATGGACCAGGGTCTTATCCAGGATATCGACGGCAGCGACGTGCCGAACAACCCTGATTATCCCTACCTGACCGTCTACCTGGACGGCGATGGCGGGGAAGAGCAAGTGCCGGGCTATTACTACATGCTGGCGATGACGAACGCATCGAAGGACCTGCCGACGTGGCACTGGTACGCGATGGAGCATGTCGCCAACCAGGGACGCTGTGATTACATCGGGTGCAATGACAGCTTTGGCTACGACGCGAACCCCACGGCGCAGGCGGGCGCGAATTTCGGCACCGGGTTCATCCCGCCGAAGATCGAGCTGAACGACGACAAGGTGACGGGGAATGACCCGCTGTTCGTGAGTGGCGAGGTCTATGACCCAGCCGAGACGGGCGAGGAGATCACGGCGGAGTTGCAGGCGCTGTTCCAGGAGATGGGCATCGCCACGGCAGCCACCGATCCGGACCCACGGACGATCAGCGCCGAGGATCCGGCGTGGAAGAACTATCGCCTCAAGGGCACCCAGACCTCGTTCACCACGGCGACGGGGCTCCCGACGGGCACCGGCGCCACGATCACCGAGGGCGGGTTCGTCAATTCGGCCAGCTGCACGACCTGCCATTCGCAGGCGGCGGCGGACGAGGACGGCACCTCGACCCTGGCCGGTGTGGGCGCGGGCTGGCGGCCCAACCTGCTGGGCTATCAGCAGGTGGAAATGGGCACGCCCAATCCCAGCTGGTTCTACGGCGTGGGCGGACCCACGGTGACGGCGACGCAGGTGGATTTCATCTGGGGCATCCTGAACGCTGCCTGCCAGGACCCGGCGGGCAGCCACGGGACCTGCACCAGCTATCCCAACGCGCCGACGATCGCATCGACGGACTAGCGCGCCAAGGTCGCGCCCCGGGTGACGGGGCGCGACGGTTTCAGCCGCGTTCGGCGGCTCTCTCCGGATCGACCAGCGGTTCGCGCGCGCCGGGGCGGATCACGTCCGGGTCATAGGGCGTGCGGGCGAAGACCTCTTCGACCATGGGCGCGAAAAACTCGAGCGGCAGGGTGTCGTAGCCGGGATCGAACGAGGCCTGGTCCCAGCGTTCGCAGAATTCGGCGCAGTCGTCGAAATAGGCGTGGCCGGCGTGGCGGTCGCGCTTGTTCGGATCGGCGCCGTCGAGGTGGTGGCCGTAGTATAGCATCTGGAAATCGCCATGGGTGGCGACGCACCACGTGACCTGCTCGCGCACGAAGGGTTTCAGGATCGTGGCGGCGTATTCGTCGTGATTGTAGGGCGCGTAAATGTCGCCGATATCGTGCAAAAGCGCGCCCACGACCCAATCGATATCGGCCCCGTCGCGCCAGGCACGGGTGGCCGATTGCACCGAATGGCCCAGCCGGGTGATCTGGTAGCCTGACAGGCTTTCGTCCAGTTCGACCAGCGCCTTGAGCAGGCGCTGCGCGGTATGCTTGGTGTGGTCGATCTCGTGGGCGGTCAGGAATTCGTAATCTTCCCTGGTGCCGTCCTTCATCTGGGTGAAGCTGACCTTGTCCAATACGCCGGACCTCCTTTGCTTTTGCCGCCATGCTAGGCGCAGGGCGCGGGAGTGGAAAGGGGGGGGGGCCGCGCTGGCGCTTGCGGCCTCTTGCGGTGCGCGACCGGCGCGCGTATACGCGCGGCCTGACCCCAAAGGAGCCCGAGACATGCCCGGCAGTGCCAATCTCAACATCATGCTGAAAGCCGCACGCAAGGCGGGGCGGTCGCTGGTCAAGGATTTCCGCGAGGTCGAGAACCTTCAGGTCAGCATGAAGGGCGCGGGCGATTTCGTCAGCCGCGCCGACATCGCGGCCGAGGCGATCCTTAAAGAAGAGCTGATGGGCGCGCGGCCGACCTATGGCTGGCTGGCCGAAGAGGGCGGCGGCGAAGAGGGCAAGGACCCGACGCGGCGCTGGATCGTGGACCCGCTGGACGGGACGACGAATTTCCTGCACGGGCTGCCGCATTGGTGTGTTTCGATCGCGCTGGAGCACAAGGGGCAGGTCGTGGGGGGGGTCATTTTCGACGCCGCCAAGGACGAGATGTTCCTGGCCGAGAAGGGCGAGGGTGCGTTCATCAACGAAAAGCGCCTGCGGGTGTCGGGCCGGTCCAAGCTGATCGAGTCGATCTTTGCCACCGGCGTGCCCTTCGGCGGGCGCGGCGACCTGCCTGCGACGTTGCAGGACCTGGCGCGGCTGATGCCGACCTGCGCGGGCGTGCGGCGCTGGGGGTCGGCGGCGCTGGACATGGCCTATGTCGCGGCGGGCCGCTACGAAGGGTTCTGGGAGCGCAGGCTGAACGCCTGGGACATTGCGGCGGGTGTCATCATCGTGAAAGAGGCCGGCGGCTTCGTCGAGTCGCTGACGCCCGGGGGCGAACTGTTGGAAGACGGGAACGTGGTCTGCGCCAACGAGGCGATTTTCGACAAGTTCGCCGGGATCATCCGCAATACCTGAGGCCGGTCTAGAGCGTTTCAGGGACACACTGGATCGCTTTTCACTGCCTCTTGAGAGGCAAAAAGCGATGCATGTTTCAGACTGACCCGGAAACGCCTTAGGTCTTTTTCGCGTCCGAGGGGTGGTTGACGCCGTCGTTCCACGGGATCGGCTCGTGGTCTGCCGGGTTCTGGCCGTCGATGCAGCCGAGATTGATGCCATACTCGGTTGGGTCCGAGCGGCGCTGGTGGTGCGTGTAGATCCCGCAGGTCTTGCAGAAATAGTGCTGCGCCGTGCCGGTGCCCCAGGTGTAGAGGCTGAGGTTGTCGGCGCCTTGGGTGATGGTGAGGCGGGACAGGGGCACGCTGATATTGGGGGCCGCGCGGCGACGGCAGTACGAACAGGTGCAGCGCATCGCGCCCTGGATGGGCCCGTCGATATCGACGGTGAAGCGCACCGCGCCGCAATGACAACTGGCGGTGTGCAGGGTCATTTGCGTGTGACCTTGGGGATGTTCGTGCGGCTGAGCTTGTATTTCGCTTCCGGGTGTGGCGGATGGCCCTCGGTGCGGTCCCAATAGGCGGGGCCGCCGCGGCGCAGGAAGAGCGGCAGGGTCAGAATGAGCCCGGCCACGAAGCCGCCCGCATGGGCCCAGTAGGCCACGCCGCCATCATCCGCGCTGCTGCCGGCGCCGCCGAAAAGCTGGAAGAAGAACCAGAGGCCCAGCATGATCCAGGCCGGGACCGAGATGATGCGGATGATGAAGACGAGAAAGATGAAGATGTCGATCTTGGCCTTGGGGAACAGGAGCAGGTAGCCGCCCATCACCCCGGCGATGGCGCCCGAGGCGCCGACCGTGGGCACCTGGCTGAGCGGCGCCGAAACGAGTTGCGCGCCGCTGGCGGCAAGCCCGCAGGCGAGGTAGAAGAGGAGGTAGCCCACATGGCCGAATTCCTCTTCCATGTTGTCCCCGAAGATCCACAAAAACAGCATGTTGCCGGCAAGGTGCATCCAGCCGCCGTGCAGGAAGGTGGAGGTGATGAGGGTGGTATAGGTGCCCTCGCTGGTGACCCGCGCCGGGACCATCGCCCAGTCGTAATAGAACACCATCAACGCGCGCGGATCGCCCGACAGCGCGGGGAAGTAACTGAGGAAGATCCCGATATTGAGGATCATCAGCCCGTAGGTGACGAATGGGATACGCCCCGAGGGGTTATGGTCGCGTATGGGGATCATTGACGCAAGGTGGCCGCGCGCCGCGGGAAGGTCAAGCGCGCGCGTGCGGCCGGGCGGGCAGAATTTGCGCAAATTCTGATTTGGAAAATTTGTATTTTCCAATCCATTTTCTGCGCAGAAAATGGGCGCGGTGGTCTTGGCGAGGTGTCATACGTCATATCCCGCGCCCGTGGCGGGCGGCGGGATATGAGTATTTTCAGCAAGAAAAAGCCGGGGCGCCGGCCTTTGCTCAAGCGACGCCACCCAGAAGGGCCGCATTGCCGCCTGCCGCCGTGGTGTCGACGCAAACAAGGCGTTCGCCCATGACGTGGCCGGTATCGGGCAGGCCGGTGATCAGCGGCAGGATCGGGCCATTGCGCTGGCTGAGCGCCGATGCATAGGCACGGGCCGTGTCGGCGTCACCCCACCAAAGCGCGCCGGAGAAGCCCGAGAGCGTGGTGAGGGCATCCGGCTCGACTTTGCCGGTGGTACGCAGGGCGCGGCCGCCCAGGGCCTCGACGGCCTTGGCCTGCGCCTCGGCCATCTCCTTGGTCGGGCCGAGGCAGAGGAGCGGCGGGCGGGCGTGGGCCGTCAGGCGGTTGGATTCGCCGGTGGGGCCGGGCAGGACAATGGCCTCGACCGGGTCGGGCGTGTGGCCCTTGGCGGCCTTGTCGAGCGCGGATTGCACAGCCTTGGCGTCCATGTCTTTGTCCCAGGTGGCATCCGTGTGATCCGCCGGACGGGACGTGTAGCGCGCGAGGTAGTTGGGGCCGCCCGCCTTGGGGCCGGTGCCGGAAAGGCCTTCGCCGCCAAAGGGTTGGCTGCCGACGATGGCGCCGATCTGGTTGCGGTTGACGTAGATGTTGCCGGCGTGCACCGCCTCGGTCACGTGCTGGACGCGGTCGTCGATGCGGGTCATCAGGCCGAAGGTCAGGCCATAGCCGGTGCCGTTGATGGCGCCGATCACCTTGTCGAGGTTGTGCGACTTGAAGGTGGCCATGTGCAGGACGGGGCCGAAGATTTCGCGCTGCATGTCCTCGATCCCGTTCACCTTGATCAGCGTGGGCGCGATGAAGCAGCCGGAATTGGGCGAGGGGATCTCGTGGATGAGGCGGCCGTCGGCGCGGGCCTGTTCGATATGGGCGGCGATGCCGTCGCGGGCCTCGGTGTCGATCACGGGGCCGACATCGGTCGAGAGTGACCACGGTTTGCCCATGGAAAGCGCGTCCATCGCGCCGGTGAGCATTTCGGTAAAGCCCTCGGCCACGTCCTCTTGTACGTAGAGGCAGCGCAGGGCGGAGCAGCGTTGGCCCGCCGACTGGAAAGCGGATTCGACGATCGCCTGCACGGCCTGTTCGGGCAGGGCGGTGGAATCGACGATCATGGCGTTGAGCCCGCCGGTTTCGGCGATGAGCGGCGCGCCGGGGGCGAGGTTCTTGGCCATGGTGGCGCGGATCTTGAGCGCGGTTTCGGTCGAGCCGGTGAAGGCCATGCCGCCGATGCGGGCGTCAGACGTGAGCGCCGCGCCCACGTCGCCCGCGCCGGGCAGGAGTTGCACGGCGGTTTTCGGCACGCCGGCCTTGTGCATGAGCGAGATGGCGTAATGGGCGATCAGCGGAGTCTGCTCGGCCGGTTTGGCGAGCACGGCGTTGCCGGCAGCCAGGGCGGCGCTGATCTGGCCGGTGAAGATCGCCAGCGGGAAGTTCCACGGGCTGATGCAGGTGAAGGTGCCCACGGGCGGGTCCTGCGGCGCGTTGGCGGCGTAATAGCGCAGGAAGTCCACGGCCTCGCGCAGTTCGGCCACGGCGTCCATCGGGGTCTTGCCGGCCTCGCGGGCGAGGATGGCGAAGATCTCGCCGAAGTTTTCCTCGTAGAGATCGGCGGCGGCGTTGAGGATTTTCGCGCGCTCCTCGATCGAGGCGTCCCAGGGCGCGGCCGAGGACAGCGCGGTTTCGATGTCGGCCTTGCTGGCCGTTGCGACGGTGCCGGGGCTGTCGGAAGGGTCGGCGGGGTTCGAGACCGCTTCGGGGTCTTCCGGGGCCGCCTTGCCCGCGATCAGCGGGGCTGCGTCCCACGTGGCGTTGGCGAAGGGGCCGCGGGCGGCCTCGATCACGTCGAGCGTCGGCTGGTGCTTGAGGTCGAAGCCCTTGGAATTGGGGCGTTCGGGCAGGAAGAGTTCCGGCCCGGTGGGCAGTTGTGGGCGGTCGTCCTTGTAGGCCTCGAACGGGTCGCGGGCGACGGTTTCGGGGGCGACGTCCTCGTCCACGATCTGATTGACGAAGCTGGAGTTGGCGCCGTTTTCCAGAAGGCGGCGCACCAGATAGGCCAGCAGGTCGCGGTGGGCGCCGACGGGGGCGTAGATGCGGCAGTTGGTGCCGTGGTCCTTCATGACGATGTTATGCAGCGACTCGCCCATGCCGTGCAGGCGCTGGAATTCGAAGGTCTCGGGGCCTTTCTCCATCTCGCGCGCCATGTCGAGGATGGCGGCCACGGTATGGGCGTTGTGCGTGGCGAATTGCGGGTAGATGTGATCGGTCATCGACAGGAGCTTGCGCGCATTGGCGATGTAGGAAATGTCGGTCGCAGGTTTCGAGGTGAAGACCGGGAAGCCGTCGATGCCTTCGACCTGGGCCTGCTTGATCTCGGTGTCCCAGTAGGCGCCTTTCACCAGGCGGACCATGATGCGGCGGTTCAGCTTTTGCGAAAGGTCATGCAGGTAGTCGAGGACGTGGGAAGCGCGTTGGCCGTAGGCCTGCACCACGACGCCGAAGCCGTCCCATCCGGCCAGCGACGGCTCGGAAAGCGTGGCCTCGATCACCTCGAGCGAGAGCGACAGGCGGTCGGCCTCTTCGGCGTCGATGTTGAGGCCCATGCGGGCGGATTTCGCGAGGATGGCGAGAGAGCGCAGGCGGGGCATCAGAACGTCCATGACCTGATGCTGTTGCGCGACCTCGTAGCGGGGGTGGAGCGCCGAAAGTTTGACCGAGATGCCGGGGTTCTTGCGGATTTCCTTGTGCGTGCAGGCGTTGGAAATGGCGCTGATCGCGCGGGAATAGGCCAGGTGATAGCGGATGGCGTCGGCATCGGTGCGCGCGGCCTCGCCCAGCATGTCGTAGGAGTAGGTGTAGCCCTTCTTCTCCATCTTCGCGGCGCGGTCCATGGCCGCGTCGATGGTCTCGCCCAGCACGAACTGGCGGCCCATTTCGCGCATGGCGCGGCCGACGGCGGTGCGGATGACGGGCTCGCCCAGGCGGCGGATGGCGCCGCGCAGGTGGCCGACGGGGCCCGGATTGTCGTCCTTCAGCACCTTGCCGGTCAGCATCAGTGCCCAGGTCGAGGCGTTGACCAGCGGCGAGGTGGAATGGCCCATGTGCTTGCCCCAGTCCGACGGCGCGATCTTGTCCTCGATCAGGGCGTCGATCGTGTCGGCGTCGGGCACGCGCAGGAGCGCTTCGGCCAGGCACATCAGCGCGATGCCCTCGTCGGTGGAAAGACCGTATTCGGCGAGGAACACCTCCATCAACCCCGGGTCCGACTGGTTGCGGATGCGGCGCACGAGGTCGGCGCCGGATTTCGATATGCGCACGCGGTCCTCTTCCGTGAGCCCCGCCACCTCGGTCAGGCGGGCGACGGTTTCGGCCTCCTCGGCATAGGTGGTCTGGTCGATCACACGGCGCAGGTCGGAATCGTAGGGCATTGCGGTCCTCTTGCTGGGGGGTGGCGGTTTGGACTAGTGTATCACTGTATTTCTGATCTGATTTCCCGATTGGTGTGGTTGCGCGGGATAAACGGACGGTAATTCACCGGGAGGACAAGTCAAATGGATGCAAGCGAGCTGGATCAGTTCGACAAGGCGATTCTTCGCGTGCTGGTTGCGGAGGGGCGGATCAGCATCACCGAACTGGCCGGGCGGATCGGCTTGTCGAAGTCGCCGACACAGGCGCGGCTGCGCAAGCTGGAGCGGGACGGCGTGATCTCGGGGTACCGGGCGCTGGTGGACCCGATCCGGCTGGGGCTGGACCACGTGAGTTTCGTGGAGGTCAGCCTGACCGATACGCGGGAAAGCGCGCTGGCGGAGTTCAACGCGGCGGTGAAGCGGATCCCCGAGATCGAACAGGTGCATCTGATCGCGGGGAATTTCGATTACCTGATGAAGATCCGGACACAGGACATGCAGGACTATCGCCGGGTGCTGGCCGAACAGATCAGCACCTTGCCGCATGTGTCGAAAACCTCGACCTACGTGGCGATGGAGGCTGTGAAGGAAAACGCGCTGTCAGAGGTGTTCTGAACCGGGCGGATTTGCGCGTTGATTTCGCGGGCGCGGGGCGCATCATTGATCCCATGAGACATTTGCTGATTGCCTGCGTGCTGGCCGGTCCGACCTGGGCCGAGACCTGTCCGGACGCGCCCGACCATGGGGCGGAGCTGTCGCGGCTGATCGAGGCGGCGCAGGATGCACCGGACGAGGCGGCGGGGCGGGCGCTGTCGGACAAGATGTGGGCGCTTTGGGCCGAGGCGCCGGACGATAAGGCGCAAGGGCTTCTGGACGAGGCAATGGCGCGGCGCGAGGCGTACGACTATGACGCGGCGATGGCGGCGGCGGAGGCGCTGGTGGCCTATTGTCCGGACTATGCCGAAGGGTACAACCAGCGGGCCTTTATCCATTTCCTGCGGCAAGATTTCGACGCGGCGCTGCCCGATCTGGAGCGGACACTGGAATTGCAGCCGCGCCATGTAGCGGCGCGGACCGGACAGGCGCTGACCCTGCACGCCCTGGGCCGGCCGGGTGAGGCGGCACTGGCGTTGCGGGAGGCGCTGCGGATGAATCCGTGGCTGGGCGAACGACATTTGCTGCCGGTGCTGGAACAAAGCGAAGAAGAGTTGTGATCGCGACGCCTGCACGCTACGACGGGAAGCTGAGCCCGCGTGGTGGAATGGTAGACACAGGAGACTTAAAATCTCCAGGCCGAAAGGCCGTGCCGGTTCGAGTCCGGCCGCGGGTACCACCTTGATGTTATTTGAAAAACTCTTTGCTACAAATGCCTTGGCTAGAGAGGTTGTGGGGAGTGTCTCTACAGCTTTCACCTGGCGGAGTGTGGGCCAACCGTTCAACGTTTACGAAATCGAGCTTTGGCGCAGCATGATTGCGGCATGGCGCAACGACCCCAACCATCACCGCCCGCATAAGAGCCTCGACGGGCTTGCCCCGCGGGAGCATCATGTTCGAAGCCATCGCCGAAGGCTGCGATCTATATTCGCCTCAAGAATGTTGGGGCAATTACAAGACTGTTGGTTGTGGTTCGGGGTGAAGGTCGAACTCTTGTTAATGCATCGGACGCGCTGGAATGCAGTCAGACGTTTGCGAGACCGATTGATTCGACCAGACCTAATCCTGCAGCCGATAAAGCCACAATTCTGCTCGGCTTCACGATGCGCTTTTGTTTAGCGAGGTGGCCGCGCTTCTATCTGAGCTAGAATTTTTCTTAACGAAGTCTTCCTTAAGGTGTTGTTGTGAAAAGATTTCGTTCGAGCCTCATTCGGCCGTGATGATTATGTGGACGGTTCACAAGTACTTCACTTCAAAACGAAATTTCCCACCTGTTACTCAATTGACATATACGGTCGCTTCGAGGTGATTCAAAAATGTCACGTATTTCGGATTGTCACGATCGACCAGATCGGCCTCTCGAACACCGCAAATGTCGACCAGACCGGCGGCAACGAAGGCGTCTCGGCCATCTCGCAGGACGGCAGCGGCAACCTTGCCGAGGTGACCCAGTCCGAAGACCCGAACGGCATTCCCGGCTTTCAGATTCCGACCAACATGGCGACGATCAACCAGCTGGGTGGCAACGCCCGCGCCCGGATCGAACAGTCAAACCCGGACCAGCCGAACTCGCCGACCAACACGGCGTCGATCGACCAGAACTCGAACGGTACGCAGCAAGTTCCGCCGGATGGCATCCCCTCGGGCTTCAGCCTGAACGGCCGCATCATCCAGGACGGCTCTGGCAACGACTCGAGCATCGTGCAGTCGGGCAATCCGAACCAGCCGCCGAGCGACGGTGCCGGCTCAGGCGTGACCGCGCGCAACGACCAGATCGGTCAGGACAACACCTCGACCGTGTTGCAGAACGTGTTTGACCAAGATGCCAACCCGTTCACCGATGCCAACGTGTACCAAGACGGTGTCGGCAACGCGTCCAACGTGCAGCAGCGTGGCTCGGCCGCACTGGTTGACGTGTTCCAGATGGGTGAAGGCAACTTCTCGGACGTCTCGCAAGGACCGAACAGTGAGATGACCGCCTCGGTCACCCAGAACGGTGACAACAACAGCAGCGAGATCACCCAGCGCGCGCGCTCCGTCACCGCTACGGTCGAGCAAACCGGCACGGGGGATAGCTCGACCATCGATCAACTCGGGCAGAGCCGTTTTTCCACCGCGACCGTCACGCAAAGCGGAACGGGTAACACCAGCGATGTCGAACAGACCAACACCAGCTCCATGGCGTCGGTCACACAAAGCGGCACCAGCGGCATGAGCACCATCAACCAGTCTGATGGCGAGGGTGCTGAGGCGACGCTCACGCAGTCCGGTACGGGTAACCTGAGCACGATCATGCAGCAGGGTGATTTCCAAACCGCGATGGTCGATCAGTCGGGCAACATGAACGAAAGCATGATTACCCAGTCCGACGCGAACCAGATGGCAAGCGTCACGCAAGCCAGCGATGACAACTGGAGCTCGATCACGCAATCGGGTGACGGGAACACGGCCACCGTCAGCCAGATGGTGACCAGCGGCAACATGTCGAACATCACGCAGACGGGTACCGGCAACACGGCAACGGTCAGCCAATAAGCTGATCAAGCGCACCCCGCGCGGGCAATCGCGCGGGGTGCTCATCAATCCTTTTTCAATGGAACAGAAAAATGAAAAACCTTCTTCTGACCTCGGCCATGACCATCGCCTTCACGGCGCCGGCCTTTGCCAATGACAGCACCATCGAACAGATCGGTGCGACCAATACCTCTACCGTCACCCAGACAGGTGGCACCGGTGGCTCTTCCACCATTTTCCAGAACGGTGACAATGACGTCGCCGACGTGACCCAGTCCGACGGCGGCGGATCCGGCACCAACATCGCAGACATCGACCAGCTTGAAGGCTCGGGCACCCAGACCGCGTCGATCACGCAAGACAATGCGGCAAACGGTGCGGCGAACACTGCGACGATCCTTCAGGACTCGACGCAGGGCGGCAACACTGCCGGCATCAACCAGAGCGGATCGGGCAACACGGCATCGGCCCAGCAGGGTCCGGGCGCGGCGACAGTCACGATTCCGATCGTAGGTACATTTCCGGTCAACCCCGCCGATATCACCGACAGCACGGCTGATATCACGCAAACCGGCACGGGGAACGCCGCCAATACGACACAGATCGTCGGAACGAACGGCGGCTCCAACAACCTCGCCACCATCGGCCAGGACGGCGACGACAACATAGCGTCCATCAACCAGGGCAGCGGAACCGGGTTGCTTAACCCGGCGTCGACCGACAACGACAACACTGCCGACATCTCGCAAACCGGCCTTGGCCACAACTCGGTCATCGAGCAGGGTGGCGAGTCCGGCTTTGCATCGAACGTTCAGGCGGGTGCCGACAACGCATCGACGATCACCCAATCGGGCGGCCTGCCTGGGCTGGGCAATACTGCGAACGTCACGCAAGATGGCGAGCGCAATACCAGCACGGTCACGCAGTCATCGGCAAATGGCGATCTGCCTGCCGTGCCCTCTGGCGCAACCGCGACCGTCACCCAGCTGGGCGACGACAACATGAGCACGATCAACCAGGCGCCGCTTGGCGGTCACCTGGCGACCGTGATGCAGACGGGCGACGGGCATTCGAGCCTGATCAGCCAGGACGGCTTGATCAATGTCGCCTCGGTGACTCAGGGCATGTCGGATAACACCAGCGAAATCGCGCAGACCGGTCCGAGCATCGTCGGTCCGCTGGGCAATACCGCGACGGTCAACCAGACCGCTACGGCCGGCAACTTCTCGGGCATCACGCAACAGGGCATCGGCAACAGCTCGAATGTGATGCAGTAACCTGCGCAGATGTGCTAAACTCACGCTGTCAGGCCTTCGGGCCTGGCGGTACCTTGCAGCAAGGTAGGACACCATGACCCGAACGACATACCTGTGCGCCGCCTGTCTTTTCCTGTGGCCAAATCTGTCCTTCGCCCAGGATAACCTCGACCAGATCAACCTGTCGGGAGAGGTGACGATTGACCAGATCGGCACGGACAACTTGGCGGAGGTGACCACGGATAGTGGCTCGAGCGTTCTGGCCATCGATCAGCGCGGTGAGGATCAAAGTGCTCTTATCCGCCTGAGCGGTTCGAACAACCAGGGTAACATCGCACAAAGCGGTTTTGGCAACATTGCCGAAGTGCTGATCAACGGCACCGTCAACTCGTTTAGCATCAGCCAGTCCTCGACGAACAACCCGGTCTCGGATCGCAACGAGGCGACGCTGTCACAGGTCGGATTGAATAACGTGGCGTTCCAGACCCAGATCGGCGAGAACAACGCGATGACCCTTCGGCAGAATGGCGCGGACAACAGCGCGGACATGCTGCAGGAAGGGCAGAACAACATTATGGAACTCAATCAGTTTGACAGCAACAATGTTGCAAACCTTCAGCAATACGGCAACGGCGCGCCTCCGATCGTCGTGACCCAGACCGGCGGCATGGTCGCGAATATTACACAGACGGGGAATTGAAACTGTGCGCGGTCTTCTGACAGCGCACATGATGTTTTGGCTGACCGGGGGTGGGGGGATCGCTCAGGATCTTCCGGAACTGTCCCAAGATCTTTCGTCGATAGATCAAGTCCCCGAGGTCGTACCCAACCCTGAACTCTCCTCGGATCCGGCAGGTCAAAACGATGTTCCTGGGCAGTACATTGCGCAGGAAATCGAGGCGGCGCAGCCGTACGGCCAAGCGGAAATCGATCCAGCCAGCGCATCCGATTCCGCGGAGGAGACCGACATTCTAGTAATGACACCTGGTGCGCCGGAAGCCGACCCATCCGAGGCGACAGCCAACAACGCTCGGTCAGACACTGTCGGTTCGGATACAAACGCGGAGGAGGAGGCAGCATTCGAAGACGCATTGGACGCCGCTATAAGCGCGTGGGAGGCTGAGCAAGCGGAGCAGGCGCGCGCGTCGTGGGGGGGG
>NZ_JASHIN010000060.1:0-3574 GCF_030733705.1 Roseovarius sp. MMSF_3298
AAAACGACACGCCCGTCCGATACAGGCGCCCCGTAAGAGCGCAGCAAGGCCTTCGCCTGGTATTCATGGATGTTCATTGTCTCAAAGCTCCTCCCGATGCTTTTACTTACTTGATGAGATGCAACATGTTCTTGAATTGCGGTGTCCCGGCTTTGCCAAGCCACTCGAAAACGACCATTTCCGTGGTGACGATCCCGGCGCCATAGGCGTTGAGCCGGGCGATGCAGGCCGCTTCGCTTTCCAGCGTGCGCGAGGCCGTGGCGTCGGAGACCACGAAAACCTCGTAGCCCTCCTCTATCAGGCTGGCGGCGGTCTGGACCACGCAGATATGCGCCTCCATTCCCGCGATCACGGCCTGTTTACGATCAAGGCTGCGGAAATGAGCTGCGAAATCCTCGTCCTCCATGCAGGAGAAATGCATCTTCGGAAGCACCGTGGCTTCCGGCGTCTCCAGCTCGGACACGGTCTTGCCAAGACCCTTGGGGTATTGTTCGGTCATCACGATGGGGATGTTCATTTCTCGTGCGCCGGCACAGAGCGTTCTCGTGTTGCGAATCGTACGGGCCGGCGCCTGCATTGCGGGCACCAGTCGCTCTTGCATGTCGATGACAATGAGGGCTGATTCGTCGGCGCGGATAAGCAAAAACAGGTCCTTTCATGCACTTGGTGATGACCTCGTGGAATACCAGATACCAACTATTTCACAGTATCGCAACCTGCGAGATTCGCGCCTTTGATCACCTTGATTGATCGTTCGGGCAGATTTTTTTCGTGTGAAAAAAGTTCAATATAAATAGAAGTTTAGCTTGAATTTTCGGGCTGGAATCATGCCGGATTCCGGCGATTTTTCGAGCAGAACTGAAAAATCGTTTGTCGTGTTAGGTATGCTGTGTATGGTATACCAACGTCGCAAACGACGCCGCGCAACACGAGATCGGAGAGGGCGCATGAAGCTGAAACCTGTGCCTTCGAATTTCACGCTGAAGGATCACGTCTACGAAATGCTTCGGACAGCGATCACTGATATGAACATCTACGACAGCGCGACAGATCTGCGTCTGGACGAGCGTGATCTGGCCGAGCAGCTGGGCGTCTCGCGGACACCGCTGCGCGAGGCCGTGGCCCGGCTGGAGCGTGATGGTCTTGTCGAGGTTCAGCCGCGCAAGGGCGTGTTCGTGCAGCGCAAGAGCCTGGCCGATATTCTGGATATGATCATCGCGTGGGCTGCGCTGGAAAGCATGGCGGCGCGTTTGGCTTGCGAACACGCGACGGATCGCGAAATCGCCAGCCTGCGCACCATAGCGGCGAAGTACAACGACGAGATCGCCAACACGCGTATCTCGGAATACTCCGACGACAATATCCGCTTTCATCAGCGCATCCTCGAGATCTCGCGCTGTAAACTTCTGCGGAAAATGGCGGATGGTCTGTTCCTGCACATGAACGCGGTGCGGGTTCGGGCGATGGGCGAGGGCAACCGCGTGCGGTGGTCGGTCGTCGATCATGCAGAAATCATCGAAGCGATCGAAGCGCGGGATGCCGATCTGTCGGAGCGCCTCGTTCGCGAGCACACGATGCGGTTGCACACGCACGTCAATCGCACCTGGAGCAGTTTCGAACTGGCCGTCGGCGCGGGAGGCGCCAGGGTCAGCTAACAAGGAATGAGTACTAGAAAGGGGCCGAACGGGGCCCCGAACAGGGAGGAAGACTATGGGTGTGACCCAGATGACCGATGACCTCGTCGCGCGGACCGAGACGGATCCCGAAACGCTGACCGACGGGTTTCATCTTCTGATCGATGCGCTGAAGTTGAACGGCGTCGAGACGATCTACAACGTACCGGGTATCCCGATTACCGATCTCGGACGTTACGCACAGGCGCAGGGAATGCGGGTCCTGTCCTTCCGCCACGAACAGCATGCCGGATACGCGGCCGCCGCCGCCGGTTTCCTGACCAAGAAGCCAGGTGTCTGCATGACGGTATCAGCCCCCGGCTTCCTGAACGGCCTGACCGCGCTTGCCCATGCCACGACGAACTGCTGGCCGATGATCCTGATCTCTGGTTCATCCGAGCGTGAAGTCGTCGACCTTCAGCGTGGCGATTACGAAGAGATGGACCAGTTGGCCATCGCGCGGCCCCATGCCAAGGCGGCCTACCGCATCCTGCACGCCGAGGATATCGGCCTCGGCGTCGCCCGTGCCGTCCGCGCCGCCCTGACGGGCCGCCCCGGCGGTGTCTACCTTGACGTCCCCGGTGCCCTTCTTGGGCAAGTCATGGACGAAGTCGAGGGCAGTAAGTCCTTGATCAAGGTCGTGGATCCGTCCCCCGCCAGTGTCCCCAGCCCCGAGGCGGTGGATCGCGCGCTGGACGTGATGAAGAATGCCAAGAAACCGCTGATCATCATCGGCAAGGGCGCCGCCTATGCGCAGGCAGACGAAAAGGTGAAGGAGCTGGTGGAAACCCTGGGCTTCCCCTACCTGCCGATGTCGATGGCCAAGGGTCTTCTGCCCGACACGCACCCGCAATGCGCCTCGGCGGCCCGATCACTGGTGCTCAAGGAAAGCGACTGCGTCTTTCTGATCGGCGCGCGCCTGAACTGGCTGCTCAGCCACGGTGAGGGCAAGGCCTGGGGCGAGAAGGGCGCAAAGCAGTTTGTGCAGATCGACATCGAACCCAACGAGATGGACAGCAACCAGCCCATCGCGGCGCCACTGATCGGTGACATCGGCAGCTGTGCCGGCGCTCTGCTGGAAAAGATCCGTGGCAACTGGGAAAAACCGTCCGAGGACTGGACCGGCGCCGTGCGCTCCAAGGTCGAGGCCAATATCGAACGGATGGCCCCGCGCCTCAAGAACAACAACTCTCCGATGGACTACCAGGGCTCTCTGGGCGTCATCAAGGACCTGATCGCAGAGAACCCGGATACGGTTCTGGTCAACGAAGGCGCCAATGCGCTGGACCAGTGTCGCTCGATCGTGGACATCCACAAGCCCCGCAAGCGGCTGGACGTGGGCACCTGGGGTATCATGGGGGTCGGCATGGGCTCTGCCATTGCCGCTGCCGTGGAAACCGGCGACCAGGTTCTCGCGGTTGAAGGCGACAGCGCGTTCGGCTTCTGCGGGATGGAGATCGAGACGGTCTGCCGCTACAACCTGCCCGTGTGCATCGTGATCATGAACAACAACGGCATCTATCGCGGTGACGGCGAAAACTGGTCCGGCGGCGAAGATCCCTCGACCACGGTGTTCGTCAAGGACAGCAAATACGAGTTGATGATGCAGGCCTTCGGTGGGGTCGGTGTGACCGCCGACAACCCCGACGAGCTTCGGCAGGCGATCAAGGAAGCTTTCGCAAGCCGCAAGCCGACGCTCATCAACGCGATCATCGCCGAAGATGCCGGCAAGGAGAGCGGCAACATCGGCAACCTGAACCCGTCTTCGGTGGTAGCGCAGAACCGTTACCCCCAAGCCAAGAATATCTGAGCGGGAGAGAACTCATGAAAGCATTGGACGGCATCAAGATTCTGGACTTCACGCATGTTCAGTCGGGTCCGACCTGCACGCAGCTTCTTGC
>NZ_JASHIN010000061.1:0-2304 GCF_030733705.1 Roseovarius sp. MMSF_3298
TGCACACCGAAGGCCCCGTCTGGCGCCTGACCCTGAACGCGCCGGACACGCGCAACGCCTTGTCGCTCGACATGGTCGAGGCCCTGCATGCGGCCTTTGACCGGGTCGAGGCCGAAACGCCGCGCGGCCTGGTGATCACCGGCGCCGGGCCGGTCTTCTGTGCCGGGCTCGACCTTGCGGGGATCGAGAGCCGGTCGGACGCGGACATGCTGTGGCTGCTGACGCGCATCGAGCTGATGCTGCAGCGGCTGTGGTCCTTGCCGTGCCGGACACTCGGCCTGGCACAGAAAGCCGCGATCGGAGCGGGGGCCGACATCCTGGTCTGCTGCCAGCACCGCGTGCTGTCGGACGGCGGGCGCATGGCGTTCCCGGGTCTCGGGTTCGGCATCTTCCTCGGCACGCATCGCCTGTCGCTTCGGATTGGCGGCAACGCGGCGGAACGGGTGCTGTCTGCCGGCGGGCCCGTCGCCGCGGAGGATGCGCTGCGGCTTGGCCTCGTGCATGCCACGCCCGCCGCGCCGGAAGAGGCGCTGGAGGACTGGAGCGCAGGGGTGTTGAAACTTGACCCGCACGTGGCGGCGCAGCTGTCGACCACGGTCTGCCGGGCCGATCCCGAAGCGGACATGGCCGCGTTCGTCGCGTCTGCCGCGCGGCCCGGTCTGCGCGACCGGATCGCCGCCTACGTCGCGGCCCAGAAAGCGGCGCGGCAAGACGCCAAAGCCGCAACAGACACTTTGAAGCGAAAGGTTCCCTCATGACCCGTTCGGAAAAACTTGTCACCCTGGAAGAGATGGTCGCCACGATCCCGGATGGCGCGTCCATCGGGCTGGGCGGCAGTTTCCTGCACCGCGGCCCCTTCGCCTTTGTCCGCGAGCTGATCCGGCAGGGCAAGCGCGACCTGGAAATCATCAAGGCATCCCCCGGTTACGACATCGACATCCTGTGCCGGGCCGGGTGCGTGTCGCGCGTGCGGGCCGGGATCGTCGCCATGGAAGGCAATTTCGGTCTTGCCGGCGGGTATCGCAAGGCGATCGAAAGCGGGACGGTGAAGCTGGAAGAACACGCCTGCATGACGCTGACCGCCGGGCTGCGCGCGGCCGGAGCCGGCGTGCCCTTCATGCCGGTCGGCGGCGTGCATGGCAGCCAGATCGCCGAGGTGTCCGGCTGGAAGAAGATGACAGACCCCTACGGCGGCGAAGAAGAGGTCTGGCTGATCCCGGCCATCCGCCCGGATTTCGCCGTCATTCATGCCCATGCGGTGGACCGCGACGGCAATGCCCGCGTCGAGGGCTCGCCGCATTGGGACCGGGCGCTGACACGCGCGGCCCGCAAGGTCCTGGTGACCGCCGAGACCCTGGCCCCGTCCGAAAGCTTTTCGCAGCGGCCGGAACTGACCCTGGTGCCCGCTTTCATGACCGCCGCCGCCGTTCATGCGCCGCAGGGCGCCTGGCCGGGGTCGCTCGCCCCGGTTTACGACGTCAACTACGATGCCGTCGCCCGGTACGTGGAAGAAAGCGCCGATGGCTCCATCGAGGAGCACATGGCGGCGGCACCCGAAGCCAGGCAGGAGGAGCCGGCATGACCAAGTATACCCCGTTTTCCTATATCGTCATCAACCTGGCCCGCCTGATCCGACCGTCAGAGGTGACGTTCTCGGGTGTGAACTCGACCCTGCCGATGCTGGCCTGCCTGGTCGCGAAGCGCGCCTACGACTTCGACTTCACATGGCTGAACGTCGCCGGAGGGGTCGATGCCGAGCTGGCGGGACCGGTGCCCCTGTCGTCGGGGGACGCGGCCCTTACCGCGGGCTCGCGCTCGATCTTTGCCAACGAGGATTTCTACGATCTGTGCACGCGCGGCGGCATGGACCTGTGTTTCCTCGGCGCCAGCCAGATCGACGGCACCGGGGCGACCAACAACTCGGTCATCGGGGACTGGGACAGCCCCAAGGTGCGCCTGCCGGGCGGCGGCGGATCGGCCGTGATGATGCCGACGCTGAAGCGGGCCGCCACGTGGCGGACGGAGCATTCGACGCGCACGCTGGTCGACACGCTGTTCTTCCAGACAGCCAAGGGGAACCTGCAATCCGTCGTCACGCCGATGTGCGTTTTCGACAAGAGGGACGGACGGCTTGCGGTGGCCTCGCATCACCCGGATGTCACGCTGGACGACATACGTGCCGCGACCGGTTTCGAAACCGACATGTCGCAGGCCGGTCCAACCCCCGAACCCACCGCGGCGGAACTGGCGGCGCTGAGGGCACTGGATCCCGATGGCACATTCGAAGCGGATGCCGCGGTCCGA
>NZ_JASHIN010000062.1:0-1477 GCF_030733705.1 Roseovarius sp. MMSF_3298
GGTTCTGCCTCACTTTGTGTGGCGCAACTATCCTGAAACTGGAAAATTCAGGAGGTATAGTTGTGAGTTCGAAGAAGCACTGGTCGCCCGGGAGCGATGTTGCCGTTCAAAGCGTTGAGCGAAGTGAAAGAGGCGGGTGGATTGTATCTGGCGTCTTGGCTCCCAACGGCATTTGCCCAGACTGTGGATTGCATTCACGCCGACGTCACGGCTGGCGGCGTCGGCGGCTGCAGGATTATCCCGCGCATGGAGACGAGGTAACGGTTGATCTCGCAATTTGCCGTTGGCGATGTCAGGCACCCGCTTGCCCACGCCGGACATTCTCAGACCAAATCGCCTCGATTGCGCGTCCATTTGCACGTCGTACTTCGCGTGTCGGGGAGATTGTCACCCATCTTGGGCATGCGACCGGCGGACGGCCAGCCGAGCGGTTGTTGCATCGTTTGGGCCTTGGAGTCAGCGATGACACGGTGCTTAGGCAGCTGAAGAACCGTGCCCAAGACAGTGGCGAGTCGCCGACAGTCATCGGGATCGACGACTGGAGTTGGCGGAAATCGCAAACCTACGGCACGATCATTGTGGATCTGGAGCGTCGCGTGGTGATCGACATTCTTGAGGATCGAGATGTCGTCAGCTGCACCAACTGGCTGAAGCGACACCCCGAGGTGGAAGTGATCAGCAGAGATCGCTGCGGTCTCTACGCCCAGGCAGCACGGCAAGGGGCACCGCAGGCGAAGCAGGTCGCTGACCGGTTCCATATCGTACAAAACCTGCGGCAGGCCATCGAGGAGCAAATGAACCTTCACGGCCGTGCGACCGGCAGGGCGCTGCTGTCCGACGCCGACAACATCACCGCAGCCGGCAGCCTTCTGAAGTCACGCCTGGCGCATAGGACGTCTCGGGAAGAGATTTTCGCCACCATTCATGCGCTCCGAAATCAGGGGCTTTCATGCAGCGAGATCGGGCGGCGAACAGGGTTCCCGCGTCGCAGCATCGCGAAATGGCTGCAGTTCGAGACACCACCGGACCGCAGGCGGGCCGCTTTGAAGCCGACATCGCCGTGGTACTTTGAAGAGTTCCTGAGCCAAAGCTGGAAGGAGGGCATTCGAACTGGCAGCGCCCTGTTCCGTCTGATCCGAGAGCGCGGTTACGAGGGGAGTCAGTCGCATTTGCAGCGTCTGTTGGCGGGCTGGCGAAAAGCAGAACAGCAAGGGAGCGACTCCAAGGTAGAGCACGAAATCCTTAAGCCAGTCCGGGACCCGGAAACGGGGCACGCGATTTCCCCGGTCATCGCAGCCGCGCTGTGCATCAAACCCCGCGGAAAGCTCACCCCGGATCAAGCGCGGAAAGTCGACGCGCTCAAGGCCGGTTCTCCCGCCTTCGCAACGATGCGAAGTCTCGCCATGCGGTTCAACGGTATCCTGCGCAGCCGCCAAGCAGACCCGCTCCCAGCATGGATCGACAACGCGATCGAAAC
>NZ_JASHIN010000063.1:0-1311 GCF_030733705.1 Roseovarius sp. MMSF_3298
GACGTCAAATGCCTCGTCGTCAAGCGCACCGGCGATCCCATCGCCTGGCGCCGCGACCTCGACTTCTGGCTCCACGAGGAGGCCGAAAAGGTCGAGGACACCTGCGAGCCCGCCGAGATGAACGCCGAGGATCCGCTCTTCATCCTCTACACCTCGGGCTCCACCGGCCAGCCCAAGGGCGTCGTGCACACCACCGGCGGCTACCTGGTTTACGCCGCCATGACGCACGAGATCACCTTCGACTACCACGAGGGCGACGTCTACTGGTGCACCGCCGATGTGGGCTGGGTCACCGGCCACAGCTATATCGTCTACGGGCCCCTGGCCAATGGCGCCACGACCCTGATGTTCGAGGGCGTGCCGACCTACCCGGATGCCAGCCGCTTCTGGCAGGTCTGCGAAAAGCACAAGGTCAACCAGTTCTACACCGCCCCCACCGCCATCCGCGCGCTGATGGGCCAGGGCGACGAGTACGTCACCAAGTGCGATCTGAGCGACCTCAAGGTGCTGGGCACCGTGGGCGAGCCGATCAACCCCGAGGCCTGGAACTGGTACCACAACGTGGTCGGCAAGGGCACCTGCCCCATCGTCGACACCTGGTGGCAGACCGAGACCGGCGGCCACCTGATGACCCCCCTGCCCGGCGCCCACGCCACCAAGCCGGGCGCCGCGATGAAGCCCTTCTTCGGGCTGAAGTTCGAGGTGCTCGATCCCGAGAGCGGCAAGACGGTCGAGGGCAACCCCGCCGAGGGCGTGCTCTGCATCGCCGACAGCTGGCCCGGCCAGATGCGCACCGTCTGGGGCGACCACGAGCGCTTCATGAACACCTACTTCCAGCAGTACAAGGGCTACTACTTCACCGGCGACGGCTGCCGCCGGGACGCCGATGGCGACTACTGGATCACGGGCCGCGTCGATGACGTGATCAACGTCTCGGGCCACCGCATGGGCACGGCCGAGGTCGAATCCGCCCTCGTCGCCCACTCCAAGGTCTCCGAGGCCGCCGTGGTGGGCTATCCGCACGACATCAAGGGCCAGGGCATCTACTGCTACGTCACCCTGATGTCTGGCGAAGAGCCCACCGAGGAACTGCGCAAGGAGCTGCAGGACTGGGTCCGCTCCGAGATCGGCCCCATCGCCAAGCCCGACCTGATCCAATGGGCCCCCGGCCTGCCGAAAACCCGCTCCGGCAAGATCATGCGCCGCATCCTGCGCAAGATCGCCGAGGACGACTACGGCGCCCTCGGCGACACCTCCACACTCGCAGACCCCTCCGTCGTCGACGACCTCATCGACAACAGAATGAACAAG
>NZ_JASHIN010000064.1:0-1286 GCF_030733705.1 Roseovarius sp. MMSF_3298
CACGCCATCCGGCAGATTCCAGATTTCTTCGCAGATACGCGCGAGGATTGTTCGCACCGATCACGCTCAAACCAAATCTGCGTTTCTCGCGCCGCTCACTCTCGATGGAACCGACAATAATCTCGAAGTTTCGGCGTTGATATTCAGGTCTTGATCGAACGTAGGCGCTGTCCAGAAACACTGTAACGCCGGAAGGATTTGAGTGTTGGTCGGCTTCTGTGGTCGCAGGAAGTTCGCTGTCGGCAATGTCCTCAGCGATGGTTGCAAGTCGATTGCGGATCGTCACGTGGTTTTGCCTGGCGCAAGGTGTCAGTTCATTAAGAAGCCACGCAGCTTCCCGAAAGCTATGGCGCGCTCCCAATTCCGCCTGCAATCGTCGAAGTTCTGGTGTGGCATGGTCCGGCAAGAGACGGGTCAGAGGAGAACGCGCGACTTTCAGCGTAGGAAATCCAGGGAGCCCGCACATGCACATGCGAACCCGCGGTACCTCGACGGTTACCCGACCGAAGAGCGTATCAATGCGGCGTTGACGGCGATCGTGAACCGCTAGATATGTTCCGCAAAAACGACAGACGCGAGCGATCTCGCCGATCTCTTCGACCTGATCCTGAAGCAGCGCACGCTGAATTTCCTTCAGCAGTGATTTTGCATCGGCCAGACACAGCCCAAGGTCTTCGCTCGACGCATCTAACGTGCGGCGTTCCAGCGTACAAATCTCATGTGATCGCGTCTCGCCCCAACTAAATTCCGTCTCCAACTTGATCGTGAATTTCATCTCAATGCCTCCTGCAGAAACAGCGAGACTTTAGATCAGAAACCTCTGGTATCCCCACATTCTTTCCACTCCCCTCGATGGATTCAAGAAACCGCACCTAGACTGTCAGCTCGGCCCCCTGCCCGTCTGCGGCCAGATCGCGCAACATGGTCTTGGTGAGATGGTGCGCCGAGATCGGCAGCACGGTCTTCCAGTTCAGAGCCCGCGCAAGAACGACGTCCGAGAACAGGCAGGCGGTGCGCTCTGCCCGGTCGTCGACCTCGAGCACGGCGCGCAGAGTTGCGACGCAACCCGACAACGGACCATGGGTCCGTGCGCGTTCCAATCCCACGTCAAGCCAAGCACCCACCTCGCCCGCGAAGTCCGCACCAATGAAGTCGGCGATCTCGCCCGTCCAGCCTGCCCGAAGCCGGATGTCACTTGGCACTTAAACCGGTTCTGCCTCACTTTGTGTGGCGCAACTATCCTGAAACTGGAAAATTCAGGAGGTATAGTTGTGAGTTCGAAGAAG
>NZ_JASHIN010000065.1:0-1282 GCF_030733705.1 Roseovarius sp. MMSF_3298
TCGGGAACGATGAAGGGCGGGGCGTGGGTGCTTGCATCAAAGGCGCTGGGGGCGCATATCACGGGACATGGTGAGATGGATATATGCCCTTGTTCTGTCCGTGACGCTGGCGGTGCCGGCGGGGGCGGAGATGCGCGTGCCCGAGAGCCAGAGCGAGATCAGCATGGGCTTTGTGCCCGTGGTCAAGGCGGCCGCGCCGGCGGTGGTGAACATCTATGCGCGGCGGGTGGTGAACACGCGCTCGAGCCCGTTCCGGGGCGATCCGTTCTTCGAGGAATTCTTTCGCGATTTCGGCGGGCCAAGGCAGCGGGTGGAAAACTCGCTGGGGTCGGGGGTGATCCTGAGCGCGGACGGGATCGTGGTGTCGAATTACCACGTGGTGGGGATGGCGACGGACATTCGCGTGGTGCTGAACGACCGGCGGGAATTCGAGGCGCGGGTGCTGCTCTCGGACGAGGAAAGCGACCTGGCGATCCTGAAGCTGGAGGGCACGGCGGACATGCCGGCGCTGGAGTTGCGCGATAGTGACACGGTCGAGGTGGGTGAGCTGGTGCTGGCGATCGGCAACCCCTTTGGCGTGGGCCAGACGGTGACCAGCGGGATCGTGTCGGGGCTGGCGCGATCAGGCGCGGCCACCGGCAATGCGCGGGGGTATTTCATCCAGACCGACGCGCCGATCAACCCCGGCAATTCGGGTGGGGCGCTGGTGGATATTCGTGGCCGGCTGGTGGGGATCAACACGCGGATCCTGAGCCGGTCGGGCGGGTCGAACGGGATCGGCTTTGCCATCCCTGCCGCGCTGGTGGCGCAATTCGTGGCGCAGGCAGAGGCGGGAAACACCGCGTTCGAACGGCCCTGGGCCGGGATCAGCGGCCAGCCGGTGACGGCGGACATGGCCGAGGGGATGGGCCTGAATGTGCCGGGCGGCATCATCATTTCGCAGTTGCATCCCGCGAGCCCGTTTGCCGCGGCCGGGTTCCAGGCGGGCGATGTGATCACGGCAGTGGACGGGCAGGCGGTGAACGCGGCGCCGGAGATGATTTACCGAATGTCGGTGGCCGGGATCGGCGGCGAGACGCGGGTGACGCGCGTGCGGGACGGCGCTGCGGAGGATGTGGTCCTGCGGCTGGGGCCTGCACCGGAAGAGCCGCCACGGGAGGTGACGGAGACCGGGGCGCAAAGCGTCATCCCGGGGATGACGGTCGGCAACATCAACCCGGCCGTCATCGCAGAACTGGGCCTGCCACTGATGGCGGAGGGGGTCGTGGTGCTGGAGGCGGGG
>NZ_JASHIN010000066.1:0-1258 GCF_030733705.1 Roseovarius sp. MMSF_3298
ATGAAAGCATTGGACGGCATCAAGATTCTGGACTTCACGCATGTTCAGTCGGGTCCGACCTGCACGCAGCTTCTTGCGTGGTTCGGGGCGGATGTTCTGAAGGTGGAGCGGCCGGGCGTGGGCGACGCCACGCGGCAGCAGCTGGTGGATGTGCCGGGCGCGGACAGCCTTTATTTCACCATGCTCAACCACAACAAGCGCTCGATCGAGCTGAACTCGAAGAACGAGACCGGCAAGCAGGTGCTCACGCGCCTGATCGAGGAATGCGACGTGCTGGTCGAGAACTTCGCGCCGGGCGCGCTGGATCGCATGGGCTTTTCCTGGGAGCGGATCCAGGAGATCAATCCCAAGATCATCATGGCCTCGGTCAAGGGCTTCGGCCCGGGCAATTACGAGAACTGCAAGGTCTACGAGAACGTGGCACAATGCGCCGGCGGGGCGGCCTCGACCACGGGCTTCCGCGATGGCCCGCCGCTGGTGACCGGCGCGCAGATCGGCGACTCGGGCACCGGGCTGCATCTCTGCCTCGGCATCATGACGGCGCTTTTCCAGCGCGAGCGCACGGGCCGCGGCCAGAAGGTGCTGGCGCCGATGCAGGACGGGGTGCTGAACCTCTGCCGCGTCAAGCTGCGCGACCAGCAGCGGCTGGAGGCGGGGCCCCTGAAGGAATACAGCCAGTACGGCGAGGGCATCGAGTTCGGCGAGGCGACACCGCGCGCGGGCAACGACAGTGGCGGCGGCCAGCCGGGGCGGATCCTGAAGTGCAAGGGCTGGGAGGACGATCCCAACGCATACACCTACTTCATCACCCAGGCCGCGGTGTGGGAGCAGATCTGCGACGTGATCGGCAAGCCCGAGTGGAAGACGGCCGAGGGCTATGCCACCCCGCCCGAGCGCCTGGACAAGCTGAACGAGATCTTCGGCACGATCGAGGAATGGACCATGACCAAGACGAAGTTCGAGGTGATGGACATCTGCAACCCGCTGAACATCCCCGTGGGGCCGATCCTGTCGACCAAGGAGCTGATCGAGGATGACGGCCTGCGGGCGACGGGCACGATCGTGGACGTGGATCATCCCAAGCGCGGCAAGTACGCGTCGGTGGGCTGCCCGATCAAGCTGAGCGACAGCCCGGTGGACGTGACGCGCTCGCCGCTTCTGGGAGAGCACACGGTGGAGATCCTGCGCGAGGTGCTGGGCTATGACGGCGACGAGCTGCAGGCGGTGCTGGATAGCGGCGCCGTGGGAGACCCGCAGA
>NZ_JASHIN010000067.1:0-1257 GCF_030733705.1 Roseovarius sp. MMSF_3298
ATTGAAGTGGTCCCAGGAATCCGGACAGTCGGCTAAGGTGTATCCCAAACCTTTGAAGGGATACGAGAATGGCGAAGCGCCGGAACTTTACAGACCAGTTTAAGGCCAAGGTGGCGTTGGAAGCGTTGCGTGGCGACAAGACCGTGCAGGAGATCGCGGCGAAGCATCAGCTACACCCTAACCAGGTCAGCACGTGGAAGCGGCAGGCCATCGAGGGCATGGCGGACGTATTCTCGGGCGGCAAGCAAAGCGGCCCGACCGAAGCCGAAGTCAAGGAGCTTCACGCCAAGATCGGGAGGCTGGCGGTGGAGAACGATTTTTTGTCGGAAGGGCTCAAGAGGTGAGCCCGGCAAAGAAACGGTCGATGGTCCAGCGCGACCATCCCGAACTGAGCATCAGCCGGCAATGCAAGCTGGTGAACCTGAGCCGGTCGGCGTTCTACTACACGCCGGTCGGTGTTGATGCCGAGACGCTGGCGATGATGAAAGAGATTGACCGCGTGTTCACGAAGTATCCGTTCTTCGGATCACGCCAGATCGCGGCCTATCTGCGCCGGGAAGGCACTGTCGTGGGCCGCCATCGCGTGCGCCGACTGATGGCGAAGATGGGGCTGGAGGCAATCTACAAGCGCCCCAGAACCAGCCAGCGGCATCCGCAGCACCCGGTTTATCCGTATCTGCTGAGGAAAATGCAGATCGACCGACCCAACCAGGTCTGGTGTGCGGATATCACCTTCGTGCCGGTCAAGAACGGCTTCCTGTATCTGCTTGCCATCATGGATTGGGCCACGCGCAAGGTGCTCAGCTGGCGGCTGTCGAACACGATGCATGCCGACTTCTGTGTCGAGGCTCTGAACGAGGCCATCGCGAAACACGGCCCACCGGAGATCATGAATACAGATCAAGGGTCGCAGTTCACGGGATCAGCCTGGATCGCGACGTTGACCGAGGCAGGCGTGCGCATCTCGATGGATGGGCGCGGCCGTTACCTCGACAACATCTTCATCGAGCGCCTCTGGCGAAGCCTGAAACAAGAGGCCATCTACCTTGAGGAAATCACCGACGGCTTCCAGGCGCGGCGCGTCGTTAAGGACTGGATGGCCTTCTACAACACCAAGCGGCCCCATTCCGGGCTTGATCGGCGGACGCCAGACGACGCATATTGGGCAGGCTTGGAAGAGCTAAAAGCAGCATGAAACCTAAACCCGATACACCTTAGAAACGCTGCAAACCTGTCCGAAATGATAGGACCACTTCA
>NZ_JASHIN010000068.1:0-1160 GCF_030733705.1 Roseovarius sp. MMSF_3298
CTTCCGCTGGCCGGCGTTCGCGTGGTCGAGATTTGCCAGATCGCGGCTGGGCCGTTTTGCGGGATGCTTCTGGCGGATATGGGGGCGGAGGTCATCAAGATCGAACCCCCCACCGGCGATGCCATGCGGGCATGGCCGCCGATCACCGACGGCTACTCGGAGAACTTCGCGTCGTTGAATCGGAACAAGAAATCGATCGCGCTCGATTTGAAGGATCAGGGTGACTACGACACCGCGCGCGCGCTGATCACGCGCGCCGACGTGGTGATCGAGAATTCGCGACCCGGTGTCATGGAACGGCTCAAGCTGGATTACGAGACCGCGAAAGCCTGGAACCCGGCGCTGGTCTATTGCTCGATCTCCGCCTTCGGTCAGACCGGCCCCAAGGCGAAGCAGGGCGCGTTCGACGTGACCATGCAGGCGATCTCGGGGATCATGAGCGTGACCGGCCACGAGGGAGTTCCGCCGGTCAAGTGCGGTGTGCCCATCGCCGATTTCGCGACCGGCCTCTACGGCGCGTTCAACGTGGCGTCCGCGTTGATGGCCGCGCGGCAAAGCGGGCAGGGGTCGCATATCGACGCCTCGATGCTGGGCTGCTCGCTGGGCATCGCCGCGTTGCAGACATCCGAGTATTTCGGCACCGGGAACGTGCCGCGGAAGCTGGGGGCGGCGCATCCGCGCAACTCTCCGTACGAGGCCTATGCGGCGCGGGACACGCATTTCGTCATCGCCGCCGGCAATGACCGTCTCTGGGAGAAGGTGTGCGCCGTTACCGGGCTGGAGGCCCTGAAAGATGACCCGCGCTTCGTGACCACCTCGGACCGGGCGACCAACCAGGCGGAGCTGAAGCCGTTGCTGGAAGAGCGTTTCGTCAAGGAAGACGCGGAGGAATGGCTGGCCCGGTTCAGCGCGGCCGGGGTGCCCTGTGCGCCGATCAACACCTATCCCGAAGCGCTGGCCGACCCGCAGGTCGAAGCGCAGGGCTGGGTCCAGCGCACGGAGCTTCCCTCCGGAGCGGAGATTTCGACCTTCGGCCCGCCCGTTTCCATGTCCGGGCGCGCGTTCACGATCCGCAGCGGCCCGCCGGGGCTGGACGGGGATCGCGCCGCGATCCTGGCGGAGCTGGACGCGGAGAAAGTGGCATGACGGACGCCGTGCTG
>NZ_JASHIN010000069.1:0-1160 GCF_030733705.1 Roseovarius sp. MMSF_3298
CCTGCGCGAGGTGCTGGGCTATGACGGCGACGAGCTGCAGGCGGTGCTGGATAGCGGCGCCGTGGGAGACCCGCAGAGAACCGCAGCGGAATAGAAAAGGAAAGACCGGTAGCATGCGGCGCAAATCCGCAGCTGCCGGACCCAAGGGAGGAAAAACATGCGATTGATCGTCATGGGGCAGCAAGCCTTCGGCAAGGATGCGCTGGCCAAGATCATCGAAACCGGAACCGACGAAGTCGTGGCCGTGTATTGCGAGCCCGACCGGGACGGCAAGCCGGTGGACCCGATCAAGGAGTTCGCGCTGGAAAAGGGCCTACCCGTACATCAGCCGGCGAATTTCGACGATGCCGAGGCGCTGGAAACACTGGCCGGATACAACGCCGACCTGATGGTCATGGCCTTCGTCAACGTCTTCGTGCCCGAAGCGGCGCGGGACACGCCGACGCACGGCTCGATCTGTTTTCACCCGTCGCTCCTGCCGCTGCATCGCGGCCCGAGCGCGGTCAACTGGCCGATCATCATGGGATCGGACAAGTCTGGTTTCAGCTGGTTCTACCCGTCGGACGGGTTGGACGAGGGCGACAGCCTGATGCAATGGGAATGCGAGATCGGCCCCGACGACACGGTGATCGACCTCTATTTCAAGAAGATCTACCCGGCGGCGGTGGACAGCGTGCTGGAGGTCTGCGACCTTTTCCGCGCGGGCAATCCGCCGCATATCGTGCCGGACGAAGCGGAGGCCACCTACGAGCGCCGCTGCACCGCGCGGCACTCGGAAATCTGCTGGCACCGTCCGGTGGGGCAGGTCTATGATCTCATTCGCGGGACCAACCCCGCCCCCGGCGCATGGACGACCTACAAGGGTGCCAAGCTGGGAATTTTCGACAGTGCCCGCGCTCCCGGCGACGGCATTTCCGGCCGGGTCCGCGCCATCACCGACGACGGCATCGAGGTGCAGTGCGTCGGAGGCCGTATCCTGGTCAAACGAGTACGCCCCGAGGGCGGGGACAAGACACCCGCCGCCCAGTGGGCATCCGAAGTCGGCCTTGAGGTCGGCGAAGAATTTCCAAGCTGAAACGCGACAAAGGAACACATCATGAGCCACAAATCAGACATCGAGATTGCGCGTGCGGCGTCGAAGAAGCCGATCCAGGAGATTG
>NZ_JASHIN010000006.1:0-189763 GCF_030733705.1 Roseovarius sp. MMSF_3298
TGGGGGACCAGCGCGTGCCGATCGTGCCGGGGGCGATCCTGTTCGATCTGCTGAATGGCGGGAGCAAGGACTGGGCCGAGAACCCGTATAAGACACTGGGGCGGGAGGCGCTGGCGGCCCGGGGAGAGGCTTTCGAGATTGGGAGTTTCGGGGCCGGAGCGGGTGCGGTGACAGCGGATTTCAAGGGGGGCGTGGGCTCGGCCTCGGTCGTGCTGGCGTCGGGTGTGACGGTGGGGGCCTTGGTGGCGGTCAACGCGCTGGGGTCGGCCGTGGCCGGCGAGCGCGGTGAGTTCTGGGCGGCGCCGTTCGAGATGGGCGGCGAGTTTGGCGGCTTGGGCGTGGCACGCGATTTTGGCGATGTGCAGGAGCCGAGGACGAAGCTGGGACAGCATGCGGCAACGACAATTGGAGTCGTGGCGACGGATGCGAGCCTGACGCAGACGCAGTGCACGCGAATGGCGGTGGCGGCGCATGATGGGTATGCCCGGGCGCTGCTGCCGTCGCACACCCCGATGGATGGGGATCTGATCTTTGCCGCGGCCACGGGACGGGCCGAGGCGCCGGACGTGGCGGGGCAGTTGGCGTTGGGGCATGCGGCGGCAACCTGCGTGGCGCGGGCGATTGCACGGGCGGTTTTCGCGGCGCGGCCCGCGGCGGGAGATGGGGTGCCGTGTTGGGTGGAGCAGTTCGGACAGGGATGAGACGCGGGGGCGCGTGGGTTTTCACCCACCCTACGCAGGGCCCTCGCGTGGGGCTCGTGGCGCGCGGCGGGTTTTGAGTATTTTCGGCAAGAAAAAGCCGGGGCTGGTCAGCCGAGGATATCGCGCATCAGGGGGCTTACCGGGTCCTTGAGAGCGTCGATGATGTCGAAGTGGTGACGGCCCTTGTCGATACGGAGGGGACAGGACCAGGCGTCGGCCTGCCAACGGGCCTGATCGAGGAAAACGGGGCGTTCGTCGGCGCCGACCCAGATGTGAGTGGGGATATCGAGGCGTTCTGTCATGAGCGCGGGGCTTTCGGCGGTGGCGGTGTCTTCGGTCAGCTGGAACTGGGCGTTCATCGCGGTGTGCAGGAGCGGGCGCAGGTCGGAGACCGGGGAGATCGGGGTGATGGTGGTGATCCGATCTGTGACATCGATGGGCAGTAGGCCGGGTTGGATCATGCGCGAGACGAGGTGACCGCCGGCGGAGTGGCCGGCGAGGGTGAGGGGACCGGGCTCACTTTCGGCGATATTCTGGATGGCGCGGGCGACCTGGGTGGTGATGCCGGCGATGCGGACGTCGGGGCAGAGGTCGTAGGAGGGCATGGCGACGGACCAGCCGCGGGCCAGAGCGCCGGTGGCGAGGTGGGACCAATAGCTGCGGTCGAAGCGGAGCCAGTAGCCGCCGTGGACGAAGACGAGGGTGCCTTTCGGCGCCGTTTCGGGGCGGAAGAGGTCGTAGGCCTGGCGCGGGGTATCGCCGTAGGAAACGCCGAGATCGTTGCGGTCTGTTGCGCGTGCCTCGCGGAAGGCTGCCGCCTCGGCGGCCCAGCGGGGCGGGTAGCTTTCGCCGTCCGGGATGTGGGGGACGTTGGCGTAGGCGTCGTCGTAATCCATGATCTGCTCCTTCGGGCTGGCCCTAGACATTTTCTGCCCCAGATGCTTTGCCAAGACGAGACGTTTTTGCCGGAGGATGCGCCATGCTCGATACTGCCACCAACCTGAAATCGCTTTTGAAGGACCCCGATCTGCTGGCCGAGAGGGCCTATGCCGGGGGTAAGTGGATCGATGGTGCGGACGGCGCCACGTTCGAGGTTGTGAACCCGGCGCGGGGCGACGTGATCGCCAATGTTGCGGACCTGGACCGCAAACAGGTGGCCGACGTCATTGCAGGCGCGGCCAAGGCGCAGAAGGAATGGGCCAAGTGGACGGGCAAGGAGCGGGCCGCGGTGCTGCGCAAGTGGTTCGACCTGATGATGGAGCACCAGGACGACCTGGGCACGATCCTGACCGCAGAGCAGGGCAAGCCGCTGGCCGAGGCGAAGGGTGAGATCGCCTATGGTGCGTCCTTCATCGAGTTCTTCGGCGAGGAGGCCAAGCGGGTTTATGGTGAGATGATCCCCGGCCACCAGCGCGACAAGCGGATCATGGTGCTGAAACAGCCGATCGGGGTGGCCGCATCCATTACGCCCTGGAACTTCCCCAACGCGATGATCACGCGCAAGGCGGCGCCTGCGCTGGCGGCGGGCTGCGCCTTCGTCGGTCGTCCGGCCGCCGAGACGCCGTTGTCGGCCACGGCGATGGGTGTGCTGGCCGAGCGGGCGGGCATTCCGGCGGGGGTGTTCAACATCGTGACCTCGTCGCGGTCGAGCGATATAGGCAAGGAGTTCTGCGAGAACCCGAACGTGCGCAAGCTGACTTTTACCGGATCGACCGAGGTGGGGCGTATCCTGCTGCGGCAGGCCGCCGACCAGGTGATGAAATGCTCGATGGAGCTAGGCGGGAACGCGCCGTTCATCGTGTTCGACGACGCCGATGTGGATGCCGCCGTGGAAGGCGCGATCATGTGCAAGTTCCGCAACAACGGACAGACCTGTGTCTGTGCCAACCGGATCTATGTGCAGGCAGGGGTGTATGATGCCTTTGCCGAGAAGCTGAAGAACAGGGTGGGCCAGATGAAGGTGGGCGACGGGCTGGAGGACGGCACCGAGCTGGGGCCGCTGATCAACCCGGAGGCGTCCGAGAAGGTGGTCGAGCATATCGAGGATGCGAAATCCAAGGGGGGCACTGTCATCCTTGGGGGGGCGGATGGCGAGATGGATGGCAATTTCTTCAAGCCGACGATCCTGACGGGTGTGACGCAGGATATGAAGGTGAGCCAGGAAGAGACGTTCGGGCCGCTGGCGCCGCTCTTCAAGTTCGAGGACGAGGATGACGTGATCGCCATGGCGAACGACACGATCTTTGGCCTTGCGAGTTATTTCTACGCCAAGGACCTGAGCCGCGTCTACAAGGTGGCCGAAGCGCTGGAATACGGGATCGTGGGGGTGAATACCGGGATTATCTCGACCGAGGTGGCGCCCTTCGGCGGCGTGAAGCAGTCGGGCCTTGGCCGGGAAGGCAGCCATCACGGGATCGAGGATTTCCTGGAGTTGAAATATGTCTGCATGAGCGTGTGAGGCGCGGCATGGAGGACGGGTTTCACGGGGTCTTTCCTTACCTGGTGTCGCCGCTGGATGGCGAGGGCCGCGTCAATCGCGCGGTGCTGACGCGGTTGTGTGACGACCTGATCGACGCGGGCGTGCATGGTCTGACGCCGCTGGGCTCGACAGGGGAGTTCGCCTATCTGAGCTGGGAGCAGAAGCGCGACATCGTCGAGACGGTCGTGGCGGCCGCCAAGGGCCGGGTGCCGGTGGTGGCGGGTGTCGCGGCGACGACGACCCACGAGGCCGAGCGGCAGGCGCGGGAATTCGCGGCCATGGGCTGTGACGGGATCCTCGCGGTGCTGGAGGCGTATTTTCCGGTAAGTGATCGGGGCATCAAGGACTATTTCACCGCCATCGCCGCGGCGGTGGAATTGCCGATCGTGATCTACACCAACCCGAATTTCCAGCGCAGTGATCTGAGCGTTCCATTGATCGCGGAATTGGCGGAGGTGGAGAATATCCGCTGTCTGAAGGATGCGTCGAGCAATACGGGGCGGCTGTTGTCGATCATGGACCGGGTGGGGGACAAGCTCGATATCTTTGCGGCGTCGGCGCATATCCCGGCCTGCGTGATGCTGATCGGGGGCAAGGGCTGGATGGCCGGTCCCGCCTGCATCGTGCCGAAGCAGAGCGTGAAACTGTATGAATTGTGCAAGGTCGGACAGTACCAGGCGGCGATGGAGTTGCAGCGCGATTTGTGGGCGCTGAACCAGGCGTTCGCGAAGTACAACCTTGCGGCCTGCGTCAAGGGCGGGCTGGAATTGCAGGGGTATGAGGTGGGCGAACCGCTGCCGCCGCAGGATGCGCTGAGCGATACCGGCCGGGCCGAGTTGAAGGCGGTGCTGGAGCGGGTCGGGGCTCTGTAGGGGGCGCGACACGTCGGATGAGATCCCGTCACGGTGGGATGAAATCCCACCCTACGCGCGCATTGATGGTGCGAAATTTTTTTCGCGGGCCGCCAAGGATTGACGACCGGGCAGCGTCCTACAATCGTGATGCGCATGACTGTCAGTGACGAAACCCTGGCCACAGCTGCCGCCGATGGCGATGCGGCGGCCTTCTCGGCTTTGGTCGAGCGGCACTACGATGCCGTGTTCCGGCTGGCCTTTCGGCTGACCGGCGCGAGGGCGGAGGCGGAGGACCTGACGCAGGATGTGTGCGCGGCGCTGCCGGGGAAGCTGGGCGGTTTTCGTGGTGCGTCGAGGTTTACCACTTGGCTGTGGCGGGTGGTGGTGAACGCGGCCCATGACCGGCGGCGCAGGGCGGCGGTGCGGGCGAGATACGCGGAAGGTTGGGGCGACTGGGAAGTGGACCGGCGGGCCGCGGACGCGGAGGTGGCCGAGGCGGTGGATTGGCTGACGCAAACGATGCGCGCTCTGCCGGAGGAATTGCGGGACACGCTGGCGCTGGTGCTGGATGACATGAGCCATGCCGAGGCGGGCGAGGTGCTGGGCATCTCGGGCGGCACGGTGGGGTGGCGCGTGTCGGAGGCCAAGAAACAGTTGCGCGCGATGCGCGCGAGAGAGGAGGACGCATGAGCGACGACCTCGATGACCTGAAGGCCATGATGCAGGCCGCGACACCGAAGCCGGATGCCGAGAAGAAGGCGGCGGACATCGCTCTGGCGCGGAAAAACTTTGCCGATCTCCAAGAGGCGCGGGATGGCGCGCGTCAAACTTCTGATCGCCCGAAAGCGGGCCTGTTCAGAGGAGTGACGGACATGTTGATGCGGATGAGTACGCGCGGAGCGCTGACGGCGACAACGGCGCTGGTGGCGCTGGGGATGGTCGTGGTGGTGCCGGATTGGCAGAACGCGCCGGCGCTGCGGGGAACGCAGCCTGTGGTGACCGAAGCGGATGACGGTTTGGCGGACGCGGGCCTGCGCAGGGAAGCGCCGGTGCCGAATGCCGCAGAGGAACTGACGTTGGATGTCGCCCCGGCGGAGCCTGCACCGGCCGCCGAAGCACCGAGGCCTGCGCCGGAGCCCCAGATGGCAAAACCCGAGTTGGGCGCAGAGACGCGGCGGCAGGCGGCTCCATCTGCGGCGCAGTCCATAGCACCGCGCGAGCTTGAGGGATATGCCGGAGGGGCGGCCAACACCACCACGGTCGGACGGATCGCGCAGCCGGATGCCGATGCTGCGACGGCTCTGCCGGAAAGCGATACCGAAGCGTTTCCCGAGGCGGAGCCGAACGCGCTGAAGATCACGGCGGAAGAACCGGTTTCGACATTCTCGATCGACGTAGATACGGCATCGTATGGTGTGGTGCGATCGTCCTTGCGAGCGGGAACCCTGCCGCCGAAGGAAGCGGTGCGGATCGAGGAGATGGTGAACTACTTCCCCTATGACTACGCCGCGCCCGAAGGCGATGCGCCTTTCGCGCCCACGGTGAGCGTGACGGACACCCCTTGGAACCCGGACACGCAGCTGGTGCATATCGCGATCCAGGGAGAGATGCCCCCCGTAGAGGATCGTCCGCCATTGAACATCGTGTTTCTGATCGACACGAGCGGGTCGATGCAGGCGGCGAACAAGCTGCCTCTGTTGAAGCAATCGCTGGCGTTGATGCTGCCGCAGTTGACCGAGCGGGACAGCGTGGCGATTGTCACCTACGCGGGCAGTGCGGGGCAGGCGCTGGCGCCGACGGCGGCGACGGAGCGGGAGACGATCCTGGGCGCGCTGGACCGGTTGGAGGCCGGGGGCTCGACCGCCGGGCAGGCGGGCCTGCAACAGGCCTATGCGCTGGCAGGGGAGATGCGCGGCGAGGGGGACGTGTCGCGGGTGATCCTGGCGACGGACGGGGATTTCAATGTCGGGATCAGCGACCCGGAGGCGCTGAAGGAGTATATCGCGCAAGAGCGCGAGAGCGGCACCTACCTGTCTGTAATGGGCTTTGGGCGCGGCAACCTGGATGATGCGACGATGCAGGCGCTGGCGCAGAACGGGAACGGCCAGGCGGCCTATATCGACACGCTGTCCGAGGCGCAGAAGGTGATGGTCGACCAGGTGAGCGGGGCGCTTTACCCGATTGCCGATGACGTGAAGATCCAGGTGGAGTTCAACCCGGCGACCGTGGTCGAGTACCGGCTGATCGGCTACGAGACCCGTGCCTTGCGGCGCGAGGATTTCAACAATGACCGGGTGGATGCGGGCGATATCGGGGCCGGTCACCAGGTGACGGCGCTTTATGAGATCACGCCGGTCGGATCGCCCGCGCAGATGAGTGACCCGCTGCGCTATGGCGCGGCGGAGGCGGTGAGCGGGGACGCTGGTGAGCTTGGGTATTTCAAGCTGCGGTACAAGGCGCCCGGCCAGGATGACAGCCAGCTGATCGAGCAACCTATTGTCGAGAGTGGCGAGGCCGGGGCCGAAGCGCGGTTCGCGGCGGCGATTGCCGGTTTCGGGCAGTTGTTGCGCGATGAGACGTATCTTGGCGATTGGGGCTATGCGGAGGCGATTGCGCTGGCCAACGGCGCGAAGGGCGAAGACCCGTTCGGCTATCGTGCCGAGGCGGTGCAGCTGATGCGGTTGGCGGAGAGCCTTTCGCGGTGATCAACGTTGCGCGGAATCAAGGACGCAGGCCGCCGCGCTATCGTCATGCTGGAAGCATGCCTCCGGCATGACCCCCCACCCAGGGGGCGGCGATTTTGCTGTGCTTTGCCCTTCGCTCGACTGTCCGGCGGATTTTGCTGCGATAAAGTGCGTGGAACGAGTGACGGATCGCCACCCCGGGGGGCGACGACAGCGCGGCTCCAAACGAAAAACGCCCCGTGGCAACCACGGGGCGTTTCGCGTTCTAGGATTTGTCGTTTAGTTGACCGTCTCGGCGTCAACGACATCCTTGTGGGTGGATGTGCCGCTGGCGATCTCGATGCGGCGGGGCTTCAGCCGCTCGGGCACTTCGCGCACCAGCTCGATATGCAGCATGCCGTCGGTGTGGGTCGCACCGGTGACCTTGACGTGATCGGCCAACTGGAACTTGCGTTCGAACGCGCGGGTGGCGATGCCACGGTGCAGGTAGGTGCGGTCACCTTCCTCTTCGGCCTTGCGGGCCGAGACGATCAGGGCGCCTTCGCGCAGTTCGACGGATAGCTCGTCGTCGCTGAACCCTGCGACGGCGATGGAGATGCGGTAGGCATCATCAGCCGTCTTTTCGATATTGTAAGGGGGGTAGGTGGGATGATTGACGTCACCGGCGAGGACACGGTCCATCATGTCGGCAATCTGGTCAAACCCGATGGATGCCCGGTAGAGCGGGGCAAGATCAAAGTTACGCATTGGAATCCTCCGTTGAGCGATACCTATGTGGATGCCTTCCCAAACGGGACAGGCGGGTGCTTCCGACCCGCGATGCGGCGTCGGACAACGCTTATTTGGGAAGCAGAAAAACCGGTTTCAAGACCTGTTTGACGCTTTCAAACGCTAAGGCTTCGCGAATTTCGGACCGGGATGTGTGCCCGGGGTGGGTTGGTCACTGGTGCCATTGGGCGGAAAAAGCGCGGTCTCCGCACTGTTGCGGCGTATGCCTGTGGTTCTTGGAAAGGTGCTGGGCATCGCGCGCAGCTTGCGTTTCAGCGCCGCGACCGCCTCGGGCAACTCCATGCCATAGGCGACGGTGGTGCCGTGCTCGGTCTTGTGGCCGCCGACGACGAGGCTGACGATGCGGGCGCGGTAGCCGCCGTCGGAGAAGACCGGCGCGCCGGACGAGCCGAAGGTCACGTTGCAGTTGAAGGAGATCAGCCCCTGCCCGCGGCCGAGCACGTCACATTCACGCTCCCATGAGAGCGCATCGTCGCGTTGCCTGCCGTAGGACACGACGCTGACGTCATCGCCGCGGGTGGGATTGTGGTGCAGCGCGAAGGGGCTGGCGGTGGCGGTGGGGATGGGCGTGTCGAGTTCCAGCAAGGCCACGTCGCGGCGGACATTGTCGGCGGACATTCCGTCGGAGGGTGCGTAGCCGTCAGCCACCACGAAGCGGCGGACGTTCCGCGCGGCGATGGCGGCCCCGTCGCGCAGGCCGGCGCGAAACACGATGCGCTCGGGCAGAAGCGGTGCGCTTCGCTTGTCAAAGACGCAATGGGCCGCCGTCAGCACGAGGTTGTCGGCAATCAGCGTGCCGGTGCAATAGCTGTCCTGGCCGAGGTCGATGCGGCCCACGGCCTCCCACCCCAGAAGGTCATCGCGGTTGGTCAGGCGGATCAGGTCGCTGGCGGTGGCCAGCGTCGGCAGGATGAGGCCCGCGAGAAGCCCGCAGAGCGACATCAGGCGGCGCATCATGTCAGTCCAGGTCCGGTGAGGCGAATTTCGCGCCGGTGTCACGATTCTGGCCGGTCGAGAAAAGGTCGATGCGCGCCTGATCCCGAAGGCTGCCTCCGTTTTCCATAGCGTCCCGCATCAGGGCGAGGGGACGGTCGAGCGAGGCGCCAAGGGCGACTTTCTTGCCGTTGATCTCGGCCATGGCGGAGACGACCGAGACGATACGCGGGGCGCCGTCCTCGAAGGTGAAGACCGGCGCGCCGGAGGCGCCGTAATCGACGTCACAGGACATCACGAGAAGCCCGCTGCGCTGTTCCAGAACCTGGCACATGTCCTGCAGCGAGGGCGCCTCGGAGCGTTCGCGGGCATAGCTGACCAGCCCGATGCGTGTATGTTTGCGCGGCTGGGTATCGGTGTGGAACGGGACGACGCCGGACTTGGCGATGGGGTGGTGCAGTTCCAGAAGTGCGATGTCGTTGCGCACGCGGGCGGCGTCGATCCTGTTGGAATAATCGTATTCGGGATGCACCACCGCGCGGCGGACCCAGCGATAGGCGGTGGCGCGGCCATTGCGCCAGCCGGCGAGAAACTCGATCTGCTGGGTGTCGACCGCCTTGCCCGTGGTGGCGTCGTACAGGCAGTGCGCGGCGGTCAGTACGAGGTCGGGCGCGATCAGGGCGCCGGTGCAAAAGCCGCTTCCGCCGATGTCGATACGCCCCACGGCCTGCCACTGGCGGCCGTCATCGGTGGTATCCAGACGTTGAAGCGCCGTATCCTGCGCGGATACCGACGTGACCCAACACAACAGGGCCGCAACAAGCCCTGTGAATCGCATGCTCTTGAACAAACCGGGTGCCTCGCTTGATTTCCCAAGCTCGTACCGGCGCAATATGTCGAAAATAGGGCCGGGCCGGATTACTCCCGCAGCGCCGGGGGTTTCGGTCCGCCGGTGGCCCAATCGAGCAGTTCGACAGTGTGCACGACCGGCACCCCGGTGCCCGAGCCGATCTGCATCATGCAGCCGATATTGCCGGTGGCGATGATGTCGGGCGACTTGGCTTCGAGCGTCTGAACCTTGCGCGTTTTCAACTGCTTAGAGATCGCGGGCTGCATCAGGTTGTAGGTGCCAGCCGAGCCGCAGCAGAGGTGTGCGTCGGCCGGTTCGACCACCTCGAACCCGGCGTTTTTCAGCAGGGTCTTTGGGTGGGTCTTGATCTGCTGGCCGTGCTGCAGTGAGCAGGCGGCATGGTATGCGACGCGGGTGTCCTTGGGCGTGCCCTCGGGCAGGTCGAGCTGCATCAGGAGTTCCGAGACATCCATGGCAATATCCGAGACGCGGGCGGCATCCTCGGCCAGCGCCTCGGTGCGGAACATGTGGCCGTAATCCTTGACCGTCGTGCCGCAGCCGGAGGTGTTGATGACGATGGCATCGAGCCCGTCGCCATCCATCTCGGCGGTCCAGGCGCGGATGTTGTGGGCCGCCGTGGCGTGGCTTTCGGTCGTCTTGCCCATGTGGTTAGTCAGCGCCCCGCAACAGCCGGCGCCCTTGGCCACCACCACTTCGCAGCCCAAACGGGTGAGCAGGCGGATGGTGGCGTCGTTGATGTCGGTGTTCAGCGCCTTTTGCGCGCAGCCGGTCATCAGGGCGACGCGTTTGACAGGCTTTTCCCTGGCCGGGAAGGTTTGCGGGTCGTCATTGCGGCTGACCGGGGGGATGGTCTTGGGGGCCATCTCGACCATGGCGCGCAGGCGGGCGTCGGGCAGGGCCCATTTGAACGGTTTGGCGATCTTGGCGCCCAGCATGGCAACGCGGAAACGGTTCGGGTAGGGCAGGATGCGCGCCAGCGTCCAGCGCAGGACACGCTCGAACAAGGGGCGCTGGTAGCGATCCTCGATGTATTCGCGGGCGTGGTCGACGAGGTGCATGTAGTGCACGTCGGACGGACAGGTCGTCATGCAGGCGAGGCACGAGAGGCAGCGGTCGATATGCTTGACCGTTTCCGGATCCGGGTCGCGGTCGTTCTCCAGCATGTCCTTGATCAGGTAGATCCGGCCGCGGGGGCTGTCGAGTTCGTCGCCGAGCACCTGGTAGGTGGGGCACGTCGCGGTGCAGAATCCGCAATGCACGCAGGAGCGCAGGATCTCGTTCGAGCGCTGGATCGCGGGGGATTTGAGCTGGTCTTCGGTAAAGTCTGTTTTCATTCAGTCGGCAACCATCTGTGCGGTGTAAAGCCCGAACCAGGGCAGGGGGTGGCGGCGGCGGCGGTTGCGCCGTAGGCCGCGGGGCGGGTGTGAGGTGACAGTGTACGGGTACGTATGGCCATCACCCGGAAGACGGTCGGCCCGGCCAGAAACCCGATGGCGAAGAGCAGTGCATCGATCATGCAGCGCGGCCCATCAGGCCGGGGTTCAGGATGCCGCGCGGATCGAACCGGGCGCGCAGCCCGTCCTGAAGTGCTGCGATGGGCGGGGAAAGCGGTTGGAAGACACCGCCCGCGCGGTTGCCGCGGATCAGCGTGGCATGGCCGCCGGCGGCGTTGACGGCGGCGCGGATGGTGTCGGCTTGGGTGTCCTGCGGCACGCGCAGCCATACGAGGCCGCCGCCCCAGTCGTAAAGCGCCTCGGCCCCGTCGACCTGAGCTTTGATCCCGGGCGCGTCGGAAGGCTTCACGGACAGCCGCCAGACATCCCCCGGCCCGTCATGGAAACAGGCGACGTCGCGGATGTCCTGCCAGAGGGTCGCGTTGATGTCCGGGTCGGTTTCGATGTCGGCGGCGCCGAGATCGGCCAGAAGGGTCTGGAGTTGACCCGCGCGGTAGGCCACGGATTTTTCGAAGCCCTCGATGCGCAGGCAGGTCTGCGGGCCGTCCTCGGTCTGGCGATGCGCCGCGCCGGTGATCTCGAATGGCGAGCCGAGCGCGCGCGAGAGGGCGGCGACGGCGGTGGTGTCGTCGAGCCCCGAGAGCGTGATCGTGGCCGTTTGGTGGGACGCGGGCAAAACCTTGAGCGCCAGTTCGGTGAGTACTCCAAGGGTGCCGTAGCTGCCCGCCATCAGCTTGACGAGGTCGTAGCCGGTGACGTTCTTCATCACACGCCCGCCGTTGCGGGTGACCTGGCCCTGTCCGTCGACGAAGCGCACGCCCAGCAGGAAGTCGCGCGCGGCCCCGGCCTGGATACGGCGGGGACCAGAGACATTGGCGGCGAAGACGCCGCCGATGGTGGGCTCGCCGGTCGTGCCCAGCAGGCCGCGATGGTCCATCGGTTCGAACGCGAGGCGCTGGCCCTCCTTGGCCAGGGTCTTGCGCACTTCTTCCACCGGGGTGCCGGCCTGGACCACCAGCGTCAGTGCGCCGGGCTCATAGAGGTTTACGCCGGAGAGGCCCGAGGTTGTCAGCGGCTGGCCGTTGACCGGCACGCCGATGGGGCGTGTGCCGCCGCCCATGACGCGCAGAGGCTCGGACGCGGAGGCGACCATATCGGCCAGTTCGGCCTCGGAGGTGGGGGCAAGGGCTTTCATTGTTCCAAAAATACTCCGGGGTCCGGGGCAGCGCCCCGGAATGGTCATTCAGCGGCGATCCGGCGGGTGTCGGAGGACGCGAGCGGGAACACCTTGGCCGGGTTGAGCAGCCACTTGGGGTCGAACACGTCCTTGACGGCCATCTGGATTTCCAGGTCGGGCGGGTCGTATTGGTGCAGCATCAGGTCGCGCTTTTCGATGCCGACGCCATGCTCGCCCGTGAGGCAGCCGCCGACTTCGACGCAGAGCCTCAGGATATCGGCGCCCAGATCCTCGCAGAGTTCAAGGTCGCCCTCCTTGTTGGCATCGAACAGGATCAGCGGGTGCATGTTGCCGTCGCCCGCGTGAAAGACGTTGGCGACGTCGAGGCCGTATTCCTTGGACATCTCGCCGATGCGTTTCAGCACATAGGGCAGTTCGTTGACCGGGATCGTGCCGTCGAGGCACATGTAGTCGTTGATCTTGCCCATCGCGCCAAAGGCGGATTTGCGGCCGAGCCAGATGCGCTTGCTCTCGTCGTCGGACGAAGATTGGCGCAGTTCGACGGGGTCGTGCTTGCGGGCGATGTCCATGATGGTTTCGAGCTGCTCGTCGATCTCGGCGTCGGAGCCTTCGACCTCGACGATCAGGAGCGCCTCGCAATCGGGGTAGCCGGCGCCGGCGAAGGCCTCGGTCGCGCGGATGCAGGGGCGGTCCATGAATTCGATCGCCACGGGCAGGACGCCGGCCTTGATGATGTCCGACACGCACTGGCCCGCGATCTCGGAGGAATCGAAGCCGATCAGGACGGGGCGCGCGCCTTCGGGTTTGTGCAGGATGCGAAGGGTCGCCTCGGTCACGATGCCAAGCTGACCTTCGGAGCCGCAGATGAGACCCAGAAGGTCGAGCCCCTCGGCATCGAGATGCGCGCCGCCGATTTCGGTCACGGTGCCGTCCATCAGAACCATGGTCACGCCCATCAGGTTGTTGGTGGTCACGCCGTACTTCAGGCAATGCGCGCCGCCCGAGTTCATGGCGATATTGCCCGAGATGGCGCAGGCCAGTTGGCTGGAGGGGTCGGGGGCGTAGAAAAAGCCGTCTTCCTCGACCGCGCCGGTGACGGAGAGGTTGGTGCGCCCGGTTTGCACGCGGATGAAGCGGTTTTCGTAATCGGTTTCCAGCACTTCGTTCATGCGGGCGACACCGATGATGACGCTGTCCTCGGTCGGGAGCGCGCCGCCGGCGAGCGAGGTGCCCGCGCCGCGCGGCACCACGGGCACGCCCATGTCGTTGCAGATCTTGAGGGTCTCGGAGACCTCGGCGGTGGAGGCGGGCAGGACCACGGCGAGCGGCGGGCACTTGTAGGCGGTCAGCCCGTCGCATTCATAGGCGCGGGTCTCGGCGGGGTCGTGAATGAGCGCCTCGCGCGGCAGGAAAGATGCCAGCCGGTCGAGCAGTTGCGACTTGCGGGCAAGGATGGTCGGGTTCGGTTTTGGCATTTCCATGGCGGCTCTCCGAAGATTGGTAAGATAATATAACCAATTTGCGTCAGTCGCAAGTGCGGCATGCGCGACGCAATGACAAGAAGAATTCTGTCAGCACGCGGTTGTGAGTGCATCAGTCGTGACGCTCACCTATATTGTCAGACATGAAAAGACTTGCTGCATTTTTCGTGGCCGCGCTGCTGGCCGCACCTGCCTTCGGCGACGAGCCGCAGGTATTGGACGTGACCGTCGAAAAGGCGGGCATGGTGTGGAATATCCACGTGACGATTCGCCATCCGGACACCGGGTGGGACCATTATGCCGACGGCTGGGAAGTGCTGGACGCGGCAGGCAGCCGGCTGGGGTATCGCGAGCTGATGCACCCGCACGTGAACGAGCAGCCTTTCACCCGCTCGTTGAGCGGTGTGGTGATCCCGGACGGGACGCGCGAGATCTTCGTGCGGCCGCGTTGTTCGGTCGATGGCTGGTCCGGATCGCAGAAACGCGTGGCGCTGCAACCCTGATAAAAGGAACGCGCCCTTGGGCGCGTGCAGGTTTGTCTCGGAGTCGGACTGGGGTCCGACGCCTCGGCGGCCTGTGCCGGTGTGACGCGGTTATCCGCGCGTGGCCGGTGTAGGAGCCTCCGGCGGGGATATTTTGGGCCAGAGGACGCGGGGCGGGACTACTGACGTCCTTCGCGGAGCCAGCCGCCGACGATGAGGGATGCGGCGAGCAGAAGGACCAGCCAGGCGGGCAGGAGCGGCGTCTGGGTGACCGAGCGAGTCTGGTAGGCGTTGCGATCCAGGAGGCCGATCCAGCCGCGGCCGGCCATGGCGCGGCCTTCGCGTACGGTGCGCACGCGGGGCGGGCCGTCGGCCAGCGGGTGGATGCCGCCGCCGGTCTGGGACACGTAAGGTTCCAGCGTTTCGGTGTCGGCGATGGTGTTCTCGAATTCCACCGGGGAGGCGGGGCCTAGGCCGATGACGGCGGTGTGCTCGCCGTTTTCCAGCCGGTAAAGGCCGATGGTGGGGCCGTCGAAGAGCGCTTCGAACCTGCCGGGAGAGACCTCTTCGAGGTCCATCTCGATCTGTTCGTCCTCGGGCGTGGTAATCGTGACCGGGCCGACGGTATCTTCGAGCGAGCGGCGGATGATGCGCATCTGTTGTCCGGTCGCCTCGGCCCAGAGTGCCTCTTCTTCCAGTTCCGGTTCCTTCATCATCCAGTGGGCGAGGCGGCGCAGCAGTTCCAGTTGCGGCCCGCCACCCTCGAAGCCACGATTCCAGAGCCAGGCGTGGTCGGAGGCAAGAAGCGCCACGCGGCCTTCGCCGACGCGGTCGAGGGTCAAAAGGGGCCGGTCGCCGACGCCGGTCATTACGGTGTCGCCGGAGGTTTCCTCGACCTCGATCTGGCGCATCCAGCGGCCCCATTCGCCGCCGAATTCCTGTTCCAGCCCGGAGGTGACCGGGTGGCGCTGGCCCAGGTCGGTGATCGAGGGGCTGTAGCGTTCCTCGAGCACGCGGGCGGTGGGGCGGCCGGGCAGGATCGCCTCGAGCGGGGTGCGATAGAGGCTGTCGGCGGCGGCATAATCGGGGCCAGCGGCGATGAGGACCGCGCCACCGCCTTCGACGTAGCTGCGCACGTTGTCGAGGTAGAGCGACGGCAGGATGCCGCGGCGCTTGTAGCGGTCGAAGATGATGAGGTCGAAATCCTCGATCTTTTCGAGGAAGAGCTCGCGGGTGGGGAAGGCGATGAGGGAAAGCTCGCGCACCGGCACGCCGTCCTGCTTTTCCGGGGGGCGCAGGATGGTGAAGTGGACGAGGTCGACGGAGCTGTCGGATTTCAGCAGGTTGCGCCAGGTGCGGCCTCCGGCGTGCGGCTCGCCCGACACCAGGAGCACTCTGAGCCGGTCGCGGACGCCGTTGATCTGGACAAGCGCGGTGTTGTTGCGGTCCGTCAGTTCGCCGTCGACGGCGGGGGTGGAGAATTGCAGCACGTTGCGGCCGCCATGGGGCAGGCGCAGTGGCAGGTCGATATCCTCGTTCAGGGGGACGTTGAAGCGCTGTGGTTCCTCGCCGTCTACCGAGACGTCTACGGGCACGGTGGAGGTGCCTTCGGAGGCGGCGCCGTCATCGGTGACGCGCAGGGTCATCTGGATTTCCTCGCCCAGGATGGCGAAGGCCGGGGCGTTTTCGACCACCAGCTTGCGGTCCCAGTCGTCTTCGCGCCCGGTGTGCAGCAGGTGGATGGGCGCGGGCATGTCGGGGGCGCGGTCGAGGTCGTGCAGGCGCCCGTCGGACATGAGGATCGCGCCGGCGATGCGGGCGCGGGGTTCTTCGGCCAAGGCCTCTGACAAGGCGGTCATCAGCTGGGTGCCGGTGTTGTCGGCGCCGTCGGGGACGGAGATGCGGCGAAGTTCGGTGTTGTCGCGCGCGGCGATGCGGGCGGCGAGGTCGTCGGCGCTGGTTTCCGTGAGGGACGCACGGTCGCCGAGAGTCTGGCTGGCGCTTTCATCCTCGATCATCAGGACGATATCGGAGAGTGGTTCGCGGTCTTCGGCCTGGTAGACAGGACCGAGGAGGGCGGCGAGGACCACCAGACCGGCCAGCGCGCGGAACGGCCAGCCGGAGAGGCCGCGCCAGATGGCGAGCGCAGTTCCCGTCATCATCATGCCGGCAAGCGCCGCGATGAGCCACGGGTTGAAGAGGGGCTCGAAGACGATGCTGCCGGTCATTGGCCAAGCCTGTCGAGAAGCGCGGGCACGTGCACCTGGTCGGATTTGTAGTTGCCTGTCAGCACGTGCATCACGAGGTTCACGCCGAAGCGGTAGGCCAGCTCGCGCTGGCGTTCGCCGGCAAAGCCGCGGCCCACGGGAAAGAGCGGGTTGCCGCGATCGTCCATCGCCCAGGCGGCGGCCCAGTCATTGCCGCCGATCACAACGGGCGTGACGTTGTCGTTGAGGTTGCGGAAGGGCATGCCCTCGACCTGTTCGGCGTCGGGGGGCGCGGATTCGACCCAGACGGAGCGGCCGGTGTGGCGGCCCGGGAAGTCCTGCAGCAGGTAGAAGGTGCGCGTGAGCACGTGGTCCTCGGGGATGGGTTCCAGCGGGGGAATGTCGAGCGGGCGGGCGAGGCGTTGCAGCTTGCGACCCGCCGGAGAGGAGGCGCCGAAGCCCGCGACATTGGCGTCGCGCGTGTCGAAGAGGATCATGCCGCCTGTGCGCAGGTATTCGTTGAGCTTGACGTAGGCTTCCTCGGACGGGATCGGCTGATCGGGAGAGATGGGCCAGTAGAGAAACGGATAGACCGAGAGGTCGTCGGTTTCGAGGTTCACGCTGACGGGGTCTGCCGGTTCGACCGAGGTGCGGAAGAAGAGCGTTTCGCCCAAGCCGCGCAGGCCCGCCTGGGCGGCGTTGTCGAGGCTGCGGTCGCCGGTGATGACGTGGCCCAGCACGACCTCGGACGCGGCCATGAGGGCCTTTTCGTCGGCCTCGGACATGCTGCTGTCCTGCGCGTCGGCCATTTGCGGGCTGAGCAGGAGCGCCAGAAGGAGGGCGGACATCGTGGCGCGGGCGGGCAGCAGGCGGCCAGAGAGGCCCAGAGAAGCAAGGATGTCGGCCATCAGGATCAAGAGCGCCCCGGCGAGGAACCAGCCGCCGAGCGCGGCCTCTGGCGGGCGGTCGAGGCCCAGAACGGGTAGGTCGGCGGGCCAGCTGACAGGTGTCAGAGTGGTGTCAGAGGGCAGGACGTTGAGTGCGAGCCGCCGATCCGGACCATCGTAAAGGCCGGGGCGGAAATCGGGGCCGGGGACATCCTCGACAAAGCGGGTGCCGTCGACGCCGGGCAGGGTGCCGGCATCTTCCAGGATACCCGAGCCCGAAAGGACCTGCACGGGCTGCCAGGTAGTGCCTTCAAGTTCGGCCAGGTCGGGCAGGGCGAGGCTGGAGGATATCGCCAGCCGTTCGAGCATCTGCACGAAGAGGCCCGACAGGGGCAGGGTGGACCACTCGGCGTTGGCGGTGACGTGAAAAAGGACAACCTGCCCCTGTCCGATGCGTTTGCGGGTGACAAGCGGCGTGCCGTCGCTGAGTTGCGCGATGACGCGGTCGGCCAGCGTGGGGTCGGGCTGGGCCATCACCTGAGCGGTGACGGTGACGTCGGAGGGCACGTCGAGGCCGAAGAAAGGGCTCGATTCGGGGAAGGGGGCGAGTTCCTTGGGTTCGCCCCAGCTCATGGCGCCGCCGACGGAGCGGCCACCGGCGCGCAGGCGGACGGGCATCAGCGGGGCTTCGTCGCTGCGCGAAACGTCCGAGGCGGCGAGACGCGGTCCGGCGAATCGCAGGAGCATGCCGCCGCGATCGGTCCAGTCGAGCAGATCGGCCTGTTCGGCACCCGAGAGCGTGGCGACATCGGCCAGCACGACAACATCGGGGTTGGCGGGCAGGACGTCGCTGAGGCTGCCGTCGAGCAGGTCGGCAGTGGGTTCGAGCGCCTGTTCGAGATAGTGGAGCGGCGACAGAAGTTCGAGGCCTTCGCGGTCTTCGCGGCCGGCGATGAGCGCGACCTCGCGGCGCTTGAGGCTGTCGTCGGTCAGGGTGACGGCGCCGGCATGGGACTGGCCGGCGATCTCGAACCGGGTGAGGCGGGCGCGAAGTTCGGCGGGCAAGGACAGAAGCGTCGTGGCCTCTTTCGCGCTGGCCTCGAACGTCATGTCCTGCGTCGCCAGCAGGCGCTGGGCGCCGGAGGGGTCGCGGCCATGCGCCTCGACCGTGATATCGCGGGCGGGGCCGGGATTTGCGCGCGTGGCGGTGAGGCGCAGGGCGTCGTCCTCTACTACAGCCGGTGTCAGCGCGTAGATTGGCACGGCGCTTTCGTGGATGGTGACGGGGCCACGATCCTGCAGGGCGTCGAGCAGGGTTTGCCGCCCCTCGCGGGCGAGACCGTCGGAGAACCAGCGGGTTTCAAAATTCTCGTCGCCGAGCAAGTTGGCGGCGTCCTCGAAGGCGTCGGGTTGCGGAGACCAGGCCGAGGGGGCGAGGCCGGTGAGGCGGGTGCGCCACGTCTCGGCGGCCTGGAAGACCGGGGTTTCTGGGTCCGAGAGTTGCAGGATGCCGACGGGGCGGGCATTGCGCCCGGCCTCGGCCAATAGGGAATCGAGCAGGTCTTCCTGTGCGGGCCAGTCGCGGGCGCTGGCCCAGCTGGAATCGAGCACGATCAACATCGGGCCGGTGCGGTTGGCCTGCGCCTCGTCCTGCGGATTGAGGATGGGGCCGGCGAGCCCGATGATGACGGCGGCGACGGCCAGCATCCGCAACAGCAGCAGCCACCAGGGCGTGCGGTCCGACACGCTGTCGTCGTCGCGAAGGCCCAGAAGAAGCGCCACGCCGGGAAAGCGGCGGCGGATGGGCGCGGGTGGCACGGCGCGCAGGATCAGCCACAGGATGGGCAAAGCGGCAAGCGCCACCAGAAGCCAGGGCGCGGCGAAACCGATGGGGCCGATGGTCATCGTCCGTGTCCCCCGTCGAACGCGTTATAAAGCCACAGGAGCGCGGATTGCGCGGAGTCCGACGTGTGATGCGTGCCGTAGAGCCAGCCGGTGGTGGCGCAGAGGTGGCGCAGGTCATCCTTGCGGGCGGCGAGGCGTTCCAGGTAGCGGTCGCGCAGTTCCGAGGCCTTGAGCGTTTCGTGCACCATCGTGCCGCCCACCGATTCGAAGATCGTGCGGCCGCGATAGGGGAAGCTCTCCTCGGCCGGGTCGAGAATCTGGTAGAGGACGCCGCGCACGCCGCGGTCGGCGGCGGACGTGAGCGCCTCGCGCACTGGGTCGAGATCGCCAAGGAAGTCCGACAGGAACAGGGCGCGTCCATGCGAGAGCATCCCGGTGGTCTGAGGGGCGCCGTAATCGTCGGGGCCGTCCTGGCCGAGGGCCATGGCGAGCCGCTCGATTTGGGCGTCGCCCCTGCGGGGCGGCAGGTCGGCGCCGGACAGGCCGATGCGCTCGCCTGCACGGTTCAGCAGGATGGCGATGGCCAGCGACAGGAGCCGGGCGCGGCCGGCTTTTTGCGGCAGGGTGTCGTCGGAGGCGAAACGCATGGAGGCCGCGCCGTCGACCCAGAGCGTGACGCTTTGGGCGATCTGCCATTCGCGCTGGCGCAGGAACTGCGTGTCCGAGCGGGCGGAGCGGCGCCAGTCGATGTGGCGCAGTTCATCCCCGGCCTGCACCGGGCGGTATTGCCAGAAATCGTCGCCCATGCCCGCGCGGCGGCGGCCATGCTCGCCCAGTAGGACGGTCCCCGCCAAGTGCTCTGCCCGGGCCAGAAGCGCGGGAAAGCGGGCGGCCTCGGCCTCGGACCGGGCGCGGAGAGGGGCGATTTGGGTCAAGCGGCGGCCTCGGTCCTCGTCACTTGGGCGACGGTGGCGGCGATGAGGTCGTCGAGGTTTTCACCCCGGGCACGCGCGGCGAAGTTGAGCGCCATGCGGTGCGTCAGAACCGGCTGCGCCATGGCGGCGATATCGTCCGAATCGGGGGCCAGGCGGCCCTGGATCATGGCACGGGCGCGGACGGTCAGCATGAGCGCCTGCGCGGCGCGGGGGCCGGGGCCCCAGGCGACGTTTTCGCGCACCGTCTCGGACGATGTGGGGTCATCGGGGCGGAAGGCGCGGACAAGGTCGATGATCTGTTCCATCACGGCCTCGCCCACGGGCATCCGGCGCAGAAGGGTCTGCGCGGCGATGAGTTCCTCGGCGGTGAAGACCTGGTGCGCCTCTTCCTCGGTGGCGCCGGTGGTGGCGAGCAGGATCGCGCGTTCGGTGTCGCGGTCGGGGTGGGGCACGTCGATCTGCACGAGGAAGCGGTCAAGTTGGGCCTCTGGCAGGGGGTAGGTGCCTTCCTGTTCGATGGGGTTCTGCGTGGCCAGCACGTGGAAGGGCGGGGTCAGCGGGCGGTCCTCGCCCGCGACCGAGACCTGCCGTTCCTGCATGGCCTGCAAGAGCGCGGATTGGGTGCGGGGGCTGGCGCGGTTGATCTCGTCGGCCATCAGAAGCTGGCAGAAGATCGGGCCGGGAATGAACTTGAACGCGCGGGTGCCGTCGGCGCCGGTTTCCAGCACCTCGGAGCCCAGAATGTCGGCGGGCATCAGGTCGGGCGTGAACTGCACGCGGTTCGAATCGAGGCCCATGACGATGCTCAGCGTTTCCACCAGACGGGTCTTGCCGAGGCCGGGCAGGCCCACCAGCAGGCCGTGGCCGCCACAGAGCAACGCCGAGAGCGACAGGTCGACGACCCGTTCCTGCCCGATGAAGCGGCGGGTGATCGAGGCGCGGGCCTGGGCCAGCTTGTCTTCGAGGGCTTCGATCCCGGCCAGCAGGTCGGCGTCGTCGGTCATGGCAAAACTCCGGTATGGGCTATATCGCTTGGGTAGAGTGTATCGCGCGCAAGCAAAATGGCAAAAGCAATGAGCAATAAATCGGTCACAACCCCGTCAGCGGAAAGCCTTGCCGAAATGGCACGCAAGGAAAGCGGCAAGGGCCTGCCGCCTGTGCATTTGTGGAACCCGGAGTTCACCGGCGAGATCGACATGCGGATCGCGCGGGATGGCACGTGGTACCACGAAGGCACGGTCATCGAGCGTGAAGGACTGGTGCGGCTGTTCTCGACCATCCTGAAAAAGGAAGGTGACCGCCATTTCCTTGTCACGCCGGTGGAAAAGGTCGGCATCGTGGTGGAGGACGCACCTTTCGTCGCGGTGGATTTCGAGTCGGAAGGCGAAGGCGAGGCGCAGATGCTGGTTTTCGTGACCAACGTGGGCGATCACGTGTTGGCGGGGACGAACCATGCGATCCGGGTCGAGCGTGACCCCGAGTCGGGCGAGCCGTCGCCCTACCTGCATGTGCGGGCGGGGCTGGAGGCTCTGATCGATCGCAAGTCGTTCTACCGGCTGGTGGATCTGGGCGAGCACGAGGATGGCTGGTTCGGTGTCCGCTCGGACGGCGCGTTTTTCCCGATGATCCCGTCAGAGGACTTGCCCGCGGACTGACCCAGTCTGACCCTGCAGCCTTCGAGACACAAAAAAACCCGATGCGGGAAGCATCAGGCGGATCAGTCATCGTCTTAAGATAGGTTTCCCGGGTCGAGGCTGACACCCGAAAGTGCCGTGCCCCGACCCGGGGATACGTCGAAGATTAGTACTTCGTCGTTACGGGCTCAGGCTCAACCGGAACCACGACTTCTTCTTGTTGTTGCTGTGCGCAGGCGGCCAGGCCGACGGTTGCGATGAGAGCAGCAATCATTGCAGTTTTGTTTTTCATGTGAACAAATTCCTTCCATGTCACGCGCCCGATACTGTGTTTGAACGCGAATTGTTGTCAACACAAGAGCTTGCGTAAAAACGCGAATCTCCGGCTGCTATGGCTTCTATGGCAGCATTTTTATCACGTAAATGCCTTTATCAGCGGGATTCCGCGATTTTCAAAGGGTTTTGCGCTGTTGCAACTGTGCTACTTTTGCACCCCGTCTGGGAAAAGTCGCTTTTCCGATACGTCAATCAGCCTAACGCGCGGGCGCTCGATTCCGCGCGTTCGGGGTTGGTTCCGTGCCTGTGGTGTGCGCTCAGTGCGCTTCGGCCCAATTGTTGCCTTGTCCCGCGTCGACCACGAGCGGCACGTCGAGATGCAGGGCGGGTCGGGCCGCTTGCTCCATAACGTCACGGGCTGTGTCGATGACCTTTTCCTCGGCGCCACCCGAGACCTCGAACAGAAGTTCGTCGTGGACCTGCAGCAGCATTTTGCAGGGCAGGTCCTGGATGGCGGATGGCATGCGAATCATGGCGCGGCGGATGATGTCGGCGGCGGTGCCCTGGATCGGCGCGTTGATCGCCGCCCGGCGGGCAAAGCCGGCGCGAGGGCCCTTGGCGCCGATCTCGGGCGTGTGGATCTTGCGGCCGAAAAGGGTCTGGACGAACCCGTGTTCCTTGGCGAAGGCGACGGTGTCGTCCATGTAGGTGCGGATGCCGGGGAACCGCTCGAAATAGCGGTCGATGAAGGCCTGCGCGTCGGCGCGGGGGATGCGCAGGTTGCGCGCGAGGCCATAGCCCGAGATGCCGTAGATCACGCCGAAGTTGATCGCCTTGGCGCGGCGGCGGATCTCGGGTGTCATGTCGTCCATCGAGACGTCGAACATCTCTGACGCTGTCATGGCATGAATGTCCTGCCCGTCGCGGAACGCCTCCTTGAGCGCCGGGATGTCGGCGATATGGGCGAGGATGCGCAGCTCGATCTGGCTGTAGTCCAGTGCGACGAGCGTGTTGCCGTCCTCGGCCACGAAAGCCTCGCGGATGCGGCGGCCTTCCTCGGTGCGGATGGGGATGTTCTGCAGGTTGGGATCGGTCGAGGCGAGGCGGCCCGTGCTGGCGCCGGTCTGGACATAGGACGTGTGAACGCGGCCCGTGTCGGGGTCGATATGGTCCTGCAGGGCATCGGTATAGGTCGATTTCAGCTTGCTGACCTGCCGCCAGTCCATCACGCGGGCGGGCAGGTCGTGTTCGGTTGCCAAGTCTTCGAGCACGTCGGCAGGCGTGGAATACTTGCCGTTCTTGCCGCGTTTGCCGCCCTCCAGCCCCATCTTGTCGAAGAGGATGTCGCCCAGCTGCGCCGGGGAGCCGACGTTGAACTTCTCGCCCGCAAGCTCGTGAATCTCGGCCTCGAGCCCGGCCATTTTCTGGGCGAAGGCGGCGGACATGCGGGAGAGCGTGTCCTTGTCGACCTTGATGCCGTTGCGTTCCATCTGTGCCAGCACGGGCACCAGTGGGCGTTCGAGCGTTTCGTAAACGGTGGTGACCTTCGCGCGGTGCAGTTGCGGCTTGAAGGTGTGCCAGAGGCGCAGGGTGATGTCGGCGTCCTCGGCGGCGTATTTCACCGCCTCGTCGATGGGCACGCGGTCGAAGGTGATGGCGGCTTTGCCCGTGCCCAACAGGTCCTTGATCGGGATCGGGGTGTGCGACAGGTAGCGTTCGGCGAGCGTGTCCATGCCGTGGCCGTGCATCCCGGAATAGAGCGCGTAGGACATCAGCATCGTGTCGTCGATCGGGGCCATGGCAATGTCGTAATTGGCCATGATCTTTGTGTCGTATTTCATGTTTTGCCCGATCTTGAGGATCGACGGATCCTCGAGCACGGGTTTCAGGGCGTCGAGCGCATCCTGCATCGGGATCTGGCCGTCGAGCAGGGCGTCGGAGCCGAAGAGGTCATCCGCGTTGCCGTCCTTGTGGCCGAGCGGGATGTAGCACGCCTCGCCCGGATCGATCGACAGGCAGATGCCGACGAGATCGGCCTGCATCTCGTTGAGCGAGGTGGTCTCGGTGTCGACGGCGACGTAGCCGCGGGCGGTGATGCGGTCGATCCAGCTTTGCAGCGCGTCCATGTCCGAGACACGTTCGTATTTCGCGGGGTTGATGGCGGGCCAGTCGGGTGCGCCGTCCTCTGCCGATTCGGGTGCGGTGGGCTCGGGGATGGCCGGGGCCTCGACGTCCAGCGCGTCGGCGATGCGCTTGGTGAGGGTGCGGAACTCCATCTCGGTCAGGAAGGCCAGCAGGGTGTCGGGATCGGGGTCGCGCACCTCGAGGTCGTCGAGGGTGAAATCGAGTGGCGTTTCGCAGTCGAGTTGCACGAGCTTTTTCGACAGCTCGATCTGTTCGCGCTTTTCGATCAGGGTTTCGCGGCGCTTGGGCTGCTTGATTTCCTCGGCGCGGTCGAGAAGTTCCTCGAGGCTGCCGTATTCGTTGATCAGGAGCGCCGCGGTCTTGATGCCGATGCCGGGCGCACCGGGCACGTTGTCGACGCTGTCGCCGGCGAGAGCCTGCACGTCCACGACGCGCTCGGGTCCGACGCCAAATTTCTCCTCGACGCCTTCGCGGTCGATGCGGCGGTTCTTCATGGCGTCCAGCATTTCGACGCCGCCGCCGACAAGCTGCATCAGGTCCTTGTCCGAGCTGATGATGGTCACGCGCCCACCCGCGTCACGGGCCTGCACGGCGAGGGTGGCGATCATGTCGTCGGCCTCGTATCCTTCCATTTCCTTGCAGGCGATGTTGAACGCCTCAGTCGCGCGGCGGGTCAGCGGGATCTGCGGGCGCAGATCCTCGGGCATCTCGTCGCGGTTCGCCTTGTACTCGGGGTACATGTCGTTGCGGAAGGTGTGGCTGCCCTTGTCGAAGATCACGGCGACATGGGTGGGGGCGTCGGCGCCGGTGCTGTCCTCGACATATTTCTGCAGCATGTTGCAAAAGCCCGACACGGCGCCGATGGGCAGACCGTCGGATTTGCGCGTCAACGGCGGCAGGGCGTGGTAGGCGCGGAAGATGAAGGCCGACCCGTCGATCAGGTGCAGGTGATGTCCCTTGCCGAATGCCATGTGCCGCGCCCTTCCTTGCTGTCGGATTACATATCTCACGCCCGTCATGGCAGTTCCAGCCTGACTTTTTCTTGCTGGAAATACTCTCGGGGAGTTTGAGGGGTGAAACCCCTCATCCTGGAAAACCTGTACGCCGCAGGCGCCCCGTTGGGTCAGACTGGCCGTGAAAGCATGCGGAGGGTCAGAGGGTCTTGCCGCGATACGTCCGGACCCGGATTTGGAACGGGATCACGCCGGTGGGCTGTCGGACCTCAGACCTTGCCCTCGAAATTGCGGTGCACCAGTTTGGCGTCGCAATAGGGGCATTCGACGAAGCCGATGTCTTGCGGGATGGTCAGCCACACGCGCGGGTGGCCCAATGCGCCTTCGCCGCCATCACAGGCCACGCGGTAGCTGTCGACGATCCGGGTCTCGGGGGCTTCGGTCACCATTGACGGCGTTCCTTTTGGCTGCAAGTAGGTCCGGGCAGACTATATCCGAGAGACACCCGGGGACAAGAGCCGCCATGCCGACAAATGCAATCGAAGTGAGAGGCCTGGAAAAGGTTTATGGTGGCGGCAAGCACGGCATGTCAAAACCTGCGCTGACGGGGGTGGACCTGGACGTGCCGAAGGGGTCGGTCTTTGGCCTTTTGGGGCCCAATGGCGCGGGCAAGTCGACGCTGATCAACATCCTGGCCGGGCTTGTGACCAAGACCAAGGGACAGGTGAAGATCTGGGGCTTCGACCAGGACGTGAACCCGCGGCAAAGCCGGGCCTCCATTGGCGTGATGCCGCAGGAATTGAACCTTGATCCGTTCTTTGCGCCGCGCGCGGCCCTGGAGGTGCAGGCGGGTCTGTACGGTGTGCCGAAGAAGGACCGGCGCAGCGACGAGATTTTGGAACTGGTAGGTCTGAGCGACAAGGCCGAGGCCTATGCGCGGACCCTGTCGGGCGGGATGCGACGGCGGCTGCTTCTGGCGAAGGCGTTGGTGCATCACCCGCATATCCTGGTGCTGGACGAGCCGACGGCGGGCGTGGATATCGAACTGCGCCAGATGCTGTGGCAGAACGTGCGCAAGCTGAACGAGCAGGGGATGACGATCATCCTAACGACGCATTACCTGGAGGAAGCCGAGGAGATGTGCGACGAGATCGCCATCATCAACGAAGGCTCGGTCGTGGCGCGGGACAGCACGGCGCACCTGCTGAGCCAGATGGACCGGCGCACCATGGTGATCGAGCCAGAGGCAGACCCGGTGGCCTTGCCCGAGGGCGAGGGGTTGACGGTGGAGACGCGGCCCGGTGGGCAGGTGGCGATCAGCTATCGCTCGACCAAGATGTCGGCCGAAGCGGTGCTGGAGGCGGTGCGCGCCTCCGGGATGCGCATCCGGGACGTGCGAACCGAGCAGGCGGACCTTGAGGAAGTGTTCCTGGAGCTGACCCGTTCGCGCTGAGGGCGCTTACTTGTCCTTCAGCGTGTCCTCGATGGATTTCAGGCGTTGCAGCACCTCGTCGCGGTAGGTGTCGGTGCGTTCCTCGGCTTCGAGGTTATGCGCGTCCTGCATCGAGTTCACGATCAGGCCCACGACAAGGTTCACCACCGCGAAGGTGGTTACAAGGATGAACGGCACGAAGAAGGCCCAGGCGTAGGGATAGACCTCCATCACCGGGCGGACGATGCCCATCGACCATGATTCCAGCGTCATGATCTGGAAGAGGGAATAGCCGGAGCGACCGATCGTGCCGAACCATTCGTCGAACAGCACGGCCTCTTCGGGGGTGCAGGCAGGGCATCCGCCGCCGAACAGCTTGGTCGCCATGACCGAGCCGATGTAGAAGATGATCCCCATCAGCAGAAAGACCGAGCCCATGCCGGGCAGGGCGTTCATCAACCCCTCGACCACGCGGCGCAGGGACGGGGTGACCGACAGCACCCGCAACAGACGCAGGATGCGCAGGGCGCGCAGCACCGACAGGCCCTGAGTGGAGGGGATGAGCGAGATTCCGACGATCACGAAGTCGAAGACGTTCCAGCCGTTGCGGAAGAACGCCGTGCCGCGGGCAAAGAGCTTCAGCGCGATTTCGACCACGAAGATCGCGAGACAGATCTTGTCGAGCAAGACGATCAGCGGGCCCGCCGCCGCCATCGCCGTCTGCGACGTTTCCAGCCCCAGCACCACGGCGTTGAAAAGGATCACCGCGAGGATGAAATTCTGAAAGCTCGTCCGGCTGACGAGCGTCTCGACGCGGGCGCGCAGGCTTTTGGGACTGGCTTGGGTTGTCTGGCTCATGGCGCTGGATATGGGGCAAGCTGCGCTGGGGCGCAAGGCACGGTTCGGATCAGGTGTCGGCCTTGGCCAGCATCCGCCCGAGGCCGCGACCGCCAAGGATATGAAGGTGGTAATGCGGCACTTCCTGCACGCCGGCCTCGCCCGCGTTTGAAATGGTGCGGTAGCCCGGATAGCCGTCGCCCGGCGAGACGCTGGTCATGGCGCAAACCTGCGCGGTGACGCGCATGAAATCCACCAGTTCCGCCTCGGATGCCTCGGCGGCAAAGTGATCGTGGCAGACGTACGGTCCCTTGGGGATCACCAGAACGTGCACCGGCGCCTGTGGTTGGATGTCGTTGAACGCGAGCGTGTGCTCGGTTTCCAGCACCGTGTCGTTGGGGATTTCGCCGCGCAGGATCTTGGCGAATATATTCTGGTCGTCATAGGAAAAAGACATGTTGGGTGGCCTCAGTCGGCATACAGGTGGTCGGTTTGCGCAACCTCTAGCGCCTTGTCGGGCGCGATATCAAGGAAGCGGGCGATGAGGTCGGCGTTATCCTCGGGGTCGTTGGATTGTTTCATGATGCTGTGATTCTCGAACTCGGCGTCGCGGATGCGATCGGATTCGAAGTTGATGTCGCCGCGGATCGTGGGCAGCAGGCGTTCCAGCGTTTCCCTGGGCGTCTGGGTGCCGGCCAGCCCGACGCGGCGGGCATGGCCGGCCAAGTAGGCGTCGGAGAACTCGCACTGGATTTCCAGAAGCTTGGTGGTGGAGCGGTCGTTGCAAAAATCCTCGAGCAGGTCGATATTGCCGGGATCCATGCAGACGATCAGGCGGTCGGTCTCGAAATAGTCGAACAGCATCCGCATAAGCGCCCGGCGATGGCGGGTGCGTTTGCCCAGCGTCGCCTGGATGCCGCCCAGGTCGGGCAGATGGGTGTTTTCCTCGTTGAAGAGGTATTCGATGGCCGGCACGTTCGTGACCTGGCGGATGGTGTCGATCATCCGCTTGGCGACGTGCCACTTCTTGCAGATGATGATCATGAGCTCGCGTTCGCGCCCCAGCGTGCTTTCGGTTTCCCAGAAGCGCAGGGCGAAGCGGCGTCCTATGCGGCCGCGGCCGGTCAGGAACTTGAAGAGGCTGCGCCCCTCATCGGAAATGTTGAAGCGGGCGTCTTCATCGGCGTAAAGCGCGCCGAGGCGGGTTTTGAGCTCGGTCGCTTCGGAGCTTATCTTGCGGGCAAAGAGGGCGTCCTGGCTGAGCAGCAGGTCGTAGTGGTCGTTGTAGAAGGTCACCGGCATCCCGTAATCGGTGAACATCAGGAAGGTCAGGGTCTGGGTCCGGATCTCGCTTTCCGGGACGAGATGGCGCACGAGGGTCTGAAAGAAGGTCTCGTCGGGAATCCAGGTGGTGCGGAAGAAACGCATCACGTCGCGGCGCTTGCGGGTGAAATCGAGAATCCACTCGATGGTGCGGCGGCGCAGGCACCACCACTGGCTGCCGATCTGGATTTGCAGGTCGGCGGGGATCTCGCGGGTGAGGCGCAGCTTTTTCTGGATGTTGAACGAGGCGTAGAACAGCCGGCTATGACTCCGTTCGTTGAAGAAATGGCGGTAGATCAGCCGCTCTTCCTTCATGCCGGTCTTGATCCAGTCGGATGCAAAATAGTCGAAGCTTTCGATGTAATCGACATCGTGGGCGTCGAGAAAATCGTGGGCGTAGCGCGCCGACTTGATGGCGGCGCAGTCACCCGACAGCATGTAGAAATGGGTGGCGCGGGGGAACGCGTCGACCGCGGCCTCGATGGCGTGGAGCGTGGCCTGCACCAACGACCACTCGCCCCAGCCGCACTTGATGCGCTTGCGGGCGAAAGTGACGTTCGGGTTGTCGGCCAGCGCCGCGCGGATCTTGCGGTAATGTTCGGGCTTGGCGCGGGCGTCGAAGTGGATCGACATATAGTCGCCCGCCGCAGTCAGCATGTTCGCCTGTCCGATGATCGCATCGGGGTCCTTGTGGCACAGCAGAATGAAGGCGATCCTGGCCATAGGCGAAACGATTTACCTGCTCTTTCGTCAATTGTTTATAGTGATAGAGATGAACAGCCGTTGAATAAACAGGCTTTCGTTGGTTTTTTTAACGGGCTAAACACGAATTGACCCAAGAAGAACCAGGACAACGGGGTTGGAGGCAGGCAAATGGGCTTTCCCGGTACATGGATGACGGAAAGCGAGAGCATGGTCTATCGCGTGGTGCCGAAATGCGCCTGCTCAACCATTGGGCAGATCATGTACTACTCGGACCATGGTGAATTCTTTGACGGTGACATCCACGATGCGACCGAAGGTTTGCACAAGTGGGCCCGCGACGAAAGCCAGCCCTTGATCAAGGCGAACGTCAAGACGCATACGTCCTATGCCTTTACCTGCGTGCGCAACCCCTACACGCGCATCCTGTCGTCCTTTTTCGACAAGATCTGCGGCATCCAGCGCAACGGCAAGCGCTATCGCGGCAAGCTGGTACCGCTGTTGATCCAGAAATACGGCATCGAGGTTGGCGGCGAGGACGGCAAGCAGGAATTCGACCAGATCAAGAGTTTCCGCCGGTTCCTGCTGTTCACGCGCGACACCATCCGCTGGAAACGCCCGATGGAGCCGGACATCCACTGGTCGTCGATGGCGGGGCACGTTTCGACCTTCATCGTCAATGGCGGCACGTATGACAGGATCTTCTGGACGGAATCGTTCAACGACGGGATGGCGGATGTCCTGAAGGCGACGAAGACGCCGAACAAGGTGGACCTAAAAGAGATCCCGCGTTTCAACGAGAGCGAGGGCCACGGGCCGAAACGGGCGCACCCGGTCGAGGATTATTTCGACGACCTGTCGATGCACCTGGTGAAAGAGATCTATCACCGGGATTTCGAGCTGTTCAAATACGATTTCGACGATCCGTCGAACAAGATGCCCATCGGCGAGATCGACCTGGACGAGGTACACGCCAAGCTGGGCGAGTAGGCGGAGTGCGCGGGCCGCGCACGCTCGCTTGTCTCGTCGTCGTGCCTCCTCCTCGGGCATGTGGCAGTCGCGACGCTTTCGTCCGGCCATCGGCAAGACTGAGAGCGCGTTGATTTGAGTATTTGCGGCAAGAAAAAGCCGCGAACGTTTTCTTAACGATGCCTCGTCATGATCGTGGTGCGGTACAGGCTGGAGAGCCGATGACCGTGCAAGGAAAAGCCGCGTCCGGGTTTCGGGTCTGCATCGGCGCCGCGCCGAACGACGCCCGACCCGGACGCGCATCCACGGCTTTTTCTTGCCTCAAATACTCAAATGGTCCGACGCGGACCATTCGCACCGTCGCGGATCAGCCGCGCCGCTCGTCGGAACCTAAGCGGAAATTCCCATTTTCCGACCCATTTTCTTTGAAAGAAAATGTCGCCGGTCAGATCAGCCCTTCAGCCTTGAAAAGCGCTTTCACATCGGTTTCCGGGCGAGCGCCGTAATGGCTGATCACTTCGGCCCCGGCGATGCAACCCATGCGGCCGGCCACGTCCAGCGAGGCGCCGGTCGCAAGACCGTAAAGGAAGCCTGCTGCAAACTGGTCGCCCGCGCCGGTCGTGTCGACGGGCGTGATAGAAGCCACCGGCACGGTCACGGTTTCGTCGCCGCGCACGATCACCACGTCATGGCCAGAGCGGGTGCAGACGATCAGGCCGCTTTCAGCCGCGGCCTGTTCCAACGCGGCACCCAGGTCTTCGGTCTCGTAGAGGGCGCACCATTCGTGCTCGTTGCCGATGACGTAGTCAAGCTCGGTCACCAGCTTGCGGAAATCGGCGCGGTGCCGGTCGACGCAGAAAGGGTCCGACAGGGTGATGCCGGCCATGCCACCCGCCTCGCGGCAGGCGCGGGCGGCGGCGAGGAAGGCGGCCTTGCCCTTGTCCTTGTCGAACAGGTAGCCCTCGAGAAACAGCAGTCCGGCGCCGCCCGCGACAGTCTCGTCGACATCGTCGGGGCCGAGTTCGGTGGAGATGCCAAGGTAGGTGTTCATCGACCGCTCGCCGTCGGGCGACACGAAGATCATCGACCGGGAGGTGGGCAGTTCGCCGTCGCTTGCGGGCGCGTTGACGAAGTCGACGCCGACATCTGCCATCTCGCGGGCGTAATCATGACCCAGCGCATCATCCGAGACCCGGCCGATGAAGGCGGCGCCGAGGCCCAGCGCGCCCAGTCCGGCGATTGTATTGGCGACCGAGCCGCCGGCCATTTGGGTGCGGTTCTGCATGTTGTCGTAAAGGTGTTCGGCTCGATCCTGTTCGATCAGTTGCATGATGCCTTTTTCGATGCCCATGCGGGACAGAAACCCGTCATCGGCTTGCGAGATGACATCGACGACGGCGTTACCGATGCCGACAGCTTGGTACTTGGTCACAGTCTTTTTTCCTCGAATTGGCAGAGTTCACGGATGATGCAGGTCTGGCACATCGGGGCGCGGGCCTTGCAGTGGTAGCGTCCGTGCAGGATAAGCCAGTGGTGGGCGTGCTGCTGGAAGTCCACCGGCACGTTGTCTTCGATGGCGCGCTCGACGGCGTCCACGTCCTTGCCGGGCGCGATGCCGGTGCGGTTGGCTACGCGGAAGATATGGGTGTCGACCGCTTGCGCGGGATAGCTCCACCACATGTTCAGCACCACGTTGGCGGTCTTGCGCCCCACGCCCGGGAGCGATTGCAGCGCGGCGCGCGAATTGGGCACCTGGCCGTCGTACTTGTCGATCAGGATGCACGACAGCTTCATCACGTTCTTGGCCTTGTTGCGGTACAGGCCGATCGTCTTGATGTGCTCAATCAGCTCTTCCTCACCCAGAGCCAGCATCTTTTCAGGTGTGTCGGCGATCTTGAACAGCTCGCGCGTGGCGCGGTTGACGCCGGCATCGGTGGCCTGCGCCGAAAGGGCGACGGCGACGAGAAGCGTGTAGGCGTTCACGTGGTCGAGTTCGCCCTTTGGCTCTGCGGAGGCTTCCTGAAACCGGGTGAATATCTCGCGGATCGTTTTGTAGTCGAGTTGCTTGGCCATGGCTGTCCTTGTGCCCGCTTTGGGGCGGATGCGCAACATTCGGGTCGCCGAGGGGCGAGCGTGCGCGTACATTCATTGCATTGAATGGAGACGACACATGAACGCCGGGATCAACACCGAAATCCGCGATGGGTATCATTTCAACGTCATGCGCCGGGCCATCGACCTGATTGACGCGGGCGGGGCGGGCGTCAGCCTGTCGGATCTGGCACGCGGCATGAATATGAGCCCGTCGCATTTTCAGCGGTTGTTCACGCAGTGGGTGGGCGTCAGCCCGAAGCGGTATCAGCAATACCTCGCTCTGGGGCAGGCCAAGGATCTGCTGGCCGAGCGGTTCACCACGCTGGACACGGCACATGAGCTGGGGCTGTCGGGGACGGGGCGGCTACATGATCTTTTCCTGCGGTGGGAGGCGATGAGCCCCGGCGAGTTCGCGCGGCGGGGCGCGGGGCTGAAGATCTATTGGGGATGGTTCGACAGCCCGTTCGGTTTGGCACTGGTCATGGGCACGGAGAAGGGCATATGCGGTATCGGGTTCGCCAGCGAAACCGGCGAAGAGGCGGCGATGGCGGACATGATTTCCCGCTGGCCCAATGCGGAATTCGTGGAAGATCCGATGATGCTGCGCCCGTGGGTGTTGCAAGCCTTCGGTGCGGGCGACCAGGCGGGCGAGAAAGTGCCGCTGTACATGATCGGCGCGCCCTTTCAGATCAAGGTGTGGGAGGCGCTTATGCAGATCCCGTCGGGCCATGTGACAACCTATTCGGAAATCGCGCAATCGATCGGCAATCCGCGGGCCGTACGCGCCGTGGGCACGGCGGTGGGGCGTAACCCGGTCAGTTTCCTGATCCCGTGCCACAGGGCGCTGCGCAAATCGGGCGGTCTGGGCGGCTATCACTGGGGACTGCCGGTGAAACGGGCGATCCTGGCATGGGAAAGTGCGCGGGTCGAGGCCGGGTGAGCCCATTTTCTGCGCAGAAAATGGGCCGGAAATGCGCATTTCCGGCCGGCTTCGCGGCGTGGGGAAAGGCCGTTCTGGGCGGATCCTCGCCGAATTCCCCGCAGAATATGCTTGGGCATTGGCCGAAAATTGCTTAGAATCGCGATCAGACCCGGCAAACGGGCGTTTGGAACATGAGGCATCAGGATGAGCATTTCACACAAAACAGTCACTATCATTGCAGGTCTGTCGATGTTGGGGGCCACGGCCTGTACCAGCCCGGCCTACCTCGACAACACCGCCGTTGACCGGAACCAGAAGGCCAAGCAAGGCGCACTGCTGGGCGGGCTGCTGGGTGCGGGCGCGGGGGCGCTCGTGGCCGACAAGAAGGTCAAGGGGGCGCTGATCGGCGGCGCCGTCGGCGCGGCGGGCGGTGCCGTGGCCGGCAACATGTTGGACCGGCAGGAAGCCGAACTGCGCAACAACATTGGCAACGACAATGTCGATATCCAGAACACCGGCGACCGCCTGATCGTGACGCTGCCGCAGGATATCCTGTTCGACGTGGACAGCGCAGCGGTGCGTCCGGGCCTGCGCAGCGATCTGTCCGCGGTGGCGCAGAACCTGCAGAATTACCCCGACAGCCGGGTACAGATCGTCGGCCATACGGATAATTCCGGCGGTGCCGAGCATAACCAGGACCTGTCCGAGCGGCGCGCGAATGCCGTGGCGGACGTGCTGATGAACGGTGGCGTTGCCTTCAGCCGGATCGACGCGTTCGGCCGCGGCGAAGATGCGCCGGTAGCGTCGAACCTGACCGAGGACGGCAAGGCACAGAACCGGCGGGTGGAAATCGTCATCCTGCCCAACGCGGCCTGACGCCGGCGAAGGTTATTCGCAGAATAATCTGGCGCTGAAACGAAACGCCCCGCCGGAGGACCCGGCGGGCGTTTGCGTTGCAAGCGTTGTGTTCAACCGAAGACGCGCCCCAGGGCCTCGTCGACCGAGGCGACGATCTGGTCGATGTCGTCCTTGGTCGAAATGAGCGCGGGCGAGAAGCACAGCGTGTTGTTGAAGCCCGGGATCGAGCGGTTGGTCACACCGATGATCGTGCCCTGCGCCATGCAGTCGGCGACGACGGCCTGTGCCTGTTTCTCGGGCACTGGTTCCTTGCTGACGCGGTCTGACACAAGCTCTGCCCCGAGGAAGAGGCCCTTGCCGCGGACCTGCCCGATGACTGCATGCTTGTCGGCCAGCGCGTTCAGTTGGTCCATCATGTAGTCGCCCATCTTCGTGGTGTTTTCCAGCAGGCCTTCCTCTTCGATGATGGCGACGTTTTCCAGCGCCGCGGCGGGGCCGGCGGTGCAGCCGCCAAAGGTGGAAATGTCGCGGAAGTAGTTGAGCGGGTCCTCGATGTCGTCCTTGAACATGTCGAAGACTTTCTCGTTGGTCACGCAGCACGCAATGGCGGCATAGCCCGAGGCGACGCCCTTGGCCATGGTCACGAAATCGGGCTCGACCCCGTAGTGCTGGTAGCCGAACCAGTGGGTCCCGGTGCGGCCCACGCCGCAGACGACCTCGTCGATATGCAGCAGGATGTCGTACTTGCGGCAGATCTCCTGCACGCGGGGCCAGTAGCCCTCGGGCGGAGTGATGACGCCGCCACCGGCGGTCACGGGCTCAAGGCAGAGCGCGCCGACCGTGTCGGGGCCTTCGGCAAGGATGACTTCCTCGATCGCATTGGCGGCGGCGATGCCGTACTCCTCGCCGGTCAGGTCCCATTGCGCGCGGTATTCAAGGCAGTGCGGCACGCGCACGAAACCGGGTGCGAAGGGGCCGTACTGCGCGTTGCGCTCGTCCTGACCGCCCGCCGACATCGTGCCGATGGTCGAGCCGTGATAGTCGCGCTCGCGGTAGAGGATCTTGTATTTCTTGCCGCCATAGCGCTTGTGCGCGATCTGCCGGACCATCTTGAAGGCTTTCTCGTTCGCCTCGGAGCCGGAATTGGTGAAATAGACGCGGCTCATGCCCGGCATCTTGGAAATCAGCTTTTCCGAGAACATCGCGCCGGGGATCGAGCCGGCGGAGCCCGCGAAATAAGGCAGCTTGATCAGCTGGTCGCGAATGGCGTTGGCAATGCGCTCGCGGCCGTAGCCCACGTTCACCGTCCAGACACCGCCGGATACGGCGTCTATGTGTTCCTTGCCGTGCTGGTCCCAGACGCGCATGCCCTTGCCCTCGACGATGATCTTGGGGGCGCCGGTCTGGAACGGCTGGTGTTGAATCAGGTGGTGCCAGACATGGGCGCGGTCGGCGTCCACGACTTTTTCGATATCGTTCAGCAGGTTGCCATCCATCGGAAACTCCATCAGGTCAAGCCCGGCACGGTGGCCGGGGGCGCAGAAGTGCACAGCGGTGCCATTGGCGTATAATCAGCCTCGAATCCGGTTCTGTCGATAGGGCCAACTGGGCTCATTGTTTAAGTCCAGTAATGGCCGGTTTGCCCCCGGTAATCCGGTGATTTGGTGCTATTCTGCTGATTTCTGAGACGGTTTTTCCGAAACTTCGGTTCGGAAAGGTGGAAGAAGCCCTGTTTGCCAGACAAAATCATTGATCGGAATCGTAAATTCGGCTCGGATGAGGCCGCATCTGCCATCGGGGGCAGCGCGGCGGAAAAGTTTCTGCCGTGTAGACAAAGGCCCCGGCAAGGATGGCGCGACATAAAAGAAACGAAACTCCAGGGAGACAAGAACCTATGACACTCAAGTCAAAACTCATGGCAGCCACCACCGGCGCGGGCCTTTTGGCGGGCGCTTCGGCATCGGCGCAGGAAATCACGGTCGGCTATTTCCTCGAATGGCCGATGCCGTTCCAGTACGCCAAGGCCGAAGGTATGTATGACGAGGCGATGGGCATGACGGTGAACTGGGTCAGCTTCGACACCGGCACCGCCATGAGCGCCGCGATGGCGTCGGGTGACGTGCAACTGGTGGTCAGCCAGGGCGTGCCGCCCTTCGTGGTGGCCACCAGCGCGGGCCAGGATTTGCAGATCGTCGACGTGGCCGTCTCTTATTCGGACAACGACAACTGCGTCGTGTCGGCGGCGTTGGAGATCGACAAGGACAGCGCGGGCGAACTGGCCGGCAAGAAGGTCGCCGTGCCGTTGGGCACCGCGGCGCATTACGGCTTTCTGAAGCAGATGGACCATTTCGGCGTGTCGCTGGACAGCCTGACGGTCGTGGACATGGCCCCTGCCGAAGGGCAGGCCGCGCTGGCGCAAGGCGCCGTCGACATGGCCTGTGGCTGGGGCGGTGCGCTGCGCCGCATGAAGGAAAGCGGCAACGTCCTGCTGACCGGCGCCGAGAAGGAAGAGCTGGGCATCCTCGTGTTCGATGTGACCTCGGGCCCGGCGTCGTTCATCGCCGAGAACCCGGACGTGGTGTCGAGCTTCCTCAAGGTGACGGCGGACGCCAACGCCATGTGGGCGGACGAAGCCAACCACGACAAGATGCTGCCGGTGATCGCCGAGGACGCTGGCATGTCGGAAGAAGACACGATGGCCACCATCGAGACTTTCGTGTTCCCGCCAGCGGATGAGCAACTGACCGAGAAATGGCTGGGCGGCGGCGCGCAGGAATTCATGAAGGGTGTCGCAGACGTCTTCGTGGAAGCGGGCTCGATCGACGCGTCAAAAGCCTCTTACGAGACGAATGTGAACACCGGCCCGCTCGAAGCCGTCGTTCAGTAAGGTTTTTCGCAAGACGCCCGCGGGCCGCATGCCCGGCCCGCGGGACCGCACCAACACCAATAATCCGAAAACGGAAGGGGGCAGGAATGTCGACATTGAAAATCGACAATCTTTCCATGCGCTTCGATCTGCCGAATGGCGGGCATGTGCAGGCGCTCAAGGACGTCTCGCTGGAGCTGCAGAGCGGCGAATTGATGAGCGTGCTGGGGCCGTCGGGCTGTGGCAAGACCACGCTTTTGAACATCGTCGCCGGGTTTCTGGCGCCGACCGAAGGGCAGATCGTGCTGAACGATCACAAGGTCACCGGCCCGGATGCCGAGCGCGGCATGGTGTTCCAGCAGGGCGCGCTGTTCGAATGGATGAGCGTGCGCGACAACGTGAGCTTTGGCCCCCGGATGAAGGGCGAGAGCAAGAAGACCTACACGCCGACCGTCGATCACCTGCTGGAGGTGGTGGGCCTGAAGGATTTCAAGGATAAGGCGATTTACGAATTGTCTGGCGGGATGCAGCAGCGTGTGGCGCTTGCCCGCTGCCTGGCCAACGATCCCGACGTGATCCTGATGGACGAACCCTTGGGGGCGCTCGATGCGCTGACGCGGGAAAAGATGCAGGGACTTGTACTGAAGCTCTGGAAGGAAACGGGCAAGACGATCATCCTGATCACCCACTCGGTCGAAGAGGCGCTGCTCTTGGGTGAGCGGCTGCTGGTGATGGCGCCGCGGCCGGGGCGCATTCACAAGGAATATCGCCTGCCTTTTGCCGATCTGGGTGTGGGCAAGGACCTGCGCGAGGTGAAAAAACATCCCGAGTTCAGTCAGCGGCGTGAGGAAATCCTCGAAATGATCTGGAACATGGAAGAAGAGATCATGGGCCGCGTGGAGGAAAGCGCATGACCGGGTTCATCGTTCTCGCGCTCTATGTGGGCGCGTTTTTCATTGCCTATCTCGCGGTTTCGGCACTGTACCGGGCCTTCTTTGCACGGATCGACTATACCGCACTGAAAACCGTGACCTTCGGGGACGAAAGCGCCGTGCGCCCGAACCGGGCGGCGAGCGTTCTGTCGGTGATCACGATTTTCCTGCTGTGGGTGGCCTTCACGAACTCTACCCTGCCATTGCCGCAGGCGTCCTCGCCTTATCTGGGCGAGGTAACGTTCACCTATACGTCCACGTTGCCGGACGGACGGGCGGACGATGCCGAGGTGACCGTGCTGGTCTACCGCGAGGATATCAGCCAGACGGTGGACGCAGAGGGCAACCCGGGCCGCATTCCGGCGGCGCCCGAGGTGGAGCCGGGCGACGGGTTCGCCAAGAACGACAGCCTTGTGGTGCCGCGATACGGCTACAAGGTGATCAACGTGTTCGGCAATGACGATCTGGGCCGGGGCGAGGACGCCGTCATCACCGCGCTGAACGGGACCGAGGTGCAGGCGGGGGAAACGCTCAAGCTGCCGGAAGGCGACCTTGGGTTGACCGACAAGGGTACGCCGACCTTCTCGCCTTCGACCGGCAACCGGATGCAGCGGCTGTACCTGCCTGCGCCCGAGGTGACGGTCGAGCGGTTCTTCGAACTGAACGAAGAAGGGTATCGCAATTATACCCTGTGGCAGCATACGTGGATCTCGCTGCAACGGGTCTTGCTGGGCTTCTTCTTCGGGGCGCTGGTGGGGATACCGCTGGGCTATGCGATGGGCCTGACCAACTGGGCACGCGGCTGGTTCGACCCGATCGTGGAGTTCATGCGGCCAGTGCCGCCGCTGGCGCTGATCCCGCTGATGATCATCTGGTTCGGTATCGGTGAGCAGTCCAAGGTGATCCTGTTGTTCCTGGCCGCACTTTGGATCATGGCGATCGCGGCACGGGCCGGGGTGTCCGGAGTGGCGATATCCAAGGTGCACGCGGCCTATTCGCTGGGGGCCAGCAAGTCGCAGGTGTTGACCAAGGTGATCATTCCCAACAGCCTGCCGGAGATTTTCACCGGCGCTCGGGTTGCCATGGGTGTCTGCTGGGGCACCGTCGTGGCCGCCGAACTTGTGGCGGCCGAGCGGGGCCTTGGCATGATGATCATGGTCGCGTCGAAATTCCAGCTGACCGATATCGTGATCGTCGGGATCATCCTGATCGGGATCATCGGTTTCCTGATCGACGTGGGCATCCGGATGCTGGAGAAATGGCTGGTGCCCTGGAAAGGGCGCGTCTGACGGCGACGAGAATTGCGAAACGCCCGGTCCTCGTGCCGGGCGTTTTTCGTTATGGCGAGTTGATGCGGATCAAGGAAGAATGCACGCGCGACCGTGCAGGGTGACGCCATGGAAATTGCCGAACTTTTGATGGCCCTCGGGGTCCTGTTCCTGGCCGGGCTGGTGGCGGACCAGGCGGGACGTTTCACGCGTCTGCCACGGGTGACGATGCTGTTGCTGCTGGGCCTGGTCGCCGGGCAGGCCGGGCTGGACCTGATCCCCGGCGACCTGATCGCGTGGTTCGAGGTCTTGTCCATTGTCGCGCTGACCATGGTCGCCTTTCTACTGGGCGGGACGCTGACCCGCGAGATATTGGCGCGGCGTGGGCGGGCCATCCTGATCCTGTCCCTGGTGATCGCGCTGGGCACGGCGGGTGTCGTCGTGGCGGGGTTGGTGCTGATCGGCCTGGATTGGCAGTTGGCGTTGGTGCTGGGCGCGATTGCCACGGCGACGGACCCGGCGGCGATGACGGATGTGATCCGGCAGACTGGGGTGAAGAGCGCATTCGCCGACACGTTGAAGGGGATCGTGGCCATAGACGACGTCTGGGGCCTGATCCTGTTCAGTCTTGTGCTTGCGGTGGTCAGCCAGTCCAGCGGACTTGCCGAGATCCTGGGTGGCGCGGCGCATGACATCCTGGGTGGTGTCGCCCTGGGCGTGGCGCTGGGCGTGCCGGCGGCGCTGTTGACCGGGCGGCTGACCCCGGGAGAGCCGCAGCAGGCCGAGGCGATCGGGATCGTGTTCCTGACCGCGGGCCTTGCGCTGTGGCTCGAGGTGTCCTTCCTGATCGCGGGGATGACAGCCGGCGCGGTGGTGGTGAATTTCGCGCAGCACCACGAGCGCGCCTTTCACGAGATCGAACATGTTCAGTGGCCCTTCATGATCCTGTTCTTTCTGCTGGCCGGGGCGACACTGGAATTGGACGCACTTTTGGGGCTTGGTTGGGCCGGGGTGCTTTACCTTGGCTTGCGGATACTGGCGCGGATCTGGGGCGGGTTCGCCGGGGGCTGGCTGGCCGGGGCCAGCGCGGCAGAGCGGCGGTGGTATGGCCCGGCGCTCTTGCCGCAGGCGGGCGTCGCGGTCGGCATCGCGCTGGTCGCGGGCGAGGCGCTGCCGGACTGGTCGGGAACGATCATGGCGCTGACCATTGCCAGCACTGTAGTGTTCGAGATCATAGGCCCGCCCCTGACCCTGCTGGCAATCCGGCGGGTGACCCGGCAGGACGGTTAGGCCCGCATGTCCTTGGGCGAGCCCATCACCACGAAGGATGTTATGGCGTTGACCTGCGGCAGCGTGCCGATGACATCGGTGTGGAACGCCTTGTAGGCGGGCAGGTCGGCCACCTCGATCCGAAGCAGGTATTCGACCGACCCGGTGATGTTGTGGCACTCGACCACTTCGGGTGCTGTGGCCATGGCGCGTTCGAAGGCGATCTGGCTGTCCTTGGTGTGGGAGTTCAGTCCAACCGTGGCATAGGCGATGAACCCGACGCCCAGCTTGGAGCGGTCGAGCACGGCGCGGAAGCCGGTGATGATGCCGCGGCGTTCTAGATCCTGCACCCGGCGCAGGCAGGCGGAGGGCGAAAGGCCGACTCTCTCCGCCAAATCGAGGTTACTGATCCGACCGTCGCGCTGGAGCTCGTGCAATATTTTGTCGTTTATGTGATCCATAGGCGCAAATAATTGCATAAAACCAAATCATACGCAAAGGAACGCAATTTCACTGCGCTACTTACGCCATATGTTGCGTTCATGTCATTCCAGATGCTGACCCTTCTTACCGGTTTTGCTTTCACAACGGTGATCACGCCGGGGCCCAACAACCTGATGCTGATGGCCTCGGGCGCGAACTTCGGCTTTCGCCGGACCGTGCCGCACATGTTGGGAATAACGCTGGGATTTCCCTGCATGATCGTGCTGGTGGGGCTGGGGGTTATGCAGTTGTTCGACCTGTGGCCGCCGGCCTACACGATCCTGATGGTGCTGAGTGTCGCGTACCTTTTGTACCTTGCGTGGAAGATCGCCAATGCCGCCCCGCCGAGGGAGGCCAGGGCGGAAGGCAAGCCGCTGACCTTCCTGCAATCGGCAGCTTTCCAGTGGGTAAATCCCAAAGCATGGAGCATGGCGCTGTCGGCGATCACGCTTTACGCGACGAGCCGCGACCTTGACGCGATCTTGTGGGTGGCCGGGGTTTACGTGGTCGCGTCGGTTGTCAGCACCACGAGCTGGACGGTGCTGGGCCAGCAGATGCGCCGCTTTCTGAACAGCCCAAAGCGGTTGCGGGTGTTCAACCGGATGATGGCGGCACTGCTGGTGCTGACGCTGGTCCTGGTCTTGCGACAGCAGGGCGCGGGATAGGCCGGGACTTGCGCCATGACGGGGATGCTGCGATGACGGCAGGCATGACAATCACCTTGCTGCATACGGCCGAGGCGCACCGGGTTCGGTTCGACAACATCCGGGACCGGATCAATCCGGATATGACGTTGAAGCACGTTGTGCGTCCGCGATGGCTGAAAAAGGCGCAGGACGACGGCGCTGCGGCGCTGGAAGACGAAATCGCAGGCGTGATCGCCCGTGCGCCGGGGCCGGTGCTGTGTACCTGCACGACGCTGGGGCCAGTGGCCGAGAGCGCGGGGGCTATGCGCGTGGACTGGCCGATGATGCGCGCGGCGGCGCAGGCGCAGGGGCCGGTGCTGATGGCGTTCTGCCTGGAGAGTACCTATGCGCCCAGCCTTGCGCTGCTGGAACGCGCGCTGGCCGAGGACGGCACGCCGCAAAAGGTCTATCCCCTGCCGATGCCGCAATACTGGCCGCTGTTCGAGGCAGGCGAGACAGAGGCCTTTGATGCCGTGATCGCTGGCGAGGTGCGGCAAGCGGTCGAGACGCAGGGCGACGTGGCAGCGGTGGTGCTGGCGCAAGCCTCGATGGATGGCGCGGCGGCGCGGCTGGAGGATCTGAACGTGCCGGTTCTGAGTTCGCCGGAACTGGCGCTGCGAGCGGTGCTTGACGTCGCGCGCGGCTAAAGCCGTTTGTACATGTAGGTCGTGGAATGGAGCGTCCGTCCGTCGGGATCGAGCGCGAAATCGGGAATGATGCCCGCCACTTCGAACCCCACCGAGGCGTAAAGTGATTGCGAGACATCGCCGCTGCGGGTGTCGAGGGTCACGTTGGTCTTGCCCAAGGTTCGGGCATGATCCAGCGCGGCCCGCAGCAGCGCGTGCCCCAGACCGCGGCGTCGGGCGGTGGGGTGGACCATCATCTTGGCGATCTCGGCCCGGTGCGGCTGGTTCTGCGGCATGGCGGTGATCAGTTGCACCGTTCCGACAAGCGTATCACCCAGGTGGGCGGTGAGCAGGCAGCGGCGGTTGGCGGTAACCTCGGGGAAGACGTCGGCTTGCCAGAAGGCACGGGCCGTCTCGGGCGCGAGTGGATCCAGGAAGCTGACGGCAGCGCCCTCGGTGACTGTGTCGATCAGCAGGCGAGTGAGGCCGTCGAGATTCCGATCCAGCTCGGGGCCGGTCAGGTTGATGATGCGCGGCGCGGTCATGCCAGCGCCAGCAGGTAGCGGGCGCCGTCCGGCCCGGCGCGGAACTCCGACACGCCGTTCAGGCGGTAGCGCAGGCAGTCGCCGGGGCAAAGGCTGTGGGTCTGGCTGTCGACAGTGATGTACAACGCGCCTTCAAGCAATACGAAATGATGCTCGTGCCCGGGCACGCTGGGATGGTCGTAGGAGATCGTCGCCTCCGGTTCGAGCGTGGCCTCGACGATCTCGAGTTGCAGGCCGGCACTGGGGGGCGAGACGTTTCGGCGTTGAAAGCCGTGGCTGGCGTCGTGGTAGACTTGCTGGGCAGAGCGGGGCACGAAGGCCTGGAGCCGGCTTTCCAGCGGTGAGATCAATTGCGAGATCGGCAGGCGCAGGGCGGTCGAGAGCTTGGCAAGCGTGTCGGCCGTGGGGCTGACCTCGCCATTCTCGATCCGAGAGAGGCTCGCTCGGCTGACGGAACTGGCCTTGGCCAGATCGGCCAGCGTGAGGTTGCGCGACTGGCGCAGGTCGCGGATGTGTCGGGCCAACGTGGGCGGTAAGGCAGCAAATGATTCCATAAATGGAAATTTATCCCATATAAGAGATTCGCGCAATGCCCGCATGATGCGAAGTCTGTTGAACCCTCCGACCTTTTCCATATATCCCGTAGGCCAAACAGGAGCATGGGCATGACCAATTACCTCGACTTTGAAAAGTCCCTGGCGGAAATCGAAGGCAAGGCGGAAGAGCTGCGCGCGATGGCGCGGACGACCGAGGGGATGGATGTCGAGGACGAAGCCGGGGCGCTGGACAAGAAAGCCGCTGCCATGCTGACCGACCTTTACAAGGACCTGACGCCATGGCGGAAATGCCAGGTGGCGCGGCATCCTAACCGGCCCCATTGCAAGGATTACATCGAGGCGCTGTTCGAGGAATACACGCCGCTGGCGGGCGACCGGAATTTTGCCGATGATCAGGCCGTGATGGGCGGGCTGGCGCGGTTCGGCGACACGCCGGTGGTTGTGATCGGGCATGAGAAGGGCAACGATACCAAGTCCCGGATCGAGCGGAATTTCGGCATGGCGCGGCCCGAGGGCTATCGCAAGGCGATCCGGCTGATGGACATGGCGGACCGGTTCAACCTGCCGGTTATCACGCTGGTGGACACGCCCGGCGCCTATCCGGGCAAGGGCGCCGAAGAGCGCGGCCAGAGCGAGGCGATTGCCCGCTCGACCGAGATGTGCCTGAAGGCCGGTGTGCCGCTGGTCAGTGTCATTATCGGCGAGGGCGGATCGGGTGGTGCGGTGGCGTTCGCCTCGGCCAACCGCGTGGCGATGCTGGAGCATTCCGTCTATTCGGTGATCAGCCCCGAGGGCTGTGCCAGCATCCTGTGGAAGGATTCCGAGAAGATGCGCGAGGCTGCAGAGGCGCTGCGGCTGACCGCGCAGGACCTTATCAAGTTGGGCGTGATCGATCGCGTGATCGACGAGCCCAAAGGCGGCGCGCATCGTGATCCGAGGGGCGCGATGGCGTCGGTGAGTGATGCGATCCGGGCGATGTTGGACGGGTTGAAGGACCTGTCGCGCGAGGAACTGGTGCGTGACCGGCGCGAGAAGTTCCTGAAGATGGGATCGACTGGCCTGGCGGCCTAGAGAATTACGCCGAGCCGGATGAGGGCCCATGCCGCGCCCGCGATGTGGGCCAGCGTGATCATCACCGAGCCAAGATGCAGCAGCTTGAACCGTTTGGAGTGGCCGGCATCGGTGGCGGCGTTGATCTTCGGCATGAGAGATTGCCGCGCGTAGAGCGTGGTGAGCGCGATCACGGCGAGGATCGCCATGGACAGCAGGTCGGCGAAGGCAGCGCAGACTGCGGCGAGGCCGGACGTGCCCAGCACGAACAGGTAGAAATGTGGAAAGGCGCGGCGGATCAGGGTGCGCGCTGTCTCTTCCGGCAGGGCGCGCAGCACGAAGGCCGCGAAGCCGAAGGAATAGAGCGCCATGCCGCCGAAGAGGAGCGCGGTCAGAAGCAGGGCGAGGATCGTCATGTTGTGGCCTCCGGTTTCAGGGCGGTTCCGATATAGATCACTTGCTTGAAAGGCAGCACGCCGAACCTGAAATCCAGCCGTCGGGTCAGGCCGGTCGGGCCAAGCCCCGTTATCTTGCCGGGGATCAGCCCGGCAACCTGCAACCCATCCGTCAGTTCGGCTGGCTTGATGAACATCGCGGGGTCATGGGTCCCCTTGGGCAGCAGGCCAAGGATATCTTCGGCCATGGTGATGGTGGCCAGCCGGGCGATGACGTTGCGGTTGATGGTGTCGAACAGGAACAGTCCGCCAGGTTTCAGCACGCGGGCGACCTCGTGCAGGACCTGCCTCAGATCCGAGACATGCTCCAGCACGTCGACGCAGACGAGGGCATCGAAGGCCGCATCTTCATAGGGTAGCGCCTCGCCCACGCCGGTGTCGTAGCGGATCTCGTGGCCGGATTGTGCGGCATGGGACCGGGCCGCGGCGATGGCCTCCTTCGCGGGGTCGATGCCGGTGACCTGCGCGCCGCGCCCGGCGATGGCTTCGGCCATGAAGCCGCCTGCGCAGCCAAGGTCGAGCACCGTTTTGCCCGCCCAGTCTATGTGCCGGTCGAAGAACTTCAGGCGGGCGGGCACAAGGTTTTTCAGCGTGCGCACCCAGCGGAGGTCGTCCGACCACCATTGCGCGGCGGCATTGTCGTAGATCTCTTGCTTGTTGCGGTTTTTTTCAGCCATGCGGCGGAGATAGGCCGCTTGCCACGGGCATCCAGAGGCGGCGTCAGGCCAACAGCATCTTCAGCCCTTGGGTCACGTCGGAGCGGACGGCAAGGCGCAGCCCCGGTTCGTCCCCGGCCTTGAGCGCCGAGATGATCAGGCGGTGGTAACGCGGCGGCTCTTTCTGCTGCAGTTTGCCGTAAAGCGCGCGCATCGTGGGGCCGAGTTGCAGCCAGACGGTTTCGGCCATGGCCAGCATCGCGGGCGCCTGGGCGCGCAGGTAGAGCGTGCGGTGAAATTCGAGGTTCGAGCGGATATAGCCGACCGCGTCCTGGTGGGCGATGTGATCGGTGATCCGCGTGTTGATGGATTGCAGGCGGTCGATCAGGGCCATGTGGGCGCGGGGCAGGGCGCGGCTGGCCAGTTCGACCTCGATCAGGGCGCGCAGCGCGGCCAGTTCCTCGATTCGTTCGTTGCCAAGCTCGGGCGCGGCAAGGCGGCCAGAGCTGCTGACCGTCAGGGCACCCTCGGCCGACAAGCGGCGGACGGCCTCGCGGGCAGGGGTCATGGAAACATTGTATTCCGCGCCGACGCCGCGCAGGGTCAGGGCCTGTCCGGGTCGCAACTCGCCATGCATGATACGACTGCGCAATCCACGATAGACGCGGTCATGGGCCGACCCGGTGGGGGCGGCGCCGGTGGCCGAGGCAAGCCCGGCTTCGGAGCGCGGCGGAAAGTTCATGGGGCATTTGTGATCACAGTTTGCCGCGCGGTCAATCCTGTTGCGTCAGTCGAAGCGATAGCGGTGAAGTTCCGCACCGTTTTCACGCAGCCAGCGGCGCGGCGTGTCATAGCCGGGGCAGATCCGATCGACGATGCTCCAGAAGGCGCGCGAATGGTTCATTTCAACGAGATGCGCGACCTCGTGCGCGGCGACGTAATCGAGAACGTCGCGGGGCGCGAGGATGAGCCGCCAGGAATACATCAACCCTGCGTCTTGGGTGCACGAGCCCCAGCGCGAGCGGGTGTCGCGCAGGGTCAGACGGGCGTACTTGCGGCCAACCGCCTGCGCATAATGATCCGAGGCGGTGGCAAGCTGGTCGCGGGCGCGAGTCTTCAGCCAAGCCTGGACCCGCCGGGGCGCGGTTTCGGGCGGGCCGGGCACGGTGAGCGTGTCGTCCGCAAGCTCGATCCGCCGGCCCGAACCGGGCAAGAGACGGCGCGGGCGGCCCTCGACAGGCAGGTCCGAGCCGATTCGTACCTCGGTCAGATCGGGTTGACGTGAAAGTTGCGCCCTCAGCCACGCGGCCTTTTCATTGGCGAAGTCCAGCGCCGTGCGCTCTGCCACGCCTGGGGGCATGGTCAGCGTCACGCGCCCGTCAACACCCGACACCCTAAGCGAAATCCGCCGCGCCCGCGCCGAGCGGCGCAGGGTCACTTCGACCGGGGGGTTGCCGGGCAGAACGTAATGCCCCATATGCCGCTCACCTCTTGCAGCGCTGCGCCGCGCTTTATGCCTTTGACACCTGATACGTCTTATGGCAGGGGACGTCGAACGCCTGCAAGTCCACAGACACCGAAAGGGATAAGGATGCCCAAGGAAGAATGGGGTGTGAAGCGCGTCTGCCCGACGACGGGCAAACGGTTTTACGACCTGAACAAAGATCCGATCGTCAGCCCCTACACGGGCGAGGTTGTCGAGCTGCATTCCGGCAAGAGCCGGTCGATCACCGCGGACGCGGAAGATGCCGAGACCAAGAAGATGAAGGGCAACGAAGTCGACGAGGAAGTCATCGAGGATGATGATGATGTCGATGTGGACCTGGGCGACGATGTTCTGGACGACGACGACGACGATGATAACGTCTCGCTCGATGATATCGCGGACGTTGCGTCGGACGACGACGAAAGCTGAACCAAGTTGTGAGAGGGCGGGATTTTCCACTTGATCCCGCCTGCCGCTTTACCTAGAACGCGGCAAATGACGGCCCGGCGACGGGCCATCGGTTCGGGGCCTTAGCTCAGCTGGGAGAGCGCCTGCATGGCATGCAGGAGGTCAGCGGTTCGATCCCGCTAGGCTCCACCAAATCCCGTTGAATTTATTGATGAAATTCGCACCGTGACCACTGTGCCCCGCCCATGCCCCTAAATTTCAATAGTTCATTTGCTCCAACAGAGCAGCAGTTGAGTGGACTTGAGTATGATACTGGATTTATCGGACATGACAGGCTTAGTAGTGTGAGTCGTTACTTGGTTTCTGGTGATTGTTTCTTGGTAAGCTTATTAAGTTACAATCAGAGTTAAGTGCCCCGGGTTGCCGGAATATTGCCTTGACGGCGGCACCATTCCGGCAGGCGAGGCGCTGCTGCACATGATAACCGACCGCGCGATCGAGCCCACGCGCAACGTGTTTCGCGCCAGCCGCCCACTGCGTACGATGTCCGGGGCAATCCCGTCCCTCGAGCGCTGCCACCCATTCCGCATCTTCCCGCGGCCATGGACTGCCGTGTCGCCGTGCGCCGGGCATTGCGGGCCGGACCCAACCGGGGGCTGCCGCTGTAGGGGTTGGGCGCGACCGCCACACGACGCCATTTCCCCACGCGGCAGGATGTTCTGGGCGACAACGAGGACATGCTGATCGCCGCGGTGACCCTGTTGCAGCAGCCGCCTCCCTGACCGGAGCAGCACCGACCGCGTGGCAACGCAGGGCGGAACCTTGCGCCTGGGCCGCACGTTGATCGGGCAGGCTTGCACACACTGCAGGCTGAAGTTCGCGAAAGGATTTTCCCGATGTTCCTGCTGCATTCGGTCGTTGTGGCCCTGACTCGCCGTGTTGCAACTCAACCCGTTCGCATCGCGCCCTGGCGGCTAAGCGTCGGTGCAGAGCGTGACAGGTCGTGATGACCGACAGCGACCACACCGCGCGACTGGCTCGGCTGGACCGGTTGGCCAACACTCTGGATTCCAAGTTCCGGATTCCACTGCTCGGCATCCCGGTCGGGTGGGATTCGATTTTGGGGCTGATACCGGGGGTGGGTGACTTGGTCACCCTTGGGCCCGGTGCCTGGATCATCGTCGAAGGGCACCGGATGGGGGCGCGCAAGCGGGTGCTGGGGCGCATGGCGCTGAACACCGGGGTCGACACGGTAATTGGTGGCATTCCCCTGATCGGCGACGCGTTTGACCTGTTCTTCAAATCCCACCGCCGCAACGTGGCGCTACTGCGCCGCGATCTGGATGTTCCGTCGGCAGCAGGAGGGCAGACGCCCGAATTTGCACGCAGCTGAAGTGGTGCTCTGGCGCAACCTGCAAAAGGCTTGGCAGATCAAGAAGCCGTTGTTCAAAGTACTCGGTTTCCGATAGGCTTTGCTTGTCAGGAGGACGCATGGCAGACCACAGGGATTTCCCAATCGTCGGTATCGGTGCTTCCGCCGGAGGGCTGGATGCCTACAAGCGGTTTCTGAAGGCGTTGCCGGGGGATACCGGAGCTGCCTATATCCTGATTCAGCACCTGGATCCGAACCATCCCAGCATGATGGCGGACCTGTTGACGCGGCAGACCTCGATGACCGTGGTGCAGGCCGCGGATGACATGTTGCTGGAGCCGAACACCGTCTACGTTATCCCGCCGGGCAAGTTCATCCGCCTGATCGACCGCAAACTGAGCCTTGATGCGCCGGTCGAGGAAAAGGGCATGCGCATGGCGATCGACTATTTCTTCCGGTCGCTGGCCGAGGAGCGAGAGGAAAAGGCGATTGGCATCGTTTTGTCGGGCACCGGCAGCGACGGCACGCTGGGCCTTCGCGAGATCAAGGCGGCGGGTGGCATGGCGATGGCGCAGGACGCTGTTGAGGCCGAACATGACGGGATGCCGCGCAGCGCTTTCAACACCGGACTTGTGGATTTCGTCCTGCCGGTGGCCGAGATGCCCGAGCGGTTGACGCAGTTCTTCGAGCATCCGTATCTGCGCAAGCCGGCGGATGCGGACAAGTCCCTGTCGCAGCAGGCTGGCGAAGGGTACAACGAAGTCCTGCGGCAGCTGCGGCTGCAGACCGAGTATGAATTTGGCAACTATAAGCGCGGCACGGTGGAACGGCGCATCCAGCGGCGCATGGGGCTGGGCCAGTTCCGGGAGCTGTCCGATTATGTCGCTTACCTGACCCAGACTCCCGAGGAAGTGCACTGCCTCTTTCGCGACCTTCTTATCGGCGTGACGCGGTTTTTTCGCGAGCCTGAAGTCTGGGAGGCTCTTGCCGACAAGGTGATCGAGCCGATGCTGGACGGCAAAAAGAAGGGGGAAGCGATCCGTGCCTGGGTGCCCGGTTGTGCCAGCGGGGAAGAGGCCTATACGCTTGCCATGACGATCTTCGACCGGCTGGACAGGCGTCGCGTGGATTGTCCGGTTCAGGTGTTTGCCACGGATCTCAACTCGAAGGCCATCGAAGTCGCCCGTAGCGGCGAGTATCCCGCCGCTGCGCTGCCCGACATACCCGAGCGGTTGCGGCGCAATTTCGTCGTCGAGCATAACGACACGTTCCTGGTCAGCAAGCGGCTGCGCGAAACCGTGGTTTTTGCCACTCAAAACGTGATTTCGGACCCGCCCTTTTCGCGGTTGGACATCATCAGCTGTCGCAACGTGATGATCTATCTCGAAACCGATGTGCAGCAGCGGATGATCGAGATGTTCCACTTTGCGCTGGGCGAGGGCGGGCACCTGCTGCTGGGCAATTCAGAGAACGCGGAACGGCCCGGTCGCCTGTTCACGGCGGTCGACAAAAGCAGCCGGATCTATCGCAAGGCAGTCAACAGCCGGGTTCGGCCGGGGAAGTTCCCCGCTCCGCCGAGCGGAACGGGTGACGGTCCGAAACTGGCGTCGCGCCCGCGCTCTTTCGCGCCGGTTGCCGAAACCGCGCGACGGCAACTGCTGGAGCGCTTCGTGCCGCCCTGCGTGGTCGTCAACAAGAGCCTCGAGGCGCTTTATTTTCACGGGACGATGCGCGACTATCTGCAGTTTCCGGATGGCGAGCCGACCAGCCGGTTGCCTGAAATCGTAGTGCCCGAGTTGCGCGGCAAGCTGCGCATGGTCCTGAACACGATGCGATCGGGCGGCGAAGAGGCGGAGGCGGTTGCGCTGAACGTGCCGCGCGGCGGCGGCCAGATCAGTGTCCGGATTTTCGCTGAGAAAGTCGACGGGAGCGACGGTGAGCCCAACTATCTTGTCTGCTTCGAAGATGCTTCGGACTTGCGCGATACCGATGCAGAGGCAGACGCGCGGGCCAAGGCCCGCAAAGCGGCCGGACCGGGTGAGCGCGATGCGGTCGAAACGCTGGAATACGAACTGCAATCAACGCGCGAAGACCTGCAATCGACCATCGAGGAGATGGAGACCTCGAACGAAGAGCTGAAAGCCTCGAATGAAGAGGTCATGAGCATGAACGAGGAGTTGCAGTCGACCAACGAGGAACTGGAGACCTCGCGCGAGGAACTGCAATCGCTCAATGAGGAATTGTCTACGGTCAACAGCCAGCTCGAGGACAAGATCGAGGAACTGGAGCAGACCAACAACGATCTCAACAACCTGCTGACCTCGATCGACATCGGCGTGATCTTCCTTGATACCGACCTGCTGATTCGCCGGTTCACGCCAGCGATGAAGGAGGTGATGCGCATCCTTGACGGCGATATCGGCCGGCCGGTCGAGGACATCGTGATGCGGGTGCAGGACCCGAACCTGATCGAGGACGCGCGGACCTGTCTTGATAAACTGAGCGATATCGAAGCCGAGATCAGTACTGATGACGGCAGGCACCGCATCCGCCGCCTGCGCCCTTACCGGACGTCGGACAACAAGATCGGGGGGGTGGTGGTTTCATATACCGACGTCACCAACCTTCAGAGAGCCCGTGCTGCCGCCCGACGTCGCGAGGCGCAACAGGAGGCTGTTGCCGAATTGGGCCGCCTGGCGCTTTCGGGGGCGGAACTTCAGGATGTTCTGGACATGGCCGTGCGCGAATTGTCGGAGCATATGAACGTGCGGTTCACCAAGGTGCTTCAGCTTGATCCTGGCGGCGGCCGATTGACCCTCCGGGCAGGCGTCGGTTGGACCGAGGCGACGGTTGGGGAGTCGACAGTCGGCACAGGCGTCGAAAGCCAGGCGGGGTATACGCTGCAACAGCGCAGTGCCGTGGTGGTCAGGGATTTCCGCGAAGAAAAGCGGTTTACAGCGCCGAGACTGCTGAAGGATCATCACATCCTGTGCGGTGCCAGCGTGATGATCGGCCCGCATGAAGCGCCATGGGGTGTTCTGGGCGTGCATGAATGCAGCCTCGAACGCTGTGGCTTTGACGCCGACGACATAAATTTCCTACAGGCGACGGCGAATGTTCTGTGGCTGGTGATTGCGCGCGGGCGGGCGCTGGACAGCATCGAGGAAGAGCGCCGACAACTGCGCGACATGGCGGACAGTCTGCCGATCCTCTTTGCCGTGATCGACGGCGACCAACGTTACGAGTTCGTCAACAAGGCCTACGAGTTCTGGGGCCGGACCGCGGACGAGATCGAAGGGCTGCGGATGTCGGACCTGGTGAACCCCGCGGCCTACGAGGTCGTTGCCCCTTATGTCGCCGGCGCTCTTCGCGGCGAAGAGCAGACATTCGAGGTGTCGATCGGGTCGGACACGAACGGCGCGCAACGCGATGTATTGGTCAGTTATGCGCCGAGACGGAATGCGGCGGGTGCGGTGACGGGGTTTTATTCCGCCGCGCTGGACGTGAGCGAGCGCAAGCGGTTGGAGCGCGACCTTGCAGAGCGCTTCGACCAGTATCGCACGCTGGGTGAATCGATTCCGTTCGGGGTGTGGATCAACGATGCGGAGGGCAATCTGACCTATGTCAGCCCCGCTTTCCTGGAACTGGTCGGCAAGACGCTGGAAGAGGCACAGACCGCAGGCCTGAGCGACTGCGTCGCGCCCGAGATGCGCGACGAGATCAAGGAACTGTGGACCGAAACGCTGCGCACCGGAACGCCGTGGGAGCGAGAGCTGGATATCATCGGCAAGGACGGCAAGATCTATCACACACTGGCGCTGGGGCGGCCTATCCGCGATGCCACTGGCCGCATCACCTCTTGGGTTGGGCTGAATCTGGACATCACCGAACGCAAGGCGGAGGCGGCACGGTTGGCGGTCATCTCGGCCGAACTGGATCATCGGGTGAAGAATATCCTGGCGACGGTGTCGACCATCACCCGGATGACAGGGCGGTCGTCGAACACGTTGGAGGGCTATCGCGACGCGCTTCAGGCGCGGATCAGGGCGATGGCGGCGGCGCACCGGCAACTGGCGGATGCCAAGTGGCAGGGCATGTCGTTGAGGAGCCTGATCGAGACCGAGATCGACCCTTATCGCGCGAGCCGGGTGGATGCGATCCATCTTGACGGGCCTTACGTGGAATTGCCACCTGGCCTTGTGCAGACGCTGGCGCTGGGCTTTCACGAACTTACGACCAATTCCAGCAAGTACGGCGCGCTGTCGACCGAGGAAGGGCGGCTGGATGTCAGTTGGCAAAATGAGGACGGCTTGGAAATAAACTGGATCGAATCCGGTCTTTCGGGCGTTGAGGCCCCGACGTCGGCAGGGTTTGGCACAACGCTGTTGACGCGCATCCTTGCGGCCCAAGGCGCTGACGTGACAATAGACTATCGCGATACGGGTATTCATGTAAGGATTGCACTGTCGGATTTGACGTGATGCCGCGTCGGGAGCAACCGCGATGAAGGTACTGGTACTGGAAGACGATCCTCTTTTGCAGGTCGACTTGGCGGAAATGCTCGAGATGATGGGGCACGAAGTGGTCGGGCCGTTCAGCGCAGAGGCGCCCGCCATGCAGTCCTGCGACGCGGCCCTGCCCGATGCGGCTTTCGTGGATTTCAATCTTGGCAAGGACCGCAATAGTTCAGTCTTTGCGCGGCGCCTTCACAAGGATGGGGTGCACTTCGCTTTTCTGACGGCGCATGGACGTCAATACTTGCCGGCCGATCTTGAAGAGGTGCTGGTGATAGAAAAGCCGTATACCGAGGCGCAACTGGAGTGGTTTCTAGGGGGTGCTCGTCACTGACGGGGTTACCGGCTTGGACGGTGTGCTGCGGCCCATGCGCGACAAAGCTTCGATCACGATTTCCGCTGGTTCGGTTTTGTCGATGGTGATCACGGATGGGTCGAGATCAGTGATGCGGCGTTGTTCGCCAAGGATACCGCTGTAGATCACGGTGGACACGCCCCGAGACTGCAGTACGGCCAGAAGGCGTTTGCCCTCGGGCTCGTTCAGGAATGCGTCTGAAAAGGAATTGCCCAGATCGAGGTCGAGGATGCAGTAGTCGAAACCGCCGGAATCGATCGCGGCAAGCGCATCCCGGTAGGAGCATGCGCTTTTCAAAGACTGATATCCGGCGTCACTGAGCGCGACTTCGAGGCCGACACAAATGAACGGATCGTCTTCGACGACAAGGACCGAAGGCAAGGAAATGACACTATCCTCAGATATTCTGTTCGCGCCTTAGTGTAGCGTTGTCGCCGAAGAATCGCAATGTGGTTGAGCCGAGTTGAGCGGGGCGCCGCCTTGGGCAGAATCACAGAAACTGTTGCAGCAGGATCTGCGTGGCGCGGTCTGCAGGCAGAAACTGATTGTGGATTTTCACGCCGGGTTTGGGGCCCGGTGCGGCGCGTGCGGGACTGCTGCGAGATTTCATGATCGTTATCCTGATTGTTGCGTGATCATGGGTCTTGCGCAGATGTGTTTTGGTTCAATCACGGTCCTGCGCTCGGGGCTTGTAAAGCGCCGGGGACAGGCCATTTTTCAGAGGAACGCATCAAACGGGGGTATCCATGACCTACCAAAAGACTGAAGACGCGGTGGCACGACTGACGCCAGAGCAATACCGCGTCACGCAAGAGAACGGCACCGAGCGGCCGTTTACCGGCGAATACAACGACACCAAGGAAGCTGGTATCTACGTGGACATCGTTTCCGGCGAGCCGCTGTTCGCCTCGTCTGACAAGTTCGAGAGCGGCTGTGGCTGGCCCAGCTTCACCAAGCCGATCGAGCCGGCGCATGTGACCGAGTTGCGAGACGCCTCGCTTGGCATGGTTCGCACAGAAGTACGCAGCGCCCATGGCGACAGCCATCTGGGCCACGTCTTTCCCGACGGGCCGCAGGACAGGGGCGGGCTGCGATACTGCATCAACTCTGCTTCGCTGCGGTTCATCCCGCGTGACGAGATGGAGGCCGAAGGCTATGGTGACTACCTGGATCAAGTGGAGGACGTGTAATGGCTGAAGAACGCGCAGTGCTGGCAGGCGGATGTTTCTGGGGCATGCAGGAGCTGATCCGCAAGATGCCGGGTGTGGGCAAGACCCGGGTGGGTTACACTGGCGGTGACGTGCCCAACGCCACCTATCGCAATCACGGCACCCATGCCGAGGGGATCGAGATTTGCTTTGATCCCGACAAGATCAGCTATCGGCAGATCCTGGAGTTCTTTTTCCAGATCCACGATCCGACCACGCCTAACCGGCAGGGCAATGACGTCGGGATGAGCTATCGTTCGGCGATCTACTATGTGAACGACGAGCAGAAAGCCGTGGCCGAAGACACGATTGCCGACGTGAACGCCTCGGGCCTGTGGCCTGGCAAGGTCGTGACCGAGGTGGAGCCGGTGGGCGATTTCTGGGAGGCTGAGGCCGAACACCAAGATTACCTGGTGCGGTTCCCAGCCGGCTATACCTGCCATTTTCCCCGGCCCGACTGGGTGCTGCCGAGGCGCGACGCGGCGGAATAACCCGCAGAAATTCGCGCTTCGATCTGACTCTCAGGGCCGTCCCACCGCGGGCGGCCCTGTTCGTTTCCTAAAGATCTACCCAAAATTACCCTGTTGCTTCGTGGGTCGAGACACTTAGTATTCCCCGCACAAACAGGGAGAGAGAACCAATGAACAAGATGATCGGAGCCGGCGTTACCGCCGCGCTGTCCTTCGCTTTTGCCGGAGAAGCCTTGGCCGTCGAATGGAATGTGTCCGTCTGGGGCAAGCGCCGCGCCTTTACCGAGCACGTCGAGAAACTGGCCGAGCTGGTCGCCGAAAAGACCAACGGCGAGTTCACCATGAACGTCAGCTATGGCGGCCTTTCGAAGAACCGCGAGAACCTTGATGGTATCTCGATCGGCGCGTTCGAGATGGCGCAGTTCTGCGCGGGCTATCACCCGGACAAGAACCGCGTCGTGACCGTTCTGGAGTTGCCGTTCCTGGGTGTCAGCAACCTCGATGAGGAGGTCGCCGTGTCCACCGCCGTTTATAATCACCCGGCCGCCGCCGAGGAGATGGCGCAGTGGAACGCCAAGCTGCTGATGACCTCGCCGATGCCGCAATACAACCTTGTCGGAACGGGCGAACCGCGCAACGAACTGGCCGACTTCGAAGGGATGCGGGTGCGCGCCACCGGCGGTCTTGGCGAGGCGTTCAAGGCGGTGGGGGCGGTGCCCACCTCGGTGACCGCGACCGAAGCCTATCAGGCGATGGAATCGGGCGTCGTCGACACCGTGTCGTTCGCCCAGCACGCGCATCTGAGCTTTGGCACGATCAACCAGGCGGACTGGTGGACGGCCAACCTGAACCCCGGCACGGTGAACTGCCCGGTGGTGGTGAATATCGACGCCTATGAAGGGCTGAGCGACGAACACCGCGAGGCGCTGGACAGCTCGGTGCCCGAGGCGCTGGACCATTACCTTGCCAATTATGCAGAGCTTCTGAAGCGCTGGGACAGCGTTCTGGAGGAAAAAGGCGTCGAGAAGGTGATGATCTCGGACAGCGTGAAGGAAGAGTTCAAGGCCCAGGCCGCGGACCCCGCACGCGAGGCCTGGATCCAGGAAATGGAAGCGCAGGGCCTGCCGGGCCAGGAGCTTTACGATCTCGTGCAAAGCACGCTGGAAGAGCATCGCGCGTCGAACTGAGCGCGGCTGGCCGTCCGGGGGCTGACCCCGGACGGCCTCTTCAAGAAAGGTGCCGAGCATATGGTCGTAGAAGTGAACCAACTGCCGCTGATCATTCTTCTGAAGGTGTCTGACCCGGATGGTCATAAGATCCATACCGAGGAATATCGTATCTCGGCCACCTCTTACGCGCCGCCGATCCCCGATGTCGGGCAGTCGTGGAACCTGTGGGTCGACGGCAAGAACTGGCCCTGCATTGTCCTGAAAAAGACGGTGACGACCAGCTTTGGCGCTAACGGGTTGGGCACCACGTTGAGCATCGCCGTCGAAAGAACGGACTAGCCGATGGCCGGGGCCGCGACCGTTCTGAGCGACAGCAGCCTGTTGAGCCGGCTGGACCGCGCGCTGCTGCCCGTGGAGCGGTTCATGGCGCTGCTCAGCGGGATCGCGGCGTTTTCCCTCATGTTCCTTGCGGCCTACTCGGTGTCGGGGCGCAAGTTCTTCGGGGCGCCGTTGGCGGGATACGTGGATTACATCGAGGTGCTGATGCCGCTGATCGCCATCATGGGCGTGTCATACGTGCAGCGCGAGGGTGGGCACATCCGCATGGATATCCTGATCGGCAATCTGCACGGGCGTATCCTGTGGTTGCTGGAGCTGATCACGGTACTTCTGGTGCTGTTGCTGATGGTCGCATTGATGTGGGGGGCTTGGGCGCATTTCGACCGGTCTTTCGACTGTGCGCGCCCCTTGTGTTCACGCGATAGCACGATCGATATCGGCTTGCCGGTCTGGCCGGCCAAGCTGGTGGTGCCGGTGGCGTTCGGTGTGCTGGTGCTGCGGTTGGTGTTGCAAGTGGTGGGCTATGGGCGTGCCTTTTTCCTTGGACTGGAGCGGCCCGTGGCCGTGCCGTTGACGCTGTCGGTGGCCGATCAGGCGCGGCTTGAGGCCGAGCAACTGGAAGGGCGCGACTGATGGAACCGATCACCATCGGCCTTTGGACCACCGGCTTCATGCTGGTGATGGTGGTCATCGGGATGCGCGTGGCCTTTGCCGCGGGGCTTGCGGGGTTTCTGGGGCTGATCGTCATCTTCTGGTCCAAGAAGGATTTCGGCGGCGAGGATTTCTGGTGGGCTTTGACGGTGGCGGTCAAGACCGCGGGGCAGGTGCCGCATTCCAAGGTGTCGGCGAACGCACTTTCCTTGATCCCGACCTTCATCCTGATCGGGTACCTGGCCTATTACGCCGGCCTGACACGCGCCCTGTTCGAGGCCGCCAAGCGGTGGATCGCCTGGGTGCCCGGGGGCCTGGCCGTGTCGACGGTTTTCGCCACAGCCGGGTTTGCGGCTGTGTCGGGCGCATCGGTGGCCACGGCGGCTGTCTTTGCCCGCATAGCTATCCCGGAAATGCTTAAAATTGGGTATAACAAACAGTTCGCTGCTGGTGTGGTGGCCGCCGGGGGCACATTGGCGAGCCTTATTCCGCCCTCGGCGATCCTTGTGATTTACGCGATTATCGTGGAGCAGGACGTGGGCAAGCTGCTGCTCGCCGGGTTCATTCCGGGGGCGTTTTCGGCCATCGTCTATGCCGCGCTGATCATCGGGATCGCGGTCATTTTCAAGTCGGTGGGGCCGCCGGTGGGCGGGTTCACCTGGCGCGAGAAATTCGCCTCTCTACCTGCCGCGCTGCCCATCGTGGCGGTTGTCGTGATCATCATCTTCTTCGTCTACAACCCCTTTGGCGATGCCTGGGGCACGCCGACCGAGGGCGGGGCCGTGGGGGCGTTCATCGTGTTCCTGATGGCGCTCTGGCGCGGCATGCGGTTGGGCGAGTTGAAGTCGGCCCTGATCGAGACCGCGAAGCTGACGGTGATGATCTTCACCATCATCTGGGGCGTGTTGATTTACGTGCGATTCCTAGGGTTTGCGGACCTCCCGGGGGCGTTTGCCGACTGGATCACCTCGCTGACCGTGTCGCCGATGCTGATCCTGATCTGCATCCTGCTGGCCTATGCCGTGCTGGGCATGTTCATGGATGCGATCGGGATGCTGTTGCTGACGCTGCCGGTGGTCTATCCGGCGGTCATGGCGCTGAACGGGGGCGAGTTCGTCAGCGTCGAGGACAGCGCGTTCGGCATGTCGGGAGAGATGTGCGCGATCTGGTTCGGGATCCTGGTGGTCAAGATGGCGGAGTTCTGTCTGATCACGCCCCCTATCGGCCTGAACTGTTTCGTGGTGGCCGGGGTGCGGCCTGACCTGAGCGTGCAGGACGTGTTCAAGGGCGTGATGCCGTTCTTCATCGCGGATGCGGTGACGATCGGGCTGCTGGTGGCGTTTCCGATCATCGTGCTGTGGCTGCCGGGGTTGGCGTAGGCCGGCGAATCACCTGGTTAATCAGGGGCTTGGGCCGAAAAACCGGTGTCGGTATCGCGTCGGTATCCGAGTGGTATGTCGACGGTGCGATTTCTTCCGGCGTCCGGTGTTAACGGATCGGGCGTTGCGCATCGGGTCCGTGTGGCGGTTTTGAGTATTTTTGGAACGATGAAAGCCGGGGTCGGGTCATCTGCGGCAGACGGTCCGCGCGGTGGCGAGGATCGTGTCCGCCGAGGGCATGGTGGCGGCATAGGCCGGTCCGGTGGCGATGAAGCTGTCGGTGGCGGTGAGGCGGCTGTGGGGGATGTCGGTGTGTTCGGTGAAGAGCGCCATCAGCGCCTCGGCCACGCCGCCGGAATGGCGGGTTTCGTCCACGATCAGAATGCGGTTGCAGTCCGCCACGGCGTCCAAGAGGGCGGGGCCGGGCAGGGGTGAGAGCCAGCGCAGGTCGATGACGCGGGATTTGATGCCGTCGGCGTCAAGTTGGGCCTGCGCCTGGCGCGAAAGGTGGTGGCCGTTGCCGAAGGTGACGATGGCCAGATCGGTACCGTCGCCGTGCTGGCCGACCTGGCCCAATGGGATGGTTTCGGACGGGTCGGGATAGGTCGTAAGCCAGGCGTTGTCGCCCGTCTCCGTGAGGTCGCGCATGGGGTAGAGGGCGATCGGTTCCAGGAAGACGACGACGCGCTGTTCCTCGCGCGCGAGGCGGACGCATTCGCGCAGCATGCGGGCGGCGTCGGCGCCGGTGGAGGGGCAGGCGAGGACCAGGCCGGGAATGTCGCGCAGGACGGCGATGGAATTGTCGTTGTGGAAATGCCCGCCGAAGCCCTTTTGATAGCCGAAGCCCGCGATGCGGAGGACCATGGGGTTGGTGTATTGGCCGTTCGAGAAGAAAGGCAGGGTCGCGGCCTCGCCGCGCAGTTGATCCTCGGCGTTGTGGAGATAGGCGAGGAACTGGATTTCGGGGATGGGCAGGAAGCCGTTGTGGGCCATGCCGATGCCGAGGCCGAGGATGGAGGTCTCATCGAGCAGGCTGTCGATCACGCGCGCGGGGCCGAAGCGGTTTTGCAGCTTTTGCGTGACGCCGTAGACGCCGCCCTTGCGGCCCACATCCTCGCCCATGAGGGTGATTTCGGGGTGGGTGAGCATGAGATCGGTGAGCGCCCAGTTGATGTGACGCGAGAGGATCTGCGGCTCTTCCATCGCCTTGAGGTCGGGGCCAAAGGCCTGCGCGCGGACCTCGGCGCTGGGACCGTTGGTGGGGGCGCATTCGCGTTTCGGCGGGATGAGGGAGGCCATGACGTCTTGCGCGGTTTGCAGGCGCGGCCGTGTGGCGGCGCGGTCGCAGGTCTTTTCGACCTCGGCGCAGGTTTCGGTGTAGAGGGTGCGGGCGTCCTGTGGGGTCAGGATGCCGGCGCTTTGCAGCAGGCGGACGGAATGCAGCAGGGGGTCGTTGGCCTCGTCGGCCTCGACCTCGGATTTGGGCAGGTAGGTGGTGGGCACGTCGGCGCCGGCATGGCCGTAGAGGCGCACGGTGCGGACGTGCAGGAAGACCGGCTGGCGGTGGGTGCGGGCGTGGTGGGCGGCGCGCTGGGCGGTGGCGTAGGTGTCGTAGATATCCAGCCCGTCGCAGGCCATGTAGGTCAGGCCCGGACGGTGCGCGAAATTGGCGGCGATCCAGCCCTTGGGGGTCTTGACCGAGATGCCGATGCCGTTGTCCTCGCAGACGAAAAGCATGGGCAGGGGGACGTTCTGATAGGCGGTCCAGGCGGCGGTGTTGAAGGCGGCCTGGGCGCTGGCGTGGTTGGCCGAGGCGTCGCCGAAGCTGGCCATGACGATGCTGTCGCGGGGCAGTTGTTCGTGCTCTGGCGCGTGGCGGCGGGCAAGGCCCAGGGAATAGGCGGTGCCGACCGCCTTGGGCAGGTGGCTGGCGATGGTTGAGGTCTGGGGCGGGATGTTGAGCGCCTTGGACCCCAGCACCTTGTGGCGGCCGCCGCTGATGGGGTCCTCGGAGGAACAGGCGAAGGAGAGGGCCATGTCCATGGCGATGTCCTCGTGGCCTGTTTGCAGGGCGCGGGCGATCTGGAAGGCGGCGTCGCGGTAGTGCAGGAAGGCCATGTCGGTGGGGCGCAGGGCCGCGGCGACGGCGGCGAGCCCCTCGTGCCCCGAGGAGCCGATGGTGTAGTAGCCTTGCCCGGCTTTTTGCATCACGCGCGCCTGGGCGTCGAGCGCGCGGGAGAGGCATTGCGCGCGGAAGATGAGCTTTGCGGTGTCGGGGTCGAGCGGGCCGGAGGGATCGCGGCCCGGGGGCAGATCGTCCGCGGCGGTGCGGGACAGGAAGTTTTCATGCACGATCTGGGCGCGGTCCATGGGCTGGCTCCTTCTTGTGAGAGAAGGCGTAGCCAAGCGGCGCGGGAATGGGAAGGGTCAGGTGCCGGGATCGTGACGGGTGACGCCGCCGATGGCCGTGGTGAGGTCGGTCGCGGCCTGCATCACGGCGGCGCTGAGCCGGTCGATATCGCCGGTGCCGACGCGGCTGGTGGGGCCGGACACGGAAATGCCGGCGACGGGCTCGTTGTTGAAATCGAAGACCGGGGCGGCGATGCAGCGCATGCCGATATTCTTTTCCTCGCCGTCGATGGAATAGCCGCGGGCGCGGGTGCGGGCGAGTTCGGACCGCAATATGTCGGCGTCGGTGATGGAGTGTTCGGTGTAGGCTGTCAGGGTCTGACCTTGCAGCAGCCGGGCAAGGCGGGCGTCGTCCATTTCGGCCATCAGCGCCTTGCCGATGCCCGAGGCATGCATCTGCGAGAGCGTCCCGGGCGGAAAGAAGGCGCGGATGCTGGCATGTGTTTCGACCTGGCTGACGAAGAGGACCTGGCCGGAGGTTTCGACGCCCAGGTTGGCGGTTTCGCCGGTCGCTTCCATCAGGCGGCGCAGGATGGGGCGGGCGCGTTCGACAAGCGTGGTGCGGCGCAGGAAGCGGGCGCCGATGATAAACGCCTGCGGGCCGATATGCCAGGCCTGTTCCTCGGGGTCGAATTCCACGAGGCCGCGCGTTTCCAGAGTGACGAGCACGCGGTAGAGGGTGGCGGGGGACTGATCCATCTCGGTCGCTAGTACGGAGAGCGCCTTGCCCTGGTGCTGGCTGACGTAATCGAGCACCTCCATGGCGCGGTCGAGGGATTTGATGGTGTTCTGATCGGTCTTGTCGTCCCAGCCGCGGGGGCGGCCGCGGGCGCGTCTTGGGGAGGGATTCGGGTCGGCCATTTGGTGCCTCGATATAATTTTGAAATATTACCTCACAATATGAAAAATATAAGCATCTGACAAGTATAAATAAATCAACCCTGATCAAAAATGAAAAACGATTTCAAAAAAATTTTCAAGCGTGGGCAAGCCCTGTACACAGGCGGTGAGTTTTGGAGGAGACGAACATGAGTTTTCAGAATCCCGTTTTCATTCCCGGCCCGACCAACGTGCCGGAGAGCCTGCGCAAAGCCTGCGACATGCCGACGATCGACCACCGATCGGCCATCTTCGGGGATATCCTGCACCCTGCACGCGCGGGCGTGCAGAAGGTGCTGAAGTCGACCTCGGCGGAGGTGTTCATCTTTCCGTCGACCGGCACTGGCGGCTGGGAAACGGCGCTGACCAACACGTTGTCGCCGGGCGACAAGGTGCTGATCGCGCGCAACGGCATGTTCAGCCATCGCTGGATCGACATGTGCGAGCGCCATGGTCTTGACCTGGTGGTTGATGAGACCCCCTGGGGCGAAGGTATTTCCGCCGCGCGCTATGGCGAGATCCTGAGTGCCGACAAGGGGCACGAGATCAAGGCGGTGCTGGCCACGCATAACGAGACGGCGACCGGCGTGAAGTCGGATATCGAGGCGATCCGCAAGGCGATGGACGCCGCCGGCCACCCCGCGATGTTGTTCGTGGACGGCGTCAGCTCCATCGGGTCGATGGACTTCCGTATGGACGAATGGGGCGTGGACGTTGCCGTGACCGGCTCGCAAAAAGGGTTCATGCTGCCTGTTGGCCTGGCCATCGTCGGGTTCAGCGAAAAGGCGATGGACGCGACGAAGTCGGCCAAGCTGCACCGGACGTTCTTTGACGTGCACGACATGCTGAAAGGCTACGCGGCCAGTGCATATCCCTATACGCCGGCGGTGGGCCTGATGAACGGTCTGAAAGTGTCCTGCGACATGCTGCTGGACGAAGGGCTGGACGCGGTTTTCGCCCGTCACACACGCATTGCCGATGGCGTGCGGGCGGCGGCAAAGGCATGGGGAATGCCGCTTTGTGCCAAGTCGCCGGAGGTTTACTCGGATACGGTGAGCGCTATCTGCACGCCTGAAGGCTTCAACGCGACCGAGATCGTGACCCATGCGGCGGATGCCTATGGAATGGCGTTCGGCGTGGGCCTTGGTGAGGTCGCGGGCAAGGTGTTCCGCTTTGGTCACCTTGGAAGCCTGACGGATGCGATGGCCCTGTCCGGCCTTGGCACGGCGGAAATGTGCATGGTGGACCTGGGTCTTGATATCGAACTTGGGTCCGGTGTGGCAGCGGCACAGGATGTGTGGCGCCGGCGCCCGGCCCAGAGCCAGAAGGACGCTGCCTGATGAAGGACGCCACGGAGATGTATATCCCCACATACCAGGACATGCTGGACGCGCATGAGCGGATCAAGCCGCATATCAACCGAACGCCGGTGTTGCAGTCGGCCTATCTGAACGAGTTGACCGGCGCCGAGCTGTTCTTCAAGTGCGAGAACTTTCAGGAGCCGGGGGCGTTCAAGGTTCGTGGCGGATCGAATGCCGTGTTCGGCCTGAGCGACGAACAGGCCGAGAAGGGTGTGGCGACGCACTCGTCCGGCAACCACGCGCTGTGCCTGAGCTATGCGGCGGGGCGGCGCGGGATCCCGTGCAACGTGGTGATGCCGCGCACGGCGCCGCAAGCCAAGAAGGACGCCGTGCGGCGCTATGGCGGGACGATCACGGAATGCGAGCCGTCCACCAGCAGCCGCGAGGCGGTGTTTGCCGAGGTACAGGAAAAGACCGGCGGCGAGTTCGTGCATCCCTATAACGACCCGCGCGTGATCGCCGGGCAGGGGACGTGTTCCAAGGAGTTCATGGAGCAGGTCGATGGTCTTGAGATGATGGTCGCACCCATCGGGGGCGGCGGCATGATTTCGGGCACCTGCCTGACCCTGTCGAACCTGGCCCCCGAGGTGAAGATCATCGCGGCCGAGCCGGAGCAGGCGGATGACGCCTATCGCAGTTTCAAGGCCGGGCACATCATTGCCGACGACGCGCCGGACACGATTGCCGACGGGCTGAAAGTGCCGCTGAAGGACCTGACCTGGCATTTCGTGTCGAACCACGTCAGCGAGATGTACACCGCCAGCGAGGAAGAGATCATCGAGGCGATGAAGATCACGTGGAAGTACCTGCGGATCGTCATGGAGCCCAGCTGTGCCGTGCCTCTGGCGGTGATCCTGAAGAACAAGGATGCCTTCAAGGGCAAGCGCGTGGGTGTGATCGTGACCGGCGGCAATGTCGACCTGGACAAGTTGCCGTGGATGACGTGATTCCTTTGCACCCGGTTGCGGTTTCCGATAGGAAACTTACGTAGTTGATACGAGCCGGCAGGGCGGCGTGGCCCTGCATGACCAAGATATTCATGGATAGGGAGAGATCCGATGAAAGACATGAGCAATCTCGACGATTTCGAAGTGGGCTTCGACATTCCGGCCAAGCCGGGGATGTCCGAGGCCGAGATCCAGACGCCCTGCCTGGTGCTGGACCTCGACGCGCTGGAGCGCAACATCAAGAAGATGGGTGATTATGCCAAGGAACACGGCATGCGTCACCGCACCCACGGCAAGATGCACAAGTCCGTGGACGTGCAGAAGCTGCAGGAACAACTGGGCGGCGCCTGTGGCGTCTGCTGTCAGAAAGTCTCCGAGGCCGAGGTGTTCGCCCGTGGCGGCATCAAGGACATCCTGGTGTCGAACCAGGTGCGCGACCCGGCCAAGATCGAGCGGCTGGCCAAGCTGCCGAAACTGGGCGCGCGGACGATCTGCTGCGTGGACGACCTGGCCAACGTGGCCGACCTGTCGGCGGCGGCGCAGAAGCACGGCACCGAGATCGAGTGCCTTGTCGAGATCGACTGTGGCGCAGGCCGCTGCGGCGTGACGACGACGCCGGAAGTGGTGGAGATTGCCAAGGCGATCGACGCGGCGGACGGGCTGAAATTCTCGGGCATCCAGGCCTATCAGGGCGCGATGCAGCACATGGACAGCTATGACGACCGCAAGGAAAAGATCGACATCGCCGTGGCGATGGTGAAAGACGCGGTCGACACGCTGAAGGCCGAAGGGCTGGAGTGCGACATCGTCGGCGGTGGCGGCACCGGGTCGTACTACTTCGAGTCGAACTCGGGCGTGTATAACGAGCTGCAGTGCGGGTCCTACGCCTTCATGGACGCCGATTATGGCCGCATCCTGGACAAGGACGGCAAGCGGATCGACCAGGGCGAGTGGGACAACGCGTTCTTCATCCTGACCTCGGTCATGTCCCACGCCAAGGCGGACAAGGCGATCGTCGATGCCGGCCTGAAGGCGCAGTCGGTCGACAGTGGTCTGCCGGTGGTGTTCGGCCGCGACGACGTCGAATACATCAAGTGCTCGGACGAGCATGGCGTGGTGAAGGACCCCGGCGGCGTGCTGAAGGTCAACGACAAGCTGAAGCTGGTGCCGGGCCACTGCGACCCCACCGCCAACGTGCATGACTGGTACGTCGGCGTGCGCGGCGGCAAGGTGGAAACCGTCTGGCCGGTGTCGGCCCGCGGCCACGCGTACTAAACCCAATTCTTCCTGTGGACTGTCGGGGTTGGCATTTCGCTGACCCCGCTTTTTTGAAAGGCCCCCAAACATGATCATTGTTCCCGAGCGCGAGATTGCCGACCTGATGACCCGAGAGGCGGCGTTCGATGCCGTCGAAAAGGTTTTTGCCGCGATGGCGGCGGGTGACGCGTATAACTTTCCCGTCGTCCGCGAGGCGATCGGGCACGAGGACGCGCTATACGGCTTCAAGGGCGGGTTCGACAAGGCCGGCCTGACGCTGGGGCTGAAGGCCGGGGGCTACTGGCCCAACAACCTTGAGAAGCGGGACATCATCAACCACCAGTCGACGGTGTTCCTGTTCGATCCCGATACCGGCAAGGCCAAGGCGATGGTGGGCGGCAACCTGTTGACCGCGCTGCGCACCGCCGCCGCATCGTCGGTGTCGATCAAGCATCTGGCGCGCAAGGATGCCAAGGTGATCGGCATGGTCGGCGCGGGCCACCAGGCGACGTTCCAGCTGCGCGCGGCGCTGGAGCAGCGGGACTTCGAGAAGGTGATCGGCTGGAACTACCACCCCGAGATGCTGCCCAATATCGAGAAGGTCGCCAAGGAAGTCGGCGTGGCTTTCGAGGCGGTCGAACTGGAGGGCATGACGGAGGCGGACGTGATCATCTCGATCACCTCGTCCTTTGACGCGACGCTGATGGCCGACCATGTCGGTGCGGGGTGTCACGTGGCCTGCATGGGCACCGACACCAAGGGCAAGCAGGAGGTCGAGGCGGCGCTGTTGCAGAAGGCGACGGTGTTCACCGACGAGGTGGCGCAGTCGATCAGCATCGGTGAAGCGCAGCACGCGGTGGGCGAGGGCCTGATTACAGAGGGCGACGTTCACCAACTGGGCGCGGTCATCAACGGCACCCACAAGGGCCGCAGCAGCGATGACGAGATCACCCTGTTCGACGGTACCGGCGTCGGCCTGCAGGATCTTGCCGTTGCGGCGAGTGTTGTGGATCTGGCGGTCGAGCAGGGCCGCGCGATCGAGGTGGATTTCTGATCATCTGATACGAGGCCGCGACCGTGCACGCCGCATGACGTGCGTGGTGCTCGGGGCCAAGGCCGGGATTCGAGTATTTTCGGCAAGAAAAAGCAGGGGCGCGGGCGCAGGCTCGCGCCCTTTGCGTGTTGTGGTGCACCTTGGCGCCGGAATGCCTGCGGGCATGGCGGAGGCGAGCGTCAGCCCCTGGGGTGGCGATCAGGCGGCAAGTCTGAAGCATTTTATGCCTGCCACATACATCCTCGGAATGATCGGTGCGCCCAGCCTCAGCCAAATCGCCAGCCCAGGGGCTGACGATGGCCGGGCCGCGTCGCGGCTGTTAACCGGCTGCGGGCTATGCTCCGATGTTTTAAAAGGGCTGACTACGAAAATCTCTGCGCTGCCGCAGCGGTCCGCAATCATCTGCGCCGCAACATGCCAAGGGCCGGCGTACAAGCCTGCGCCCTGTCTTCTGGCTCAGGAAGGTATTGTCGGAGACGCCGACGCGGATCACTGGCGCACCGGCGATCGTGGTGCGGAACGCACCAGGCGGATAAATCGTCGATGGCAGGAGGTGTGGGTGCAGTGCCCCGGGCGCGGACCTGCCGCGCCCGGGGACAGGGATCAGTCGGCGGTGTCTGCCACCGTGGTGGCGTTGCGCCTTTCGCGGGCCAGCTTGTACTGCCCGTAGAAGCCGTAGAGCAGCGAGGCGAGGCTGAGCAGCAGCAGCGCCGCGGTGATCGGCCGGGCGGCAAACTCCAGGTAGTTCTGATCGGCGATGATCAGGCCCTGCCGCAGGCTTTTCTCGGCGATGGGGCCAAGCACGAGGCCGATGATGAACGAGGCCACGGGGTATTTCATCACCCTCAGCAGCACGCCCACCACGCCGAAGGCCAGCATCACCCCGATATCGACCATGTTGCCGTTGAGCCCGTAGACCCCGGTCATGCACATCACGATGATGGCGGGGCCGACATAGGCATAGGGCACCGTCAGGATCAGCGCGAAGTAGCGCGCGGCGCGGACGCCGAAGGCCAGCATCAGGATATTGGCGAACATCATCGCGATGAAGACCGAGTAGACCAGCCGAGTGTTCTGTTCCATCAGCAGGGGGCCGGGGATGATGCCATGCACCGTCAGCCCGCCCAGCATGACCGCCGTGGTGGCGCTGCCCGGGATGCCGAGGGCCAGGAGCGGGATCATCGAGCCGCCGACGGCCGAGTTGTTGGCCGACTCGGGCGCCGCGATGCCCTCGGCCACGCCGGTGCCGAATTTCTCGGGGTTGCGCGACCAGCGGACCGCCTCGGAATAGCTGATGAAGGAGGCCGTGGTGGCGCCGACGCCGGGCAGGGCGCCGATGATCGCGCCGATGACCGAAGAGCGCGCCAGCGTGCCGCTGCTGTCCTTCATTTCCTTGCGGGAGGGCAGCTTTGTCGACACGTCGGTGATCGCGGTCGAGGATTTGTTGCCTTCGCCCACGCGGGTCAGGACCTCGGCCATGGCGAACGTGCCGATGATGACGGGCACGAAGCTGATGCCGGTCAGCAGCATGTTGTTGCCGAAGGTATAGCGGCCCATGCCGGTGATCGGATCAAGCCCCACGGTGGCGATGCCCAGGCCGATCAGGCCCGCGGTCAGCCCCTTGAGCACCGAGCCGCCGCCGATGGAGGCGATGGCCGAGATGCCCAGCACGGCGAGGGCGAAATATTCGGGCGGGCCGAATTCCAGTGCCAGTTGCGCCATGGGCGGGGCCAACAGCATCAGCACCGCCGTGCCGAAGATGCCGCCGATGGCCGAGGAGGCCAGCGCGATGCCCAGGGCCTTGCCGGCCTCGCCGCGCTTGGCCATCGGGTAGCCATCGAGCGCGGTGCAGGCGGCCTCGGGCGAGCCGGGCGTGTTGAAGAGGATGGCGGAGATCGACCCGCCGAACGTGGCCCCGACATAGACGCCGCCGAGCAGCAGAAGGCTTTGTTCGCTCTCGAAAGCATAGGTGAAGGGGATCAGCAGGGCGACGCCGACGATGCCGGTCAGGCCCGGGACGGACCCGAAGGCGATGCCCCAGATCACGCTGAAAACGATGAAGAAAAGGTTGGTCGGGCTGCTCACGATATAGGTGAGAGCGTCGAGATATTCGGCCATTGGCGCAGGTTCCCGTGGATCAGTAGAGGAGCAGGCTGAGTTCGTAGAACGGACCGACGCCGCGCGGCAGCGGAAGCGACAGGCCGTAGGCGAAGAGCAGCGTCAGCAAGGCGGTGAAGATCGGCGCGAAGGCGACTTTGACCCAGAAACGTCCGCTGGGGATCATCGCAGAGGCGGCCCAGAGGAACACGATCGTCGACAGCACGAAGCCAACCTTGCCGAAGGCGATGAAGTAAAACAGGACCAGAAGCCCCATTGCGCTCATGCGTCCGATGGTGCCCCAGTCCGCCGGGTTGACCGAGGTCGAGGCCGGGACGCGCCGGGCCGCGAGCATGTCGCGCAGGCTGCCCAGGGCGACGAGGCCCGAGGTGAGGGCCATCAGGCCGAAGGTGATCTTGGGCCAGAAATCTGTGTCGATGCCTTCGTAGCGGGGCGAGACGGGAAAGCCGTCCGCGATCAGCCAGAACCAGACTGACACCGCAAAGAGCCCGAGTGCGAAGGAAAATTCGATGATGTTCTTGGACATGTCCGCTCCTGCCGAGACAATCAAGGAACGGGGGGCGCGGTGAGGCGCCCCCCCTGTCAATGCGATGCGGCGGTATTACTCGATATAGCCGAGTTCGCGCAGGACCGTGGTGTAGGTCTCGATCTCGCCGTCGATGAAGGTCTGGAATTCATCGGGACCCAGCAGTTCGGAGCGGTATTGAAGCGCGTTCTGCTCTTCGAACTTCTTGTAGCTTTCGGTCGCCACGGCTTCCTCGATGTCGGCATAGAGCGTCTCGGCGTTTTCGGCGGAGTCCTCGGCCTGCATCGCGAAGGCGCGCCAGCGGCCAAGGGTCACGTCCCAGCCTTTCTCGGTGGCCGTGGGCACGTCCTCGAGGACCGGCAGACGCTCTTCGGAGAACACGACCAGCGGGCGCATGTCGCCGGAATCGTAAAGGCCGCGTGCGGGGCCGTATTCTTCGAACATGGCGTCGACCTGGCCGCCGAGGGTGTTGGACACCATCTCGGACGAGGAAAACGGCACGGTGCCGAAGTCGGCTTCGGCTTCCAGGCCGAAGAGGCCGACGGTGATTTCGTCGAAGCCGGCCGCGCCGGACAGCGCGATCTTCAGGTCGCCCGGGTTGTCCTTGGCGTGCTGCACGAACTGGTCGATGGTCTCGAACTCGCTGTCCGCGGGCACCCAGATGAGGGCCTGGTCATATTGGACGCGGGCCAGCGGCTTGAAATCGGCCATGTCGATGCGGCCCTGCACGTGCGCGATGATCTGCGCCGGGCTGATCGCCATCAGCGAGTGACCGTCCGCGGGGCGCTGGGTGAAGTTCACGACTGCGGGGATGCCGCCGCCGCCCTGGACCGAGATCGACACCATGCTTTCGCCGGTGATCTCCTCGAACGGTTGCGCCACGGCGCGCACGAAACGGTCGGTGCCGCCGCCGGGGCCGTACTGGTGCACGACCTCGACGCTGCGCGACGGGTAGTCGTCCTGCGCGAGGGCGGGTCCGGCCAGCAGGCTGGAGCCGAGCAGGGCCGCGATGGCGGCGGGTTTCATGGTAGTATGGAACGTCATTTGGTTCTCCTCCCTTGGGTTCCGGTTTGCGCATCGAACGGATCCGATACGCGGATCGACTTGCGGCCTTGACGGCACCGCGAACCGGGGGCCGTCAAGACGAGGCCCGGCGCGCAGTGGCGGCCGGGCCCTGAATTCGTCATGCGGCGGTCAGTGCAGCCACGTCGGTTTCGTCAAGCACCTGCATGGCGGCGTCAACCCCGCCCTTCTGGTGCGGGATGCCGGCCTTCTTGAGGCCCATCTCGACGCCGGACAGCGTGCCCATCAGCATGGCGTCGTTGAAATCGCCCAGGTGCCCGATGCGGAACACGCGGTCGGCGACCTTGGACAGGCCGTTGCCGAGCGAGATATCGAAATGTTCCAGAGTGGTGGCGCGGAAGGCGTCGGCGCTGTGGCCCTCGGGCACGACGACGGCGGTCAGAACACCGCTTTCCTGCCCCTGCTGGCGGCAGAGCACGTCCAGCCCCCAGGCGCGGACGGCGGCACGGGTTGCCTGGCCGTGGCGCTGGTGCCGGGCGAAGACATTGGGCAGCCCCTCGTCATGCAGCATCGCGATGGCCTCGTTCAGGCCGTAAAGCAGGTTGGTGCCGGGCGTGTAGGGGAAATAGCCGGTCTGATTCGGGCCGCGCATATCCTGCCAGTCCCAGTAAGAACGACGCATCCCGCCGGTTTCGGAAATCTTCATCGCCTTGGCGCTGACCGCGTTGAACGACAGGCCGGGTGGCAGCATGAGGCCCTTCTGCGAACCTGAAACGGCGACGTCCACGCCCCACTCGTCGAAGCGGAAATCGACCGAGGCGAGGCCGGAAATCGTGTCGACCATCAAAAGCGCGGGGTGGCCGGCCTCGTCGATGGCGCGGCGTACCTCGGCGATGGGGGAGACCGAGCCGGTCGAAGTCTCGTTATGCACGACGCAGACGGCCTTGATCTCGTGGTTGGTGTCCTCGCGCAGGCGCTGGCCGATGGCCTCGGGGTCGGCGCCACCGCGCCAGTCGCCCTCGATGAACTCGGCCTCGATGCCAAGACGCTTGGCCATCTTGTTCCACAGCGTGGCGAAGTGGCCGGTCTCGTACATGACCACGCGGTCGCCTTCGGACAGGACATTGACGAGCGCGGCTTCCCAGGCGCCGGTGCCGGAGGACGGGAAGATGAACACGTCCTGCTCGGTCTTGAAGATCGTCTTCATGCCTTCGAGCGCCTGCAGGCCGACCGCGGCGAAATCAGGTCCGCGGTGGTCCATCACCTGGGCCGAAATGGCGCGCAGGACGCGGTCGGGCACCGCGCTTGGCCCGGGAATTTGCAGAAAATGGCGGCCAGCTTTGTGCGTCATGGTGTATTGTCCTCCTCCCGGATGCGGCCCTGTGTCACCGAACCCGATTGCATTTTTAATTTTGAATTATGTATCACGAAGCTGTATCACGATGTCAACACCGCAGCAGGGAGGAATGGGAAATGCTTGAAGAGGCGCTGAAAAAAGGCTTTCGCGGCGACATCATGTTCGACACCGCGTCACGTGGGCGTTATTCGACGGATGCGTCTATTTACCAGATCACCCCTAAAGGGGTGGCGGCGCCGACGGGGCGCGAAGACGTGGAGATCGCGCTGGCGGCGGCCGCCGAATCGGGTGTGCCGCTGACGGGCCGGGGTGGCGGCACCTCGCAATGCGGGCAGACGGTCAACTCGGGCCTGATTCTGGACAACGCGCGGTATTTCAACGGAATCATCGAGCTGGACGTCGAGAATCGCCGCGTGGTGGTGGAGCCCGGCATCGTGCTGGACGAATTGAACCGGGCGCTGAAGCCGCACGGGCTGTGGTATCCGGTGGATGTCTCGACCAGTTCGCGCGCGACCATCGGCGGGATGGCGGCGAACAATTCCTGCGGGGGGCGGTCGCTGCGCTATGGCACGATGCGCGACAATGTCCGGTCCATCGACGCGGTGCTGCATGACGGCAGTTTCGCGCATTTCGGTCCGGTTTCGCGTGACGCGCTGCGGGGTAACGGCACGTTCGACCGGATCGCGGCGGACATGCTGGACCTGGGTGAGGAGCACACGGCGCTGATCGACGCGCGGTTTCCCAAGCTGACGCGGCGGGTGGGGGGCTACAACCTCGATTCGCTGGTGCCCAACGGCGAGGACGTGAACCTGGCGCATCTGCTGGTCGGGTCGGAAGGGACGCTGGCCTATTTCACCGCCATCGAGCTGGACCTGTGGCCGCTGGTGGGCGACAAGGTGCTGGGCATCTGCCACTTCCCCACCTTCTACGAGGCGATGGACGCCACGCAGCACCTGGTCAAGCTGGACCCGTTGTCTGTTGAACTGGTCGATTCGACAATGATCGGGCTGTCGCGGCAGATCCCGATGTTCCGACCGACGATCGAGCAGGCGGTGCGCGGGGAGCCTGCCGCGCTGCTGCTGGTGGAATTCGACGAGGGTAGCGCGGAGGGCAATGCCGCCAAGCTGAAGGCGCTGCACGAGACGATGGGCGACCTTGGGTTCGACTGGTCGCATGACGGCAAGGGCTGGGGCGGCGTTACGGATGTGACCGACGCCCGCCTGCAGGCGCAGGTGACAGAGGTGCGCAAGTCGGGCCTCAACATCATGATGTCGATGAAGCAGGAGGGCAAACCCGTCTCCTTCGTCGAGGATTGCGCGGTCGAGTTGAAGGATCTTGCGGAATACACGGCCGGCCTGACCGAGATCTTCGAGAAGAACGGCACGCAGGGGACGTGGTATGCCCATGCGTCGGTCGGGTGTCTGCACGTGCGGCCGGTCTTGAACCTGAAGCTGGACGAGGACGTCAAGAAGATGCGGTCGATTGCCGAAGAAGCGTTCGACCTGGTGGCGCATTACAAGGGGTCGCATTCGGGCGAGCATGGCGACGGGATCGTGCGGTCGGAATTCCATGAAAAGATGTTCGGGCCCGAGATCACCACGCAATTCCTGCGGGTGAAGGACCAGTTCGATCCGGAGCGCCGCTTCAACCCCAACAAGATCGTCGAAGCGCCGAAGATGGATGACCGGTCGCTGTTTCGCTACACGCCGGACTACGAGGTGAAGCCGCTGAAGACCGCCTTTGACTGGTCGGCCTATCCCGGCGCGGGCGGCGGGTTCCAGGGCGCGGTCGAGATGTGCAACAACAACGGGGCCTGCCGCAAGCTGGCGGGCGGGGCGATGTGCCCGTCCTACCGCGCGACCCGCAATGAACGAGACGTGACGCGGGGCCGGGCCAACACGCTGCGGCTGGCGCTGTCGGGGCAGTTGGGGCCGGATGCGCTGACCTCGGACGCGATGGCCGAAACGCTGAAATTCTGCGTATCGTGCAAGGCGTGCAAGCGCGAATGCCCGACCGGCGTCGACATGGCCAAGATGAAGGCCGAGGTGACGGCGGCCCGGGTCGAGAAACACGGGCTGGGCCTGCACGAGCGGCTGGTGGGCTACATGCCGGATTACGCGCCCTACGCCGCGAAGGTGCCGTGGCTGATCAACATGCGTAACAGCATCCCGCTGCTGGCCCGGCTGATGGAAAAGCCCACCGGCTTTGCCGCGTCGCGGAAGCTGCCGCACTGGTCGTCCAAGCCGTTCCGCGACAGCGAGGCACAGGACGAGAACCCGGATGTCATCCTGTTTGCCGACATCTTCAACCGGTATTTCGAGCCCGAGAACCTGCGCGCCGCGCTTCGGGTGCTGCGGGCCGGCGGCAAGCGTGTGGCCGTGGCCACCGACGGCCAGTCGAAGCCTCTGGACAGCGGGCGGACCTACCTGTCGACCGGCCTGATGGAGAAGGCACGCAAGACCGGCCAGCGCCTGCTGGATGCGCTGGCGCCGCATGCCGAGAAAGGCCTGCCCATCATCGGGCTGGAGCCGTCCTGCCTGTTGACCCTGCGCGACGAGATCCCGGCGCTGTTGCCTGGCACACAGGCCGAGACGGTGGCGGCGCAGGCGCGGATGCTGGAAGAATACATCGCCGAGGCCGCCGAGGCCGGGGATTTGACGCTGCCGCTGAAGCCCGTGGGCAAGCCGCTGAAGCTGCATGGTCACTGTCACCAGAAAGCCCATGACGTGGTGCCGGCGATCCAGCGCACGCTGGCGCTATTGCCTGAAACCGATGTCGACATTATAGAATCCAGTTGCTGCGGTATGGCCGGGTCTTTCGGCTATGGCGTGGAAACGGAGGAAGTATCGCGCAAGATGGGGGAGCTGAGCCTCTTTCCAGCGGTGCGCGAGGCCGGGGATGCGATCATCGTGGCGGACGGCACGTCCTGCCGCCACCAGATCGCCGACGGGACGGAGCGCGAGGCGTTCCATGTGGCGCGGGTGCTGGACATGGCGCTGGAGGGACGGGGGAGATGAACGTGCAGAACAAGGGCGTTCAGACGCTACGGCGGACATCGCTGCACCAGGAACTGGCCGACGGGGTGCGGGAGCTGATTGTCAGCGGCCAGCTTGCGCCGGGCACGAAGGTGCCGGAGCGCGAGCTGTGCGAGATGTTCGGCGTGTCGCGGACCCCACTGCGCGAGGCGCTGAAGGTGCTGGCCTTCGACCGGCTGGTCGTGCTGGAGCCGAACCGCGGCGCCTGGGTCAGCCAGATCACGCTTGGCGACCTGGAAGAGGTGTTCCCGGTGATGGGCGCGCTGGAGGCGCTGTCGGGAGAGTTGGCCTGCGAACGGATCACGGATGAGGAAATCCGCACGGTCCGCTCTTTGCATGACGAGATGGTGGGCCATTTCGAGGCGCGGCGGCTGGCCGAGTATTTCGATCTGAACCAGCAGATCCACGAGGCCATCCTGGCCGCCGCCCGCAACGAGACGCTGACCGTGCAGTACCGGTCGCTGGCCACGCAGGTGCGTCGGGCGCGGTTCGTGGCCAACATGACCGATGCGCGGTGGAAAAAGGCGACCGAGGAACACGAAGAGATCATGGCATGCCTCGAGGCGCGAGACGGCGCCGGGCTCGCGTCGATCCTGCGCCAGCATCTTCAGAACAAGTTGGAGACGGTGCGCGACTGGCTGATTGCCAACGGCGCAACGGACTGATCCGAGCCGGCCCGGCCAAGTGACGGGCGCTTTTGCATATTCCTGAGACTGGCATCCGAGGTTGCCCGGGGAGGGCCGGGCGCGCGGTGGCGGACGTCCGAAGTCCGCGCGGTCCGGCACGCGAATCCATCACACGCGTCACGCTCTCGCACGACGCTCCGATAGCGCATAAACTCCCGGAAACAGTGGTGAGCCGTGCAGGATTCGAACCTGCGACCCACTGATTAAAAGTCAGTTGCTCTACCAACTGAGCTAACGGCCCACTAGGCGGCCTATCTAGAAAGAGGGGACAGGGGGGTCAAGCCCCAATTGCAGGGAATTTTCCGCTGTGGCTGGATTCGTCGCGACGGGCGCTTTATATGCGCGGCCATGAGCGATGCGCAGGATACCGGGTTGCCCTTCATGAAGATGCATGGGCTGGGAAACGACTTTGTCGTGGTGGACGCGCGTGCGCGAGTGGTGGAGGTCACGCCGGCACTGGCGCAGGCGGTCGGAGACCGGCACCGCGGGATCGGATTCGATCAGTTGGCGGTGATCCGTCAGGGCGCGGATGACGTCGATGCGCACCTGGAATTCTGGAACAGTGACGGCACGCAGGCCGGGGCCTGCGGAAACGCGACGCGGTGTATTGCGCGGTTTCTGCTGAATGAGACGGGCCGTGACAGGCTGCACCTGACCACGGCAAGGGGGGACCTTTACGCGGTGGATGCAGGCGACGGTCTGACCTCGGTCAACATGGGGGCGCCCTTGCTGGAGTGGGACGGGGTGCCGCTGGCCGAGGAGATGGACACGTTGGAGCTGCCCATCGAGGGCGGGCCGGTGGCCACCGGCATGGGCAATCCGCACTGTACCTTCTTCGTCGAGGATGCCGAGGCGATTCCGCTGGAGAGTTTCGGGCCGCGGTACGAGCATCATCCGCTGTTTCCCGAGCGGACCAACGTGCAGGTGGCCAGTGTGGTCGGCCCCGATCACATCCGGATGCGGGTGTGGGAGCGGGGCGTGGGCCTGACGCTGGCCTCGGGGTCTTCCTCCTGTGCTGTCGCGGTGGCGGCGGCGCGGCGGGGGCTGACAGGGCGCGATGTGCGGATCGACCTTGATGGCGGAACGCTTCGGGTCGAGTGGCGCGAGGATGGCGTCTGGATGACCGGGCCGACCGTGCATGTCTGTGACGGGGTGCTGACGCCCGATTTCCTGAGGGCCGCGTCATGAGCGCGCCGGTTTTCACAACGCTGGGCTGTCGGCTGAACGCTTATGAGACGGAAGCCATGAAAGAGCTTGCCGGCGAGGTGGGTCTGGAGAATGCCGTGGTGGTCAACACCTGCGCGGTGACCGCCGAGGCGGTGCGCAAGGCGCGGCAGGAGATTCGCAAGCTGCGGCGCGAGAACCCCGAGGCGCGGCTGATCGTGACGGGCTGTGCAGCGCAGACAGAGCCCGAGACGTTTTCCGCGATGAACGAGGTGGATGCCGTGATCGGCAACACCGAGAAGATGGTGCGCGACACCTGGGCCGGGTTGGCGGCGGACTTCATCGGCGAGACCGAGGCGGTTCAGGTCGACGACATCATGAGCGTCACCGAGACGGCGGGGCACCTGATCGACGGGTTCGGCACGCGGAGCCGGGCCTATGTGCAGGTGCAGAACGGCTGTGACCATCGCTGCACCTTCTGCATCATCCCTTACGGTCGCGGCAACTCGCGCAGCGTGCCGGCGGGCGTGGTGGTGGACCAGATCAAGCGGCTGGTCGACCGGGGCTATAACGAGGTGGTGCTGACCGGCGTGGACCTGACAAGCTGGGGCGCGGACCTGCCGGCGGAACCCAAGCTGGGCGATCTGGTGATGCGGATCCTGAAGCTGGTGCCGGACCTGCCGCGGTTGCGGATTTCGTCGATCGATTCGATCGAGGTGGACGAGAACCTGATGCAGGCGATTGCAACCGAAGCGCGGCTGATGCCGCATCTGCATCTGAGTTTGCAGCACGGAGACGACCTGATCCTGAAACGGATGAAGCGGCGGCATTTGCGGGATGACGCGATCCGGTTTTCCGAGGAGGCGCGCAAGCTGCGCCCCGATATGACCTTTGGCGCTGATATTATCGCCGGGTTTCCGACGGAGACCGAGGCGGCGTTCGAGAATTCGCTGCGGCTGGTCGAGGAGTGTGGGCTGACCTGGCTGCATGTCTTCCCCTATAGCCCGCGCCCGGGCACCCCGGCGGCACGGATGCCACAAGTGGACGGGCGGGCCATCAAGGAGCGGGCGGCGTGGCTGCGGTCGGCGGGTGAGGCGCGCGTGGCGCGGCATCTGGACGAACAGCAGGGACGGGTGCATCAGGTGTTGCTGGAGAATGCCCGGATGGGCCGGACCGAGCAGTTTACCGAGGTGACGTTTGGCAGTGATCAGCCTGAAGGGCAGATCGTGTCGGCCCGCGTGACCGGGCATGACGCGGCGCGGCTGACGGCGGACACGGCCTTGTGCTAGCGGGCGTGGTGCGTGCGGGGTCTTTTCCGCGAGCCATCGCAGCGCTTTGATTGTGACAGGGACAATTCTTTGCTGGCCGTGACGGAGGTCGTTGCGACATGGTGAGCGCAAAGGAGACCCGCCATGCATCCCAACCCGATCTTTCGCCAGACCCCGGAGGCGCGGAATGTCGCGTTCGCGCGGGCGCAAGGCTTTGGCGTGCTGGCGGTCGCGGCGGAGGGGGCGCCGCTGATGAGCCACGTCCCGTTCCTTTTGTCCGAGGATGGGGCGGTGGCGGAGTTTCACCTTGTGCGGTCGAACCCGATTGCGCGGGCGCTCTCCGCGCCCTTGCATGCACGGCTGGCTGTGGTGGGGCCTTACTCTTACGTGTCGCCGGACTGGTACGGGGCGGAGGACCAGGTGCCGACGTGGAATTACGTGGCGGTGCATCTGGTGGGTGACATGGAGTTGCGGCCGCAGGACGAGATGCACGATTTGCTGGACCGGCAGTCGGCGCAGTTCGAGGATCAGCTCTTGCCGAAAGCTCCTTGGACAATGGAAAAGATGACGCCGGACGTGCTGGACCGGATGATGCGGCAGATCGTGCCCTGCCGGATGCGGGTGGACGAGATCCACGGCACATGGAAGCTGAATCAGAACAAGTCGGATGACGTGCGCCTGCGGGCCGCCGAGGCGGTGGACGCATCGGGCATAGGCGTTGAGACCGGGGCCTTGGCGGCGCTGATGCGCGATGCGGGCAGCTAGACCACTGACCATCGAGGGCGTAGCTTTGGGAAGAATCGGAAGGACATGAATGATGCAACTGATCTCTGCCAAGCCGTCCCCCTATGGGCGCAAGGTGAAGGTGACCCTGATCGAGACCGGGCTGATCGACCAGGTCGAGATTGTCGAGGTTATGACAACGCCGGTGGCGACCGATGCGACGGTGGCGGCGGCGAACCCGGTGGGCAAGATCCCGGCGCTGATCCGGGACGAGGGGCCGACTCTGTATGACAGCAGGGTGATCTGCCGTTACCTGGATGCGCGGGCGGGCACGAAGCTCTATCCCGAGGGGCGGATATGGGAGACGCTGACACTGGAGGCGACGGCGGACGGCATTCTGGATGCGGCGCTGGCGATGGTCTACGAGCGGCGGGTGCGGCCCGAAGACATGGTGTATGAACCGTGGATCGAGGCGCAGTGGGAGAAGGTCGCGCGCAGCGTGGCGGCGATCAATGCGCGGTGGATGAGCCATCTGCGCGGGCCGCTGGACGCCGGCCAGATCGCGGTGGGCTGTGCGCTGGGCTATCTCGATTTCCGGCTGGATGACCGCGGCTGGCGCAAAGGGAATGACGCGCTGGCCGACTGGTTCAAGGCAATTGCCGAGCGCGACAGCATGAAAGCCAGCGCACCCGACTGAGTCAGAAGATGAAGTCGTCGGCGGCAAGCGGCGCTTCGAGCCCGGTGAAAATGATCGAGTCACCGCCGCCGAGGTCGATCAGCGCCTGATCGCCGGAATAGGTGATAAGGCCTTCGATGTCGGCGAAGGAGGTGAAGCCGAAGCCGCCGATCCCGACCTGGTCGATGCCGGTCTCGAAATTGTCGATCACGTCTTTGCCGTTGCCCTGGATGAAATAGACCGTGTCCACATCGCCATCGTCTGTCAGGTAGATGAAATCGTCGCCCGTGCCGCCGAACACGATATCGACGCCGTCGCCGGTGTGGATGCTGTCGTTGCCGGCCTCGCCATAGAGATTGTCGTCGCCCGCGCCGCCCACGACCACGTCATCGCCGCCATTGGCGATGATTACGTCGTTGCCCAGCCCGCCGAACACGCTGTCGTTCCCCGCGCCGGTTTCGATCGTGTCGTCGCCGGCGAAGCCGTAGTATCGCGCGCCATCTGCCGTGTTGGTGTCAAAGATATGGTCGTCGTCTTTCGTGCCGTGCACCTCGCCGGGCAGGACGCGGCCGCCGGGCGCGCCATCGTGGCTGTCTTCACCATCGGTGAAATCGCCGGGCAGGCCGGGGCGGTCGCCCAAGCTGAAAATGCCGTCATTGGGGGACTTCGTGCCGGTTAAGTCGTCGCTGGCACTGTCGATGAACTGGAAGCTGTCGCGTTTCATTGTGTGGTCCTCCGCGTTGAATATGACCCTGTGTCGGGTCGCGGAGCCGAAGCGTTCAAAGAAAGCGGCCCGGGGTGGAGACCCCCGGGCCCTTTCATGTGGCTCAGGTCAGCAGGCGCCGCAGCGGCGGGATGCGGGAGATTACCAGCACGTCAAACGCGATGACCGCGATCAGGGTCAGGCCCGCCAACGGGAAGGCCAGCGACACCAGCAGCCCCACCAGCACCGCGCCGGACCAGAGCGGCATGTTGGACGGCATCGGCGGCGGGGCGAGGCGGGCGCTGCCTGACGGGCGGCGTTTCCACCACATGACCACCGCTGTGACGCAGAGCATCAGCACGGTCAGGCAGAAGGCGGTGTTGGCCAGAACGCTCCACAATCCCAGCGTGCCCATGTGCAGCGCAATGCCCACGGCCATGGCCTTGCCCGCCAGCGAGTAATCCTCGTACCGGATGTCGGCGAGGATCTTTCCGGTGTAGCGGTCCACGTGGGTGGTGCGGTCGGTCGTCGGGTTCACGTCGTCGGTGTTCATCGAGTCCCGCCCGAAGGTGTAGACGCCGGTGTCGCCCGAAGGCAGGTTCATCTGGTAGCGTCCGTCAAAGCCGATCCGGCGCGCGAGCGCATCCATGCTGTCGATATTGACCGGGGTGCCTTGGGCGAGGCCGTCGGTGCCGGCCATGCTGCCCGACGCGGGCAGAGGCGTCTGTTCCAGCACCCAGGGCACGTCGGCGCGGCCCGCGTTGAGGCTGGCATGGGTGGCGTCGGAAAGGGGGGCACTGTCCCATTTCTCGGTCGGGAACTGGCTCCAGGCCTGGACCATCTTGGCGCCCCAGATACCCGTCCATGACAGGCCCGAGAGCAGGAAGAAGGTGAGGATGATCGAGATCCAGAACCCCGCTGCGCCGTGCAGGGCACGCCAGCCGGCGCGGCCCCGGCCCAGACGGGGAAGCAGTGCCTCGCGCCAGGTGCCGCCGCCACGAGGCCACCACATGTAAAGGCCGGTGGCGATCAGGACCATGCCGATGGAGGCGGCGATTTCCAGCATCCGGTCGCCGGTGACGCCAAGCCTGATGTCGCTGTGCAGGCTGTCGGCAAAGTCGTACCAGCCGCTGCGGCGCGGCCAGCTTTGGATGACCTCGGCGGTATAGGGGTCGATAGCGACCAGCTGAGGCCCCGAGGCATCGTCGACGCGGAAGACGGCGGCGACATCATCGGTGCGGGGCGCGATGTAGGCGCGCAATTCGCCGCCGGGAATGGCGGCCAGCGCCGCCTTGGCCTGGTCCGAGACGGCGGTGGGCGCCTTCAACGCGGTAACGGGGATGCGTTCGCCGTCGCGGCCATCAAGATGCGCGATCCAGAGCATCATCAGGCCGGTGATGGCCAGAAGGGCGAAGAAGGGGATGACGTAGAGCCCGGCGTAGAAGTGCCAGCGCCACGCGGCGCGGTAGAGTTTCTGCGGATCATGCGCAGCGGTCTGGGCCGCGCCCATGGGGGTAGGGTCGGAAACCATGAGGTTCTCCTTTGAAATGAAGCCGTTGGGTAAGTGCAGTCAGATCAAAGGTATGCAGGCGGTGCGCGGGGTTGCGCCGGAGGGAAGCCGGGGCGCGGAAGCGGGGCTGCCGCGTGGATGCGAACCGCGTCGCGATGGGTGGCGCGGATTGTGCGCGCAGCGACGATCGGGGCGATGACCGGATCGGCGGCTTTGGCATGTGTGACCCAGGGGCAGGGCACGTCCTGCGCCTCGACCGGGGTGCCGGTTTCATCGACCGTGATGCTGCGCTGGGCGTCGCCGGTACACAGCACGACGGTGATGCCGCCGGGCTGGAACTGGGGCATGGTGCCCGGCGCGAAGGACGAAAAGGCGGTGAAGACGGACAGAAACGCCCAGAGCAGCATCAGGCCGATGCTGCGGGTCGCGCCGGAGCGGGGAGGGCGTTTCGTGGTCATGCAAGGTCAATAGCGCGCGCCAAGGGAGCGCGCCAGACCTCAGAAGCTGTAGCTGATGCCAAAATTGACCGCGTGGGTCAGCAGGTCGGTGCTGAGGCGGCCATCGGGCTGTCCGGGGTCGCCGTCGATGGTGATGTCGTTCTCGGAATACGTCATCTGGTATTCGCCGAAGAGCGCCCAGCTTTCAGTGAAGTCGTACTTGATGCCGGCGATGCCGCGCACGGCGATGCCGGTGTTTTCGTAGTCGTAGGTCCGGTTGGTCGCGCCAACGGCCAGCGCGTCCACATGCGGAACGGCCACACCGAGGCCGCCGCCGACATACGGCGTGAAGCGGCCCTGGTTGAACGCGCCCGGCCAGCGTTTCATCACGTTGGCGGTAAAGATGTTGTGGCCGTCCGACAGCTCGAACCGGCTGAGGCCCACGGCGGCGGCGTCACCGGCGGGCATGTAGGCCTTGGTGTGTGTGCCCTCAAGCCCGAAGCCCCAGTTGGTGTCGGTCCAGTACATGACGCGGCCACCGTAGTAGATGGGCGCATCGAAAGGCTTGCCTTCCCAGCCGATATTGCGGTTGAACGCAGCGCCACCGTTGGGCAGGACACCACTGGCGGAGCTTTCGGTCACGCCTTGCGCACCAAGATAGAAGCTGAGCTCGATCTCGGCGGCGGCGGGGCTGGCCATGGCGACGAGGGCGAACAGGGAAACACGAGCGGAATTCAGCATGATACGGGCCTTTGAAACAGAAGGGCGGGTTGCAACCGTCCTTACACCCATGGGCAGACCCTCACAAGCGCGACAGATGAGCACCCTCTTCAAATGATTGGCATTGTGCACTGGACGCCTCAGGCAAGCTTGGATAAATACGCGCATGATCGCGGTTTGAGCGGAGTCGTCCGTCTGCCGCATACGGGGATTTGCCTAGAAGGCTCAGACAGATTGGAGATTGGCTCGTGTCCCACGCAGAAGACCACGAAGGTACACGCAGAGATTTCATCTACTACGCAACCGCAGGCGCGGGTGCCGTGGCGGTCGGGGCAGCGGTTTGGCCGCTTGTCAACCAGATGAACCCCTCTGCAGACGTCCAGGCGCTCAGTTCGATCCGTGTGGATGTATCCGGTGTCGACCAGGGCTCGCAACTGACGGTGAAATGGCTGGGCAAGCCGGTCTTCATCCGCCGCCGCACCGAGGCCGAGATCGAGGCCGCGCGCAGCGTGGATGTCTCGAGCCTGCCCGACCAGGTGGCGCGCAACGAGAACCTGCAGGGCGAGGCTGCGGCAACCGACGAGAACCGCGCGCTGGACGAGACCGGCGAATGGCTGGTTCAGATCGGCGTCTGCACGCACCTTGGCTGTGTGCCGCTGAGCAATGCCGGCGATTACGTGCTGGACAGTGGTGTGGGCGGCTGGTTCTGCCCCTGCCACGGGTCGCACTACGACACGGCGGGCCGAATCCGCAAAGGCCCCGCGCCGGAGAACCTGCCGGTGCCGGTTGCAGAATTCGTCGACGAAACGACCGTTAAGCTGGGATAAGGAATAACACTCATGGCTGGAATTCCTCACGACCATTACGAGCCGAAAACCGGTGGCGAGAAGTGGCTGAATCGCCGCCTTCCCATCGTCGGTCTTCTGTATGACACGATCATGATCCCCACGCCCAAGAACCTGAACTGGATGTGGATCTGGGGGATCGTGCTGACCTTCTGCCTGGCGTTGCAGATCGTCACCGGGATCGTTCTGGCGATGCATTACACGCCGCATGTTGACGAAGCGTTCGCGTCGATCGAGCATATCATGCGCAACGTCAACGGCGGACATATGCTTCGGTACCTGCACATGAACGGTGCCTCGCTGTTCTTCTTTGCGGTCTACCTGCATATTTTCCGCGGTCTCTATTACGGCTCCTACAAGGCGCCGCGCGAGATCACGTGGATCGTGGGCATGCTGATCTACCTGTTGATGATGGGCACGGCGTTCATGGGCTACGTGCTGCCTTGGGGTCAGATGTCTTTCTGGGGCGCCACGGTGATCACCGGGCTCTTCGGGGCAATCCCGCTGATCGGTGAGCCGATCCAGACCTGGCTGCTGGGCGGGCCGGCGGTGGACAACGCCACGCTGAACCGGTTCTTCAGCCTGCACTACCTTCTGCCCTTCGTGATTGCCGCGCTGGTTGCGGTGCACATCTGGGCGTTCCACACCACGGGCAACAACAACCCCACCGGTGTCGAAGTGCGCCGCACCTCGAAGGCCGAAGCCGAGAAGGACACCGTTTCGTTCTGGCCCTACTTCGTGATCAAGGACCTGTTCGCGCTGGCCGTGATCCTGGCGGTGTTCTTTGCGATCGTGGGCTTCATGCCGAACTACCTTGGCCACCCCGACAACTATATCGAGGCGAACGCCCTGGCGACGCCGGCGCATATCGTGCCCGAATGGTATTTCCTGCCATTCTACGCGATCCTGCGGGCGTTCACGTCGGAAGTGTGGGTGGTGCAGTTCGCATCGTTCATCACCGGCGGCATCATTGACGCCAAATTCTTCGGCGTGCTGGCCATGTTCGGCGCGATTGCCGTGATGGCGCTTGCCCCTTGGCTGGACACATCGATGGTGCGGTCGGGCCGGTATCGTCCGATGTTCAAATGGTGGTTCTGGCTGCTGGCGATCGACTTCGTCGTGCTGATGTGGCTGGGGGCGCGTCCGGCGGAAGAGCCCTATGCGACCTACTCGCTGATCGCGTCGGCCTACTGGTTCGCCTACTTCCTGGTGATCCTGCCACTGTTGGGCGTGATCGAGAAACCGTTGCCGCAGCCCGAGACCATCGAAGCGGATTTCGAGGCACACAAGGCGGCAAGCGGCGGCACGGCCACCGTAGCCAGCCCGGCCGAGTAAGAGAAAGGATCAGGCAAATGATGAAGACATTCGCGATTAGCGCAGTCACGGCCCTGGCCCTTTCGACCGGCGGCGCGCTCGCCGCCGGTGAAGAAGGCCACACCAAGGACGTGGACTTTTCCTTCGAGGGGCCGTTCGGCAGCTTCGATCAGTACCAGCTTCAGCGGGGGCTGCAGGTCTATACCGAGATCTGTTCTTCCTGCCACGGCCTGCAATACGTGCCGCTGCGCACGCTGAGCGACGAGGGTGGGCCGCATTTCTCGGACGCCGAGGTGCGGGCCTATGCCGAGCAGAACTTCGAGGTCTTCGACGAGGAACTGGACGACTTCCGCGCGGCACGCCCTGTCGATCACTTCCCGGGTTCCAACCTGGAAAACGCGCCGGACCTGAGCCTGATGGCCAAGGCCCGCGCCGGGTTCCACGGGCCGGCCGGCACCGGGATCAACCAACTTGTCAAAGGCATGGGTGGTCCGGAGTATATCTATTCACTTCTGACCAGCTATACCGGCGAGACCAAGGAAGAGGCCGGCACGACGTTCTATGAGAACGAGGCGTTCCCCGGCGGCTGGATCGCCATGGCGCCGCCGCTTTACGGTGAAGACGTGGAATATGCCGATGGTCACGCCAATGACCTGAGCGCCATCGCCAAGGATGTATCGGCCTTCCTGATGTGGACGGCGGAACCCAAGATGATGGACCGCAAGCAGGCGGGCCTGACCGGTGTGATCTTCCTGACGCTTCTGTCGGTGCTGCTGTACCTGACGAACAAGCGGATCTGGAAGCCGATCAAGAAGAAATACGAAAGCTGAGGGTTCAGCCTTCGCCGAGATTTCAGAGCCCCCGTTGCCATGCAGCGGGGGCTTGTGCTTGGGCGATGCGCGGCGGCGCAGCTTGCTGCGCCTCGATTCCGCGCAGGCTCAACGACTAACGCGGGAGCGGGTTCAGCGCCTTGTTGTAGGGCTTCCAGTCGGTGATCTCGGGATAGTATTTCTCGCGCCAGCGCCGCACGCGGGGGTTCATCACCCGGCGCCAGAGCGGCGGGATCATCGCGGCCACGGTCATCACCGGGTAGCCGTAGGGCAGTTGCGGAGCCTCGTCCTCGGAGTAGTTCTGTAAGAGCGGGAAGCGGCGGTTGGGCTTGTAGTGGTGGTCGGAATGGCGTTGCAGGTTGATCAGCAGCCAGTTCGATGCCTTCTGCGCGGCATTCCAGCTGTGCTGGGGTTTGACGTGTTCATATTTACCGTCGCCGAGATGCTTTCGGGTGAGGCCGTAGTGCTCGACGTAATTGACCAATTCCAACTGCCAGATGGCGATAAAGGCCTGCCAGACGAAAAGCGCGAGGCCGATCCAGCCGCCGATCAGCGCGGCGAGAAGCAGCATGAAACCTTGCAGCGCCCAGTATTTCCAGAACGGGTTCTTGAGGTCCCACCATGGCTTGTCCTTGCGGGCCAGCATGGCCTTTTCGGCCTCCCACGAGGACACCAGGCTTTCGCGCAGGACGCGGGGGAAGAAGCGGTGGAATCCCTCGTTGTAGCGGGCCGTAACGGGGTCGCGCGGGGTGCCGACATGGCGGTGATGGACCTGAAGGTGCTCGGACCGGAAATGGGAGTAGAGCACCATCGACAGGAGTGCGTCGCCCAGGAAACGTTCGCCTTTGTCCTTTTGGTGCATGAGTTCGTGCGAGAAGTTGATGCCGACGGTGCCGGAAATCACGCCCATGCCGAAGAAGAGCAAGATGGTCTCCAAAGCGTTCAGGTGCGCGTCGCCGGGGCCGGTGGCGTACCAGATCATCCAGAAAAGCAAGGCGAACTGCACCGGCGGCCAAAGCACGGTGACGGCGGTGTACATGCGGATTTGCCGCTCGCGCGTTTCGGGGTCGAGATTATCCAGTTCCAGCCCCAGCACTGCGTCGAGCGCGGCGAAGAAATACCAGGTGAAGAGCGGCAGGAGGATCACCGTCCAACCGCCCTGCGTGGCGCTGAGGATCGCCAGCGGGACAAGAGAGAAGGCCGCCCAGAAGGGCAGCGCGCGTTGCAGGCGCGCAACCTTGTCGGGGCCGAGATACTTGGGCGTGGTGGTCTGCATGGCCTTCACCTTTTTGCCCGCGATTATAGTGCGATGCGCGGGGGCGGGGCGATTGCGCAAATCGCCTCAGGACGTGTTCGAGGTGCAGTCTTGCAAGGCTTCGCGGGCCAAGTCAAAAACCTTGCGCATGACGGTGGGTAACTCCGTCGGTTTGAAGGTGTGGGCGGGGACAAAACAGGTGGAGTCGGATGGAGTGTCCGCGTCCGGGCCAAGGCAGGCATAGGCGATCTTCAGGCGCAGGTGAAAATGGGTGAAGGTGTGGCGGGCCTCGGCGTCGAGCATTTGCCAGTCAGCGTCGAGCGGCGGGGCGGGGGTGGGCGCGTCGGACCAGTCGCTGCCGGGCCAGCCGAGCATTCCGCCCAGCAGGCCGCTGTCGGGGCGGCGTTCCAGCAGCCAGGCACCATCGGCGCGGCGGGCGACATAGGCGATGCCAAACCGGGTGGGCTTGGCCTTTTTCGGGGCCTTCTTCGGCAATTCGGCCTGCGTGCCGTTCGTGCGGGCGATACAGGGCGTGCGCCACGGGCAGATGCCGCAGGCGGGCGAGCGGGGCGTGCAGATGGTGGCGCCGAGGTCCATCACCGCCTGGGCATAGTCGCCGGGGCGGGTGTGCGGCGTGAGGGTCGCCGCGGCCTCTGTCAGTTCGGGCTTGGCGGTGGGCAGGGGCGTGTGGATGTCATGCAGGCGGGCCATGACCCGCTCGACATTGCCATCGACCACCACCGACGGCTGATCGAAGGCGATAGCGGAGATGGCAGCGGCGGTATAGGGGCCGATGCCGGGCAGCTTCTGCAATTCGGCGGCGGTGCCGGGGAACTGACCGTCATGGTCCGAGGCGACGACGCGGGCGCATTTCAGCAGGTTGCGGGCGCGCGCGTAATAGCCAAGGCCGGCCCATTCGCCCATGACCTGCGCGTCCTCGGCGGCGGCGAGGTCGGTCACGGTGGGCCAGAGCGCGGTGAAGCGTTCGAAATAGCTTTTTACGGCGGCGACAGTGGTTTGTTGCAGCATCACCTCCGACAGCCAGACGGCATAGGGATCGGGGCGCACCCCGGCCTTTTTGGCCTCGGGGGGCACGCGCCATGGCATCTGGCGAGCGTGGCGGTCGTACCAGTCCAGCAGCTCTGCGCTCATCTCGCTGTCACGCATCTGTTATCCCGCCTTTGCCAGCTTTGCGTTTGTTGTTCACTCTCATACCCCCTACATTAGGGCGAGGAAACGGGAGGTCAGCCATGCCCGCACATCGGGGCACGACGAAAGGCTTCAAGCGCAGCGGTGCCCTGTTGGGGGCGCAGATCCGGAAAGCGTCGGAAAGCCGGGGCTTTGCGGTGTCGCGCGTGGTGACCCACTGGCCAGAGATCGCGGGAGAAGAGATCGCCGCGATCTGCCGCCCGGTCAAGGTGAGCTATGCACGGCAGGGGTTTGGCGCGACGCTGGTCGTGCTGACGACGGGCGCACAGGCGCCGATGCTGGAGATGCAGAAGGAAAAACTGCGCGAACGGGTCAACACCGCCTATGGTTACAACGCCATCGCGCGGGTGCAGATCACGCAGACCGCGCCCACCGGCTTTGCCGAGGGGCAGGCGAGCTTCGAGCACCGGCCCAAGCCGGCAGCCAAGCCCGCGCCCAGCGAAATGACAGTGGCCGCGGCCGCCAAGCTGGCGCAGCCGGTGGGCGACGACGGCCTGCGCGATGCGCTGGAAACGCTGGGCCGGAACGTACTATCGAAAAGCAACACGCAGAAATCGTAAGGTGATAAGATGAAAAACGTGCTTCTTTCCGGGGCCGCGGCCCTTGTCCTGGCGGCCGGCGGCGGCTGGTGGCTGAGCGGGCAGACCGGCAACACGACGCAAGGCAGTGGCATGACCGACCTGCCCGGTGCGGCCAATGCGCAGGAGGCCTCGGACGCGCCGGCCGAAGAGATCGACACCTCCTCGATCGTGGAAATGACACTGGGTGAGGAAAGCGCGCCGGTGAAGATCGTGGAATACGCGTCCTTCACCTGCCCGCATTGTGCGAATTTTCACGAGAACCAGTTCAAGCAGCTGAAATCCGAATATATCGACAATGGCGACGTGCATTTCACCTATCGCGATGTCTATTTCGACCGCTACGGCCTGTGGGCGTCGATGGTGGCGCGGTGCGGCGGCGAAGAGCGGTTCTTTGGCATCACGGAGATGATTTATGACCAGCAGAAGGACTGGATCGGCGACGGGCAGGACCCGGTGGGCATCTCAGAGCGGCTGCGCAAGATCGGCAAGGTCGCGGGGTTGGACGATGAGCAACTGGATGCTTGCCTGAACGACGCCGACAAGGCCAAGACGCTGGTGGCGTGGTTCCAGGAGAACGCCGAGGCCGATGACGTGAATTCGACGCCGACGCTGGTCATCAACGGCGAGACGCATTCCAACATGTCCTATGACGAGTTGAAGGCGATGATCGACGACCAACTGGCCGAATGAAGCCCGCGCCGCTGGCCGGGCTGAAGGTTGTCGAACTGGCCCGGATCCTGGCCGGCCCGTGGGCCGGGCAGGTGCTGGCCGACCTGGGCGCGGACGTGATCAAGGTGGAAAGCCCCGCTGGCGACGATACGCGCCAGTGGGGCCCGCCGTTCATAGAGCGGGACGGCGACCGCTCGGCCGCCTATTTCCACTCCTGCAACCGCGGCAAGCAAAGCGTTATCGTTGATTTCCGCACCGAGGCGGGTCAGGCCCGTGTCCGTGAGTTGGTGGCGGATGCTGACATCCTGATCGAGAATTTCAAGGTCGGCGGGCTGGCCAAGTACGGGCTGGATTATGCGAGCCTTGCGAACGTGAACCCGGGGTTGATTTATTGCTCGATCACCGGGTTCGGGCAGGACGGGCCGTATGCGGGCAAGGCCGGGTATGACTACATCATCCAAGGCATGTCGGGTCTGATGAGCATGACCGGCGATCCTGAGGGCCAACCGGTGAAAGTGGGCGTGGCCGTGACGGATATCTTCACCGGCGTCTATGCCAGCACCGCCATCCTGGCCGCATTGCACCAGCGGCAGGCGACGGGCAAGGGCCAGCATATCGACATGGCGCTCTTGGATACTGCGGTGGCGGTGACGGCGAACCAGGCGATGAATTACCTTGCCACGGGCACGCCGCCGCAAAGGCTGGGGAACCAGCATCCGAACCTGGCACCTTACCAGGTGTTCGAGTGTTCGGACGGCTTCCTGATCGTGGCGGTGGGCAATGACGCGCAGTTCGGGCGGTTCTGCGACGTGCTGGGCGCGGCGGAGGTGAAGACCGCGCCGGACTATGCCACCAACGCCGACCGGGTGGCGCATCGCGATGCGCTGACCGAGGTTTTGACCGGATACACGATGCGTCTGACGAAGGCCGAGTTGCAAGCCGGGTGCGAGGCGCAGGGCGTGCCGGTGGGGCCGATCAACGACATGGCGGAGGTTTTCGCCGATCCGCAGGTCGTGGCGCGGGGCCTGAGGGTGGAGGTGGACGGGGTGCCGGGCGTACGAAGCCCGATGCGGTTTTCCGATGCGGACCTGTCGTTGCGCCGCGCCTCGCCGAAACTGGGAGAGGACGATCTGGCGTGATCCGATTGTGTGGCTGCGCCACGCTTTATTTTAAGATTCGAGTATTTGAGGAACAGTGAAAGCCGGGTCAGAGGCCGAGGTTTTCCAGCTTTGCATCGATTGCCGACCAATCGGATAGGTTGAGGCGGACCGGCAGGGTCAGCACCTTGCGGCGGAAGGCCGGGGGCAGGCGAACGGCGTCCTTTTCGGTGGTGACGAGCTGGGCATGGATGAGCGCGGCCTCGTTTTCCAGCCGGGTCATCAGCGCCTCGGTCAGGGGCTGGTGATCATCCAGCGCCTCGGCCCGCGAGAGGGTGGCGCCGAGACCGCGCAGGGTGGCGAAGAATTTCTCGGGGTGGCCTATGCCCGCGAAGGCGAGAAAGCGGGTGCCTGTCCAGTCCATGCCGGTTTGCAGCGGTTCCAGCTTGCCGCCCACATGGGGGATCAGGATGACGTGGCCCCATGTCTTGCGGAACTCGATCTGGGCGGCGTCGGGGCCGATCGAGAGCAGCAGGTCGGCGCGGTCGAGGCCGGTCTGAACGGGTTCGCGGAGGGGGCCGGCGGGTATGCAACGGCCATTGCCGAAGCCCTTGACCGCGTCGACCACCACGACCGAGAGGTCACGGGCCACCGACGGGTTCTGGTGGCCGTCATCCATGACGATCACATCTGCGCCGGAGGCGGCCGCGGCCTCGGCTGCAAGCGTCCGGTCGCGGGCGATCCAGGTGCGGGTGAAGGCGGCGATCAGCAGGGGCTCGTCGCCGACATCGGCTGCGATGTGGCTGCGCTCGTCCACCTCGACGGGGCCCTCGAGACTGCCTCCGTGGCCGCGCGAGATGACGGCGGGGGTGCGCCCGCGCGCCTGCAGGTGCTGCACGAGCGCGATGACCGTGGGTGTCTTGCCGGTGCCGCCGGCGTTGATGTTGCCGACACAGATCACCGGAACGGGCGCGCGATAGCCCGGCGGTGTGGCCACGCGGCGGGCGGTGGCGCGGGCATAGAGTGCGCCGAGTGGCGATAGTGCACGGGCGCGCAGGGATGGGCGGCGCGGCGGGGTGTCCCAGAAGGCGGGTGCGCGCATCAGCGGACCTCCAGTTGGTCGAGGCGGTCGTTCAGAAGATCGGCGATCCGGTCGGTCAGTTCGGCGCTGCGCGAGGCGACCTCCCACGCGGCATGGGCCATGGCGGCGGATTGATCCGGGGGGATCAGGCGCTTGACTGCGGCGGCCAGTGTTTCGGCATCGCGGACGATACGGGCAGCGCCGGCCTCGGCAAAGCGCGAATAGCTGGACAGGTAGCGGCGGATGTTGGGGCCGTAAAGGATGGCCGAGCCGTGGGCGGCGGGTTCGTTCGGGTCGCAGCCATGGGCGCCGGAGATCAGAGAACTGCCCATGAAGGTGATCGGCGCGAGCCGGTACCACAGGCCCATCTCGCCATAGGTGTCGGCGAGGATGACCTGTGTCGTCTCATCGGGGAAGGTGCCGGTCGACCACGTGATATGGCGCATCCCGGCCTCGGCCAGGGCGTCGGTGAAGGGGGTGGTGTCCTCGGGCGTGTCGGGGACGACGATCAGAAGGGTGCGGTGGGAAAAGCGGCTGACCTCGCGGTGGGCAGTGAGGATCGTGCCGATTTCCTCGGGGCGGAGCATGGCGGCGAGCCAGACCGGACGGCCAAGCAGCAGGGCGGCGAGTTCGGTGCGGTCGGTCTCGTTATGGGGCAGCGAAACGGTGCCTTCGAGGAGCGGGCCGGTGACGGAGAGCGTGCGTTCCGGCACGCCCATGCGACGCAGGTAGCGGGCTGATGCATCGTCCCTTGCCATGACGAACTCGAACTGCCGCAACAGGGCGCGGGGCAGGTCAGGAAACCAGCGCCAGGCGGGGCGGGACATGGCGGTTTCGGTGGCGTCGATCAGCGCCATGGGGATGCCGGTTTCGGCCGTGCGATCCATCAGTGCGGGGTGAAGGGCGCCGCCGGTCCAGAGGGCGATGTCGGGCTGCCAATGGGTGAGGAAGGACGCGGCGTTGGCGACGGTATCCTCGGGGAGTTGTTCGACCATGACCTCGGCCCGGGCCTTGAAGGGGGCGTCGGGCGCGGCGCCGGCGGTGGTGAGCAGAAGCGACAGTTCGGGCCGGTGCAGGCGCAGCCGGTCGAAGAGTTGCAACAGTGCGTCGATATGGATCGTGTCGGCGGCGTGCGCCCAGAGCAGACGGCCCGGCGGGCGCGGCGCGGCGGGCGTGTAACGGCGTGCGGGGCCGCGCCTTGCATAGGCGAGATAGGCGGCGAGGCTGAGCGAGCGGCTCATGGCCGAAGCATGTGGACTTGGGTGAATAAGTCCCGGAAATCAGGGTTGTAGGAGCGCTGCACCATGGGGTCCTTCGCGGCGGGCCGGGTTCTGCGCAGGGTATTGGATTGCCGGGCGGGGTCAAGAGAGGCCGGCGGGTTGACCCTGGCTGCGGAATGGGGCCAATGGATGGGATGATACCGGAGAACGCCCGATGACGAAGCCCTTTTTGATCCTTCAGCTGCGCCCCGAGACGGAAGCCGCGGATGACGAGTTTGCGGCGATCCTGCGCAAGGGCGGACTGGAGGCGGGCGGCACGCGCCGTATCCGGATGGACCAGGAGCGGCTGCCGGAAGATATTGTTCTGGAAGATTATTCCGGCGTGATCGTGGGCGGAGGGCCGGGCTGTGTCAGCGATGCGCCGGAGGACAAATCCGAGATAGAGGCGCGGATCGAGGCGGATGTGCTGGGGCTGATGCCAAAGGTGACGGCGCGGGATTTTCCTTTCCTGGGTTGCTGTTACGGGATCGGAATTCTTGGCGCGCACCTGAAGGGCGATGTCAGCAAGCGGGCCTTTGGAGAGGCGGTGGGCACGTCGGCCTGCGACGTCACGCCGGAGGGCAAGGAGGACGCGCTGCTGGTCGGCGTGCCGACGGCGTTCGACGCCTTCGTGGGGCACAAGGAGGCGTTGCAGGATCTGCCAGAAGGATGCGTGCATCTTGTGAGGTCCGAGGCGTGCCCCTACCAGATGTTGCGGTACAAAGAGCATGTCTATGCCACCCAGTTTCACCCCGAGGCGGATGCGGCAGGGTTCGAGACGCGGATCAGGATCTATCGCGACCGGGGTTATTTCCCGCCCGAGGATGCCGATGACCTGATTGCCATGTGCCGGGCGGCGGACGTTTTCGCGCCCGAGATGATCCTGCGGAATTTCGTGCAGCGTTACGCGCAAGGGTAACGCCTGCGAACAGATGCAAACCCGTGTCGGTATCACGTCGGTATCCGGGTGGTATGGCGACGGTGTGATTTTTTGCGTTCCGGCGGTTCACAGAGCGTGCGATGCGAGGACACCTTTGACGGCGGTGCCGATCAGATCGCGAACGCGCCCCCGCTCGACCGGGTTGTTGGCGTCATGTATCACCGGTCGTCGGGTCGATCATCGTTTCGATGAGCGTGATCTTTGTCGCCGGGAAGCCACTGAGTTCGGCGTGCCGGGTGATGGCGTCCTCGTCGTCTGCAAGATAGACGCAGAATGTCTTGTCCCCGGCAACGTACGAATGCTGCCACTGCACCTTTGGGGCCAGTTGCGCCAGCGCCGCGTTCGACGTGTTGGCGGCACCGCACAGTTCGTCACCGCTCATCGCACCGACACCAGGGATGTCTCTTTCGATCATGTACTTGTTCATTGGTCGGTCTCCTTTCAAATCCGGGCCTTCGGCGCGTGGCGTCAGGCCTGCAAAACGGGTTCCGGCATCGCGTGGGCGGCGAGCGCGGTGGCATAGGACGGGGTCTCGCGCACCGTGCTGCACAGCCGAGCCAACGCGGGCCGTTGCGACAGGGCCTTGTCCCGGTCGCTGATCCACTCCGCCAGCATGGCTAGGTAGAAATCGAGAACCGTCAGCCCGCGCGGCAGAAAATAGGGGGCGCCCGCGATGTGATTTTCCATCAGATCGAAGAAGGCAGCGTAGTCCTTGTCGCCCTGCGCCTTGACCTGGCGGATCGCATCCCTGTCCCGTGCGTAGCGTTCTGGATGGCCGACCCGGCCGGAGGTGATATAGCCGGCCGTCGACATCACGCTGAGCCAGAACAGAAAGTCTCCACGATCGGGGTCGCCGGGACGTGGCGTCAGACCGGACGTCGGGGCCATTTCGCCAAGATGCGTCACGATGGCGCTGGTTTCGCCCATGATGCCGCCATCAGGAAGTTGGAGTGCGGGGACGCGGCCCGCTGGATTGCGCGCGAGGAATTCGGGCTCGAGATGTTGTCCGGCGTTCATGTCGACATACTCCACTCGGTAGTCGGCATTCATCGCTTCGAGCGTGGCCTGCACCACGATCGACCCGGCCATGTATTCCCAGAAAAGCGTGTACATTTGCAAACCCCCAATATGCTGTGCGTCGCGGTCAGGTTCAGTATCCGAACACCGGCTAAAGGATGCACGGCAGATTTTGCTTGGTGTGGCTAAAGGAAAGCTTTAGCCTTGACGCCATGAAACTCTCGCACCTCAATGCATTGAGGGCGCTGGAAGCGACCCTCAGGTTGGGCAACTTCTCTGCCGCGGCGATGGAAATCGGCATAACGCCAGCAGCGGTGGGTCAGCGCGTGCGTGCGCTGGAAGACTATCTTGGTCGACCGTTGTTCGAGCGGTCGGGTACCGGGGCGGTGGCGCGGCCAGAGGCGCGGCAGGTCGCGCGTGGCTTGAACGGCGGTTTCGCTGCGATCGCCGAGGCCCTGGAACAGTTGAAGGCACAGGAGGCGTCGCAGCGGCTTCGGGTCACGCTGCCGGAATCCTTTGCCGAAAACTGGCTGTCGTGGAGCCTGTCGCAGTTTCAGAGGGATCACCCCGGCGTCGAGCTTGATCTGGATGCGTCGAACCGGGACGTGGACCTGATGGCAGAGGATTTCGACCTGGCCGTGAGATACGGGTCCGAGCCGGGCGAAGACTACGACTCTCGCCTGCTTTTCGGGGACGCGGTGCTGCCGGTCTGTGCGCCGGACTTCGCACGCGCGCATGCGATCGACGGGTCGGCGCGCGACCTGTCGGAGATCCCGTTGATCCATGTGCTGAACCGGACCGGCGACCCGGATTGGGTCGGATTCCGTGAATGGGGCGCGCGCTTTGAGTTCGCGCCAGCGGACATGGAGCATGGCGTGCGGTTTTCCAAGACAAGCTCGGGATTGCAGGCGGCGGTTTCGGGGCAGGGCCTGATCATGGCAGGGATGGTTGAGGCCTATCACGGTCTGCGCATCGGCCAACTGGTCGCGCCGTTCGGCGCCGCGATGACATATCCGACAGCGTATGCCTATCGCATCCTGTGGGATCGAAGGAAACGGCTGTCGAAGGCGGCGGAAGCCTTTGTCACCTGGCTATTGCAGCAGGCGGAACACCATGAACAAGAGTGTCCGAGGGTGCTGGGCGCCACATCTGACTGACAGTTTAGATGCGCGGAGAAAAAAGCCCTGCCGTCGGAACGACAGGGCTTTTCGGTGTTCGGTAACGCTCCGAACGGAGGAAATCAGATGCGCAGGAACGGCTGCGCGATGCGTGGGATGAAGCCGCGGAAGCGCAGGGGCGCGTCGGTGACGGCGAGGCAGATGCAGTCGGCCCCAACCTCGGCCACTGGCGTGTGGTCGAGGTCTTCGTCGGCGATCTCGATGTCGCCGGGGCCGAAACGGTCGACCTCGTCTGCGAAGGCGCCTTGCAGAACCAGCGTCAGTTCCGTGCCGCGGTGGCCGTGGTCGGGCACGGCGGCGCCGGCGGGGATGTAGAGCAGGCGGGCCGTGGCCTCGCGCGACGTGGGCAGGATGGCCTGTTTCACGCCCATGCCGACGGATTTCCATTTCACCGCGTCGAGGTCGCCGCCGATGTAGTCCTGCACCGGGCGCGGCAGCGTGCCGATGGCGGGTGCGGCCGTTGCGGGGGCGGTCATGTCGACCGCGTCGATCAGGGCCAGCGTATCCTCGAAGGCGGACTCGGACAGGTCGGCATCGCTGCACTCTTCCATCAGGGCACCGCCAACCGCGTCGAAGGACGCGAGCCGGGCGCGGCATTCATCGCACATGGAAATATGCGCGGCCACCGCGAGGCTGAACGCCTCGGGCAGGGTGCCCGCGGAGTAGGCCATGAGCAACTTGTCACTCAGGTGATGTTTGATCGTGTCTGTCATCGTCTCAATCACTTCATCTGGTGGCGCAGGCGGTCCAGCGCCAGTCTGATCCTCGATTTTATGGTCCCGAGCGGGAGGCCGGTTTCCTCGGCGATCTCGGAATGGGTGAGGTCGCCGAAATAGGCCTTTTCGATCAGGTCCTTCTGTTTTTCGGGCAGCTGCGCGATGGCGGCGCCCAGTTTTTCGCTTTCCTGTTGCAGGGCCAGGGCATCGGCCTGGTCTGGTTCCTGCTCCGGGCCCCAGGGCAAATCCTCGGGCTCGGGTCGTCTTTGCTTGCGGATCGCATCAATCCTGCGGTTCCGCGCGATGGTGAAGATCCAGGTCGCCGCGCTGGCGCGGGAGGGATCGAACATATGGGCCTTTTGCCAGAGGGTCGCCATGACCTCCTGTGCGCATTCCTCGGCCAGTGAGGCATCTGTACCGGACTTCATCAGGAAGGCTTTGACCCGCGGCGCGAAATGCGAAAACAGCCGCTGAAAGGCGGCGCGGTCGCGCTTGTCGCGTATCCGGGCGATGACTTGCGCCCAGTCCTGGGTATGCTCTTCCGTCTTCTCGATCACCGGTTCAATACTCTTGCCGTTGCCACGGATCGAAAGCAGCGCGCCCACCGGAGGCGGGACGTCGGCACTGGTGCCGGTGATCTCGAGGGCGTCAGCATCACTGAACATGTGAACGGTACGCTGGTTCGATCAGACCGGATCAAAAATTCGGGCGTTTTCTTTGTCATCCGATAATGCTGGTTTCGCGTAGACTTCTGTAAAGACAAGTTAGGGTACTACACGTAATGCCAGTTAAGAAAGTTGCGCTGACGCGCAAGAAAGTCGCAGTCGTCGGCGCGGGGATCAGTGGTCTGGGGGCTGCGTGGCGGCTGGCCGGGGACTGCCATGTCACGATTTTCGAAGCCGCTGCGCGGCTGGGCGGCCATGCCCGCACGAAGATGGCCGGGAAGTACGGGACGCAGCCGGTGGATACCGGGTTCATCGTGTTCAACTATGCCAACTATCCCAACCTGGCGAACCTTTTCGACGTGCTGGACGTGCCGGTGGTCAAGAGCAAGATGAGCTTTGGCGCATCGTTCCGGGATACGCGGTTCGAATACGGGCTGGACGGGGCGCAGGCGTTCTTTGCCCAGACACGCAACGTGCTGGACCCGCGCATGTGGATGATGCTGCGCGATATCCTGCGGTTCAATGCGCGGGCCGTACGCACGTCGAAGGCCTATCCAGACGCCAGCATCGGTGAACTGTTGCGGACCATGGGGCTGGGCAGGTGGTTTCGCGAGCGGTACCTGAGCCCGTTCACCGGCGCGATATGGTCGACGCCGACGGAGAAAGTGATGGATTTTCCCGCGCAGGCGCTGATCCGGTTCATGGAGAACCACGCGCTGCTGGGCTATGACGGGCAGCACCAGTGGTACACCGTCGATGGAGGGTCGATCCAGTACGTGCATCGCTTGGGCAAATGGCTGGGACGCGCCGGAGTGGAGATCAGGACCAGTGCGCCGGTCGTCGCGGTTCGGCGGTCCGACGGCGGCGTCGAGCTGCGTGCGCAAGGTGGCGAGTGGGAAACATTCGACGAGGTGGTTTTCGCCACCCACGGCGATGACAGCCTGAAGATGCTGACCGACCCGACCCCCGAAGAGCAGCGCGCGCTGGGCCGGGTCAAGTATCAGCCCAATGACGTGGTACTGCATTGCGATACGTCGGTGATGCCGAAGCGTCGGGCGGTGTGGTCGTCCTGGAACTACATGGAAGGGCCGGCCAAGCGGGACGGTCAGATCGACCTGACCTACTGGATGAACAGCCTGCAGCCGATCCCGATGGACGACCCGCATTTCGTGACGCTGAACAGCACGCGGCGGATCCGGGAGGAAAAGATCTATGACAGCTGCGTGCTGCGGCATCCTGTCTACGACATGGACATGCTGCACGCGCAGGCCGAGGTGGCCCGGATCAATGGCGACAACGGGACGTGGTTTTGTGGCGCCTGGATGAAGAACGGGTTTCACGAGGACGGGTTGTCGAGCGCCTATGACGTGGCGGACGCGATCCTGGCGCGGGACAGCGCGGCGGCGGCGGCGTGAATGGGCCCGACCATATCGCGGGCCATACGTGGCATGGGCGCAAGGGCGAGGTCCGCAACGCGTTCCGGTACAGCATCGATTACGTGATGGTGGATGCGGAAGCCGCGCTGCCATCCGGCCGGGTGTTCGGGCGCAACCGGGCGGGGCTTTTCAGCCTGCGCGACCGCGACCATGGCGGCCCGCCGGGGCAGGGACGCGGTGCCGCGTGGGTGCGCGAGGTGCTGGAGGCGCACCAGTTCGCCGCGCCCGTGCGGATCGAATTGCTGGCCCAGCCGCGGGTGCTGGGACATATCTTCAACCCGGTGTCTTTCTGGCTGTGTTACAACGCGGCGGATGACCTGACGGTGGTGATCGCGGAAGTGACCAACACCTATGGCGACCGGCATTCCTACCTGTGTCACCATGATGATCGCAGTCCCATCGGTCCCGAGGACCGGCTGCGGGCAAAGAAGGTGTTTCACGTCTCGCCGTTCCAGACGATCGAGGGGGAATACACCTTTCGGCTCGACATCCGGCCCGACCGGATCGGCATCTGGATCGACCTGAGCCGGGGCAAGGGCGGGGTGATCGCGACGCTGGTGGGGGACCGCAGGCCGTTGACGACCGGCGGTGTTCTGAAGGCGCTGGCGCGGCGGCCGCTGGGGTCACGCCGGGTGCTGGCGCTGATCCACTGGCAGGCGCTGAAGCTGTGGTGGAAGGGCGCGAAATTCCAGAACCGGCCCGAGCCGCCGACGCGGGAAGTGAGCCGATGAGCGACGTGGGCAAGAGGCCGCGCCTGCCGGCCTTTGCGCTGTTCGCGGCGATGCTGTCGGCGGCGGGGCTGCCGCTTTACATGCATGCGCCGAAGTTTTTCGTCGACGAGTATGGCGTGTCGCTGGCGGCACTGGGCACCGTCCTGGGGGTGCTGCGTTTGCTGGATTTCGTGCAGGACCCGCTGTTGGGGCGGGTGTCGGCGATGACGGCACGCTATCGCGGGCTGACCGTGGTGATCGCCGGGGTGGCGATGATCGCGGGGATGCTGGGGCTGTTCGCGGTGGAGCCGATGCTGCCGCCCTTGTGGTGGTTCGCGGTGATGCTGACGCTTGTTTTCTCGGCGTTCAGTTACCTGACGATATGTTTCTACGCGCAAGGCGTGTCGGTGGCGGGCCGCATGGGCGAAGGCGGGCACCTGCGCGTGGCCCGGTGGCGCGAGACCGGGGCGCTCTTGGGCATTTGTGCCGCCGCCGTGGCCCCCGTGGCGCTGGGCGGGTACGCGGCGTTTGCCGTGGCGTTTGCCGGGCTGGGGCTGGTGGCGCTGTGGGCGATGGGGACCGAGTGGCGCGGGCAGCCGCGCGAAGAGGGCGTGACCTCGCAGATCGGCACGGTGCTGCGAGACCCGGTGGCGCGGCGGCTCTTGTTGGTGGCGCTGGCCAACTCGGCGCCGGTGGCGGTGAGCAGCACGCTGTTCCTGTTCTATGTCGAGGACCGGCTGGCGGCGCCGGGCTGGGAAGGGCCGCTGCTGTTGGTGTTCTTCCTGAGCGCGGCGGCGGCGGCGCCGATGTGGGGCAAGCTGGCCGAGGCGCACGGGCCGCGACAGGTGCTGATCTGGGCGATGGTGCTGGCGATTGCCGCCTTCGGCTTTGCCGTGATGCTGGGCGCGGGGGATGTCTGGGCCTTTGCGGTGATCTGCGTACTGACCGGCGTGGCGCTGGGGGCTGACATGACGCTGTTGCCGGCGCTGTTCGCGGACCGCATGGCGGAGGTGTCGCCGGGCGCGGCCGAGGGATTCAGCCTGTGGTCCTTCGTTTCGAAGATCACGCTGGCCATCGCGGCGGTGGGTTTGCTGCCGCTCTTGGAGTCGGTTGGCTATGCCTCGGGGCAGGAGAATTCCGACGCAGCCTTGTGGGCGCTGAGCCTGCTTTACGGGGCTGTGCCCTGTGTTTTGAAATTGGCGGCGATTGCGCTGCTGGCAACGGTGCCCGGGGGCGGGGACGCGCCCGTGGGGACCATGGTTGAAGCGGGGAGACGGAGATGATGTTCGAAGGATTTCTGATCATGTGCGGGGCGGCGCTGGCAACCGGGGTTGCGATGCTGCGCAACCGGTTCGCCGGGTTCCGGGCGCAGAGCGTCGAGGATTACGCCGATACGTTGCCGCGCTTCGACCTGCGCCAGCACCTGAACGGCGCGCTGCGCTGCGAGGGCGTGATCTACGGACCCCTGGGGCGCGTGGCCTCGCGGTTTTCGGCGCGGTTCGATGCAAGCTGGGACGGCAACAAGGGGGTGATGGCCGAGCATTTCACCTATGACAGCGGCACGGTACAGGAGCGCGAATGGCGGCTGGAACTGGGCAATGACGGGCGCATCCGGGCCGAGGCCGATGACGTGGTCGGCACCGGGCAGGGCCGGCACGCGGGGGCGGCGGTGCAATTGTGCTATGATATTCGCCTGCCCGCCGAAGCAGGTGGTCATGTTCTGAGCGTCGAGGACTGGATGTACCTGACGCCGGGTGGAACAATTGTGAACCGCAGCCAGTTTCGCAAGTATGGGGTCAAGGTCGCCGAGCTTGTGGCGACCATGCACAAGTTGGACGACACGGAAATTCAGAAAGCGGCATGATGGACTGGACTGGAAAACGCTATTGGCTGGTGGGCGCGAGCGAAGGGCTTGGCGCGGCGCTTGCGCGGAAACTGAGCGCGGTGGGGGCGGAGGTGATCCTGTCGGCCCGCAGCGAGGACCGGCTGAAAGAGGTGGCGGAGATGCTGCCGGGGCGATCCAGTATCGTGACCATGGACGTGACCGACGAGGAAAGCGTGAAGGCGGCCGCCGAGGAGGTCGGTGAGATCGACGGCGTGGTGACGCTGGCCGGGGTCTATTGGCCGATGAAGGCGACCGAGTGGGAGCCTGAGCAGGTCACCGCCATGGCGGATGTGAATTTCACCGGCACGGTGCGGGTGCTGAACCACGTGGTGCCGAAGATGGTTGCGCGGGATCACGGGCATATCGTCGTGACAGGCTCGCTGGTGGGCTTTCGCGGTTTGCCGGGGGCGATCGGGTATGGCGCGTCGAAGGCCGGGATCATGTCGCTGGCGCAGAGTATGCGGGCGGACCTGTGGCGCACGGGTGTGCTGGTGCAATGCGCCAATCCGGGGTTCATTCGCACGCGGCTGACCGACAAGAACGATTTCAGGATGCCGGGCCTGATGGAGCCCGAGGACGCCGCGCAGGTGATGTTCGAGCTGATGAACGACGAGAACGCGTTCGACCGGAATTTCCCCAGCTGGTTCAGCCTTGTTTTCCGCGGTGCGCGCTTCCTGCCCAACTGGCTGTATTTCCGCTTGTTTGCGTGAGATCAAGGCCGGCGCCTGTCCCGAAGGCCATATTCTTGGTAGACTCACTGCCGGAAAAGGAGGTCGGGACATGCTGGATATCAGCACTTACAAAGTCGCCCAGGTGATCCTCATGTCGCGCGAACTGGACCGCGCGGAGGGAGAGCTGAGGGCGTTCATCGAGCGGCTGGCCGAGGACGAGCAGGCCAGCCTGGTGGCGTTGATGTGGATCGGGCGCGGCAGTTTCGCGGCCGACGAGATCGAAGAGGCCAAGGCGACGGCGCGCGACGAGGCGACGACGCCCACCGCCGATTACCTGCTGGGCACGCCGCACCTGTCGGATCATCTGGAGAACGGGCTGGACGAGCTGGGCCTGTCGGCGCAGGACGACGAGGACGACCTGGTGCGCGGGGGCTGACGGATAGCGCCGGGGTGGGTTCTCACCCACGCTACGTGGTGTTGCGCCTTTGCCCGCGCGGTCCGAAAAATGTGACGGGTCGCGCAAAGACCGCTCGAAAAGGCGGTTTACGTGGTATCGTCCCTCCTGAAGGCGTTTCCAGGAGGGTGAAATGAAAGCATTTGTACTCGTCGCAGCCATTGTTTCGATCACGACCGCCCCTGCATTTGCGGGCAACATCACGCCGCCGGCGGATCCTTACGTGCCGCCGCCACCCGCACCGGTTTCGGACTGGGCCGGCCCTTATGTCGGCGTGCAGCTGGGCTTTGGTGATCTTGACCTTGACGCGACTTTGCCACCTCCTGCCGGGGCGAACATTCCGCAGGTCATCAATCTTGGCGATGATGGCTTTCTTGGCGGTGTCCATGCTGGCTACAACTGGGATCGTGGCACGCTGGTTTACGGCGTCGAGGGGGATATCGACTTTACCGACATCTCTTTCAACGCGGTGGACGTTGACTCGATTGCGCGGCTGCGGCTGCGGATGGGCGTCGATGCAGGCAACGCTTTTGTCTATGGCACCGCAGGTGCGGCCCATATGAGCGGTGGCGGTGGTGGTGTCAGCCTGGATGGCTGGGGCTGGGTTGCTGGTGCCGGGGTGGATTTCAAGCTGAACGAGACGTGGGTGATGGGCGCGGACGCGCTTTACCACGAGTTCGACGACGTCTCGCCCAGTGGCAGCGTCGATGGCATGACCTATCGCGCGCGGGTGTCCTACCGGTTCTAGGGCCACGGCAAGCATAGCGAGGGTGGCGCGTGGGCTTTCGCCCACCCTACGCCTTTTGACCATGCGTCAGGCGAGGTGGTCCACGACCTGAAGGTGCTGGGCCAGCCGGTCGACCTCTGACAGCATGCGTTCCACCAGCCTGGGGTCGCTGGGCGCGGGGCTGACGCCGGCGGGGATCTCGTGGTTGGCCACGGCCTCGACCGCGAGGGAGACCGGGAAGGACACGAGCCGGGACATGGCAGTGCCGCGCGCGTCGCCCCAGGCATCCATGACAAAGGTCTTGTGCCAGACAGGGCTGCCGCCGCGTTCGGCCTTTAGGTCGACGCAGAGCACCACGCGGTCGGGATCATCCTCGCCATAGGCGTTGTCGCGCCAGAACTGGTCGGACATCTCCTTGAGCCGGGCCTCGCCTTCGGGGCCTTCGAGCGTCTCGATCTCGGCGAAGACGTCGCCCCAGGCCTCGGACCAGCCGTTGAGGCGCAGCGTGCCGCGCACGAACTCCTTGACCCGCCAGGTCGGTTCGAAGCCGTAGTCCTCGAGGAAGGGCAGGCTGTCACGGTTGGGGTAGACCTCGAACGTTTCCGGCGTGGGCAGGGGCGCGGTGTAGGTGCCGAGCGCGTCCCAGGGGCGCTGCACGTTGAGTTCCGAAAAATTGCGGATCGAGCGAGAGGGCGAGCGCAGGGCCTTGAGCACGCCCAGCGGTGACCAACTGAACTTGTAGCGGAACGGGTTGGGGTTTTTGGGGATGCCGCCGCAATAGCTGAGGAAGCTGAGATCGTTCTCGGGGTTGAACGCCGCGGAGGCGCGGTACTCGGCCATCAGGTGATGGGCCATCAGGTGATCGATGCCGGGATCGAGGCCGATCTCGTTGACCACGCTGACGCCGCGCACAAGCGCCTTGGCGTGGAGCGCGCGCATCTCGGGGGCGATGTAGGAGCTTGAGACGAAGTGTGCGCCCTTGTTGATGCACATCTCGGCGATCGGCACGTGCCAGTCGCCGGGCAACATGGACACCACGATATCGCCCTCCTGCACCTCGGCCGACAGCATGTCGAAATCGAAGGCGCGGATGCGGTTGGTGAGGTCGCCCACGGCGGCCTCGGCCTTGTCCAGCGAGCGGTTCCAGACGGTGACGTCGTGGCCCGCCTCGATCAGCCTGCGCAGCCCGGGCACGGCCGACAGGCCGGTGCCACACCAGTGGATTGTCATGTCGGTGCCCCCTTCACAAGTGCTCGCGGAAGGTCTGTTCCGCGCGCGCCCATACTCCGGCGTCCAGTTTGTCCAGTGTTTTCAAGGATGGCAAGAGTTGGCTGGCATAGTCCTGCGAGGATTCCAGCGGAAGGAGCGACGGCAGGTTGTCGATCGCCATCACATCGAGCGGGGGCGCGTCGTGCACGCGGGTCACGGGGGCGTCCCAGGTGGTGGCCTGGGAATAGACCGGCACGGGGTTGTAATCACTGTCCGGATCGCAGGCCACGTCGCCGATGACGGTCAGGCGGCGGGGGGCGGTCAGGGCCTCGCGTGGCACGAAGACGGGCGTGCCGGGGCGGGCGAAGATGCAGTTGAGGAAAAGGTTGTGCTGAAGGATGTCCGGGAAGGGGCCGCCGTGGGCGGTTTCGTCCATGTCCCACTTGGTGGGGGCGACATCCATCGCGGTGCAGAGGTCGGCCGCGCCGGTGCCGACGCGGCCAAGCGCGCCGATGACGATGGCCGAAGGGCGCTCAACGCCGGTGGCGTCGAGTGTTTCGGCCAGATCCGCGAGCAGCGCGTCCTTGTCCGGGTAGGCGGTGACGGGCCCGCAGGTCTGGCCCTGTTGCTGCGCGGCCCAGGCGAAGAGGCTGACGGCGGCGCCGGCATAGCCCGCCCAGTAGCCGAAGGCGGCAACGCGGCGGCCCTGTTCATCCACCAGGTATTCCAAGTCGTAGAGCGTGCCGCCGCCTGCCTTGAAGCGGTCCAGCAGGCGGCGGCCGGAATGCTGGCCCTTGAAGGCGTGGCCGAACATGATGTGGCGGTGCGGCAGGGGTGTGCCGTCATCGGGCAGTTCCTTGAGGCCGAAGATGATGGCGTCGCGGGGCGCGTCGGGCCATGAGTTTTGCGGCACGATGGTGGCGCCCGCGTCGGCATAGCGGTCGGTGGGGATGATGCGGTCGGGGCTGTCCTCGACGCTGACCTCGATGCCCTGCGCGATGAGGATGGCGACGCCGTCGGGCGTGAGGCCCGTGCGGTCTTCGTTGTCGCGCTGTTCGGCGCGGAGCCAGAGATGGGTCATGCGAAGTCTTTCGTCAGCAGGCCGTAGTCGCGGATGGCAGCCGCCGAGGGGCGGGCGGCCATCATGGCGCGGTGGGCCTTGATCCTGGGGAAGCGGTCTACGTCGACCTTGTCCATTTCCAGCCAGCAGCAGATGGCGAAAAGCCAGGGGTCGGCGATGGTCATCTGCTCGCCCATGACGAAGGGGGCGAGGGCGCAGTTTTCCTCGATGAACGTGCAACTGTCGGCCATGGTCCGGGGCATCTTGGCCTTCATGTCAGCGAGCGCCGCGTCGCTGTCGGCCCAGCGGATGCCGCGGGGGCCGTGGGCGTGGTTCACGTGCATTGTCGCGGCGAGGTAATAGCAGACAGAGCGCATCTGCGCGGCCTGCCACGGGTCGGCGGGCACGAGGCCTTTGTCGGGCACCTGGGCGGCGATGAATTCGGCAATGGCGCCGGTTTCCGTCAGGATGCCTTGATCGGTGACCAGAGCCGGGACGCGGCCCTTGGGGTTGAGCGCGAGGTAGTCAGGCTTGGTCTGGTCGCCGTCGGCGAAGTTGAGGGCGACGGGGGTATGGTCCAGCCCGGCCTCTTGCAGAAGCAGGCCGGTGGCGACGGAGATGGTTCCGGGGGCGTAGTAGAATTTCATGCGCGGGGTCCTTCAGACATAGGTGCGGGCATGGGCCCGGTCGGGACGGTCGAGATGCGGGATGGCATTGAAGCCCGCGACCATGAGCGTGTCGTGCACGTAGCTGAGGCGATGCATCGAGGCGTTGTTGATCTGGAGCATGACGCGGGCCATGGCGGTGTTGTCGAGGTCGAGCACGTGGCGCAGGGCCATGCCGATGACGCCGCCGGAGGTGACCAGCAGGGTACGGCCCGCGTCGGCGCATTGCTCGGTCAGCACTTCGGTGATGCGGGCGGCGAAATCATCGAAGCTTTCCGGGACGCCGGGCAGGTCGCCGGTGGTCCAGAGGGTGATGACACGAGGCAGATGCGTGGCGAATTGCGACGGGTCAGTGGGCACCGGGATGGCGTGGGCGTCGAAGGCGGCCTGGGCGAGGGCGAAATAGCTGAGCTCGTTCAGGCGCGGATCCTGGGTGGTGACGGTGACGCCCATGTGGTGGGCGGTGTCGACCTGGCGTTGCAGGGTGCCGGTGAGGACGCGGTCGAAATGCGGGTTGGTGGCGGCGATATGCTCGCCCAGCCAGCGGGCCTGATCGGCGCCGAGGTCGGAAAGTTGGTCGTAGCCCGCTTCGTCGGTGGCGTGGCTGTTGGCCTGCCCGTGCCGCACAAGGATGAGTTCCGCCAAGGTGGATGCTTTCGTCGTTTCGGTTGGGGGCAACCTAGCGCCGGGGCGCGGGAGGGTGAAGGCCGTGGCGCGGAATATTTTGATGAGCGCATGGGGGTAGGGCGCGTGGGTTTTCACCCACCCTACGCGGTGGGTCCGTGCGTTACGCCGAGCCCCAGCTGACATCCCCCAGAAAGATGTAACCCGCGCCATAGATTGTCTTGATCAGGCGGGGGTTCCTGGGGTCCTCGCGCAGCTTGGTGCGCAGGCGCGAGATGCGGACGTCCATGGCGCGGTCGAAGCTTTCGCCCGCCGCGCCGCCCAGAGCCTCTTGCATGGCCTGCCGCGAGATCAGGCGCTTGGGACGGTCGAGGAAAAGACGGAGGACTTCGCCTTCGGCGTGGGAGAACGGGGTTTCCTGCCCGCTGTCGTCTTCCAGAACGTAGCGGTCGAAATGCGCGGTCCAGGGGCCGAAGCGGGCGGTGTCGCCGGTTTGCGAATTGGGCGCGTCGCGGCGCAGGCGGGCGCGGATGCGGGCCACGACCTCGGCCGGATCGAAGGGCTTGATGATGTAGTCGTCCGCGCCCAGTTCAAGCCCCGTCACGCGGTCCTGCACCTCGGCCCGGCCCGATATGATGATGACCCGCGCGCCCTGTTCCAGTGCCAGGCGATGCACCAGGGTCAGCCCGTCGCGGTCGGGCAGGGACAGGTCGACGAGGCAGATATCGGGCGAGGTGGAGCGCAGCGCGGCCTCGAACTCGGTCGCGCGGGCGAAGGTGAGGGTGCGAAATCCGGCCTCTTCCAGCGTTTGGGCCAGCATGGTGCGAATGGCCGGCTCGTCATCGAGGATGGTGACGAGGGGGGCGGTGTCGGTCATGGTGTCGCCCCGCCCGATAGCGCGGCGCGCAAGGCGCCGGGTTGGAACGGTTTGCGCAGCACGGGCGCGCGTTCAAGGGCCGCGGCGTGAAGCGGATCGGAGAGCGGTAGCGAGGTCATGAGCACCGCGGGCGGGTGCCGCGCCGGAAGGGCGTCGATGAGGTCGAGCCCGGTGGCCTCGCCTTCGAGGGTGATGTCGCTGAGGATGGCGGTGATCTCGGGCAGGCCGTTCAGAAGCGCCTGCGCCTCGGTCGCGCTTGTGGCCTCGATGACCTGGTGGCCGTCGGCGCGGAGCATGGCGCGGATGCTTTCGCGCAGGTCGGCGCTGTCCTCGACCAGAAGGACGAAGCCGGGGGTGTCCTCGGCGCTGACCTCGCGCAGGGGCAGGCGCAGGGTGACCTGGCCGCCGGTGTCGGTGTTGTCGATCATCACCCGCCCGCCGGCGAGCTTGGTCATGTTGTAGACCATGGTGAGGCCCAGCCCCGAGCCTTCGCCCCCCTTGGTGGTGAAGAACGGATCGAAGGCGTGGCTGCGGACGTGATCGGAAAACCCGGGGCCGGTGTCGGAGACGGCGACGTCGAGCCAGGTGTCCTGAACGGTGGTGACGGCAAGGGTGATGCGGCCCGGCGCGGCGTCCGCTTCGCCGATGGCATCGCGGGCGTTGAGCAGAAGGTTGATGAGCGAGTCCTGCAGCATGCCGGGATCGAGCAGGCAGGTGCGGGGCGCATTCTCGGCGGCTATGCTCAGCGTGATCGTTTCGGGCAGGACGGAGCGGGCGAGCGGTTCGAGATCGTGCAGGAAGGCGGGCAGGTCGGTGGCCACGGGGGTATGTTCGCGCGGGCCGGTCATGTCGGCAATGCGGTCGAGCAGGGTGCCGCCGCGCCGCGCCGCCCCAAGGGTGGCGGCGATGAGGTCCGTGGCCTCTTCGGGGAGGGACATGGATTGCAGGCGGGATTGCATGCCGAGGATGATGGTCAGCAGGTTCGAGAAATCATGCGCGAGGCCGGAGGTCAGTTGCGCAGCCATCTCGCGGCGGCGGTGCTGGCCCAATGCGGCGCGGGTCTGCGCCTCTTCGGTGATGTCCATGGACAGGATATAGACGCCGCCGGTGGCCGGATCGGGCGTGAGTGCCACGCGGATGCGGCGGGAACTGGGGGCGTGGGTGAATTCGAACACCGACGGCGCGCCGGCATAGGCGCGGTCGAGATGCGGGGCGATATTGGCGAAGGCCTCGTCCCCCAGCGCGTCGGCGGGGGCGAGACCAACCGGGTCGGCGGTGCTGCCCGGCATGATGAGCGACAGGCGGCGGTTGGAATAGGTATAGCGCCGGTCGGGGCCGAGATGGGCGATATGGGCGGGCACCATCTCGGTCGTCAGGCGCATGCGGGCCTCGGCCTCGGAGGCCTGGCGCTGGGCCTCTTCCAGCGCGGTGATGGTGGATTCAAGCTGTCGGTTGGCCGCCGCCAGGTCGTCGGAATAGGTGACGAGGCGGTCCGACAGTTCTTCGGACCGGGCGGCGAGAAGCGCCTCCTGCTGTTTGGCGCGGGAGATGTCGGTGTAGACGGTCACCCAGCCGCCCTGAGGCAAGGGAGAGCCCTCGACGCTGATGGTGCGGCCATTGGCGCGGGTGCGTTCCATGTAGTGCGGTTTGAACGCGCGGGCGGTTTCGACCCGGTCGGCGACGAAGCGGTCGACATCGGACACTTCGCCGTAGTCGCCGCGTTCGGCCAGAAAGCGGATGGTGTCCTCGAAGTGCGCGCCGGGGGTGACCAGCCGGTCGGGCAGGTCGAACATTTCCTGGAAGCGGCGGTTGCAGACGGCGAGGTCGAGATCGGCATCGTAGATCGTCAGGGCCTGCTGGATGAGGTTGAGGCCTGCCGTGGTCATCTGCGTGGTGTCGCGCGGGCTCATGCGGGATGCTCCGTCGCCCAGGCGAGGGCGGTGTCGAGCTGGTCGTCGCCCCAGAAAAGCTCGTTGCCCACGGTGAAGCTGGGAGCGCCGAAGATGCCGCGGCGCATGGCCTCTTGGGTGGTGTCGTGCAAGCGGTGCTTGTTGGCGTCGGCCTGGGCCTTGTCGATCAGGTCGGGGGGAAGGTTGGCCGCCGAAAGGCAGGCGGCGATGACGTCGGTGTCGGCGATGTTCAGGCCTTCGGCGAACTGCATGAGGTAGACGTTCTTGCAAAAGGCGATGCCCTGGGCGTGTTCGAGCGCCAGTTGCGCGGTGCGGGCGGCGAGCACGCTGTGCTGGGGCATGGTGTCGGACCGCTTGAAGGTGAGGCCGCGGGCGGCGCAGCGACGTTCCATGTCACGCCACATGTAATTGCCCTTGGCGGCATAGATCCTGAACGGCGAAGTGTCCCAGCCCTGCGCGGCGAAGATCGGGCCGAGCAGGAAGGGGCGCCAGCGGACGGCGACCCCGGCCTCGGCCGCGCGGGCGGGCAGGCGCATGACGCTGAGATAGGAGTAGGTCGAGGCGAATTCGAACCAGAAATCCATCTGTGGTCGGGTCATCGTTGCGGTCCTCTTGCGAGAGGGGCAATCGACGGGGAAATTGCGGGTATGTCAAGAGTGGGGCTGCGTCGGGGCAAGAGATCCCGGATCAGGTCCGGGATGGCGGATGGTAAAGACCGGCGCGGCTTACGTGGCGTCTGTTACAATTCGTAAGGATTGCGCAAAGATCAGGAAAAAGTTGACGCTCAGCGTCGGCTGCGCACTCTATGGTGGATCAAGACTCGCCGCCGTGGGGCGCGGTCTGTTCGCGGGAGAGAGCGGACAAAGGGAGGACAAAATTTGGCACAGTCGTCGAGAGGCGCGGATGGGCTTTCGTCCATTCCGGCCCTTTTGCAGCGCAACGCCGCGCAGTTCGGAGCCAAGCCCGCCTACCGGGAGAAGGAATACGGGATCTGGCAAAGCTGGACCTGGGCCGAGGCGGAGCAGGAGATCGAGGCGCTGGCGCTGGGGCTGTTGACGCTTGGCGTGAACAAGGGCGATTTCGTTGCCGTTATCGGGCGCAACCGGCCCTATTTCTACTGGTCGATGGTCGCCGCGCAATCGGTGGGCGCGATCCCGGTGCCAGTCTACCAGGACAGTGCCAGCGACGAGATGGCCTATGTTCTGGACCATTGCGGCGCGCGGTTCGCCATCGTCGAGGACCAGGAGCAGGTCGACAAGATCATCGATATCCAGGATGAGCTGCACCTGTTCGAACATATCATTTATGTCGATCCCCGCGGTCTGCGGAAATACGATCATCACAAGCTGCACCAGTATAGCCACGTGCAAGAGCAGGGACGCGCGGCGCGTGAGGAATTCATTGGCGATCTGAAGGCGCGGCGGGATGCCCTGGATTACGACAGCACCTGCGTGATGCTGTATACCTCGGGGACCACCGGAAAGCCGAAGGGCGTGGTGCTGTCCAACCGCAACATCATCGAGGCGTCGAAATCGTCTTCGGAGTTCGATCACCTGACGCGGAACGAGGAGGTGCTGGCCTATCTGCCGATGGCGTGGGTGGGGGATTTCATCTTTTCCATCGGGCAGGCCTATTGGTGCGGATTCTGCGTGAACTGCCCGGAGAGCCCGGACACGATGCAGGTGGACCTGCGCGAGATCGGGCCGACATATTACTTCGCGCCGCCGCGGGTGTTCGAGACGCAGCTCACGAACGTGATGATCCGGATGGAGGATGCCAGCCGGATGAAGCAATGGCTGTTCCATACCTTCATGGAGCACGCGCGCAAGGTGGGGCCGGCGATCCTGGACGGGAAGAGCGTCAGTGGATGGGATCGGCTGAAATACCGCCTCGGCGGGCTGCTGGTGTACGGGCCGTTGAAGGATACGCTGGGCTTTGGCCGGGTGCGCGTGGGCTATACTGCCGGCGAGGCGATCGGGCCGGAGATCTTCGATTTCTACCGCTCGCTGGGGATCAACCTAAAGCAGCTTTACGGCCAGACCGAGGCGTCGGTGTTCATTACGCTGCAGCCCGATGGCGAGGTCTACAGCGACACGGTGGGCGTGGCCGCGCCCGGGGTGGAGTTGAAGATCGCCGAGAGCGGCGAGGTTTTCTATCGCGGCGACGGGGTGTTCGAGGAATACTACAAGAATGCCGAGAGCACGGCGAGCACCAAGGATGCCGAGGGCTGGGTCGCGACGGGCGATGCCGGGTTCATCGACGACAAGACCGGGCATCTGAAGATCATCGACCGGGCCAAGGATGTTGGCAAGATGGCCGATGGCAGCCTGTTTGCCCCCAAATACGTGGAAAACAAGCTGAAATTTTATCCCAACATCCTCGAGGCCGTGGTGTTCGGCAATGGGCGGGAGCAGTGCACGGCCTTCATTAACATCGACCTCAATGCCGTGGGCAACTGGGCCGAGCGGAACAATATCGGCTATGCCTCCTACCAGGAGCTGGCGGGGCATCCGCGCGTGCTGGAGACGGTTAAGGAGCATGTGGAAGAGGTGAACCGGAGCTTGGCCGAGGATCCGATGCTGGCGCATTGCCAGGTGCATCGCTTCCTGGTGCTGCACAAGGAGCTGGATGCCGACGATGGCGAGATGACCCGGACGCGGAAGGTGCGGCGGGGCGTGATCTCGGAGAAGTTCGAGGAGTTGCTGGCGGCGCTTTATGACGGCTCGACGGAGAAGTTCACCACGACGGAAGTCACCTATGAGGATGGGCGCAAGGGCAGCATTTCGGCCACGCTGAAGATCGTGGATGCCGAGGTGGTGCCGGTGGCGCAGGAGAAGGTGGCGGCGGAATGACGGGACGACGCTCAGCTGCGCTTTCGCCCCGCCCGCCATCCCGTCTCGCGTTGGGAGAGTTTTGATGCTTGATCAGACCGAAGGTTACACCACCGAGGATGGCCGCAAGATTGGCGGCGTGGTGATGGAGATGAAGAACATCACGCTGCGGTTTGGCGGGGTGGTGGCGATCCAGGACATTTCGTTTGACGTGCGGGAGGGCGAGATCCGGGCGATCATCGGGCCCAATGGCGCGGGCAAATCCTCGATGCTGAACGTGATCTCGGGCTTCTACAATCCGCAGGAGGGCGAGGTCTGGTACAAGGGCGAAAAGCGCCCGCAGATGAAGCCTTACCAAGTGGCGCAGCAGGGGATTGCACGGACGTTCCAGAACATCGCCCTGTTCGAGGGGATGAGCGTGCTGGACAACGTGATGACGGGGCGCATTCGGCAGATGAAATCAGGGCTGTTTTCGCAGTCGTTTTGGAAGGGCAAGGCCGAGCGCGAGGAGGTGGAGAACCGGGCTTTCGTGGAGCGGATCATCGACTTTCTGGAGATCCAGCACATTCGCAAGACGCCGGTGGGGCGGCTGCCCTATGGGTTGAAGAAGCGGGTGGAGCTGGCGCGGGCGCTGGCGGCGGAGCCGTCGATCCTGCTGCTGGACGAGCCGATGGCGGGGATGAACGTCGAGGAGAAGGAGGACATGAGCCGCTTTGTCCTTGATGTGAATGACGAGTTCGGGACGACCATTGTGCTGATCGAGCATGACATGGGCGTGGTGATGGATCTCAGCGACCGTGTCGTGGTGATGGATTACGGCAAGAAGATCGGCGACGGCACGCCGGACGAGGTGCGCAGCAACCAGGCGGTGATCGACGCTTACCTGGGGGTGGCGCATGATTGAACGGTGGCGGTCCAGGCGGCCAAAAATTTTCGAAAATTTTTGTCAAATTTCTTCGAAGAAATTTGGCGCGGAGGTGAGAGATGCCTGATCAGTTGATTTTCGGGATGGAAGTGTTCCTGAACGGCCTTATGGCCGGGGTTCTGTATGCGCTTGTCGCGCTGGGCTTCGTGCTGATCTACAAGGCGTCGGGGATCTTCAATTACGCGCAAGGCGTGATGGCGCTGTTCGCGGCGCTGACGTTGGTGGGGATCATGGAAGGGCAAGTGCCGTTTTCGCACCTGATTAACGCGATCTTCGGCACGGAAATCCACCATTTCGGCTGGCACGTGCCGGCGCTGGCGGCGATCCTGCTGACCATGGTGGTGATGGTTGCGCTGGCCTGGGCGGTCAACACCTTCATCTTCAAGCACCTGGTGAACCAGGAGCCGATCATCCTGTTCATGGCGACGATTGGCCTTGCCTATTTCCTCGAAGGGTTCGGGGACATGATGTGGGGATCGGATATCAAGACGATGGATGTGGGCCTGCCGCAGGGGATCAACGAGGTGATCGACGAGACCACGGCGGGGTGGTTCGGATACGGCTTTTTCATCGACAACCTGGACATCGTGGCGACGGTGATCGCGGCCGCGCTGGTGTTCACGCTGATCGTGTTCGCGCAATACACCAAGCAGGGCCGCGCGATGCGGGCGGTGGCGGATGACCACCAGGCGGCGCTGTCGGTGGGCATTTCGTTGAACTTCATCTGGGTGATGGTGTGGTCACTGGCCGGGTTCGTCGCGCTGGTCGCGGGGATCATGTGGGGCACCAAGTCAGGCGTGCAGTTCTCGTTGTCGCTGATCGCGCTGAAGGCGTTGCCGGTGCTGATGCTGGGCGGCTTCACCTCGATCCCCGGGGCCATCGTGGGCGGTTTGCTGATCGGCGTCGGAGAGAAGCTGTTCGAATTCGCCATTGGCGCGCCCTATCTGGGCGGGGCGACGGAGATCTGGTTTGCCTATGTGCTGGCGCTGATCTTCCTGGTGTTCCGGCCGCAGGGCCTGTTCGGCGAGAAGATCATCGAGAGGGTGTGAGCCATGGGCCTTGAACAGAGCATAGACTGCCCGGATTGCGGCACGCCCATCGCAATAGAGACGCGGGCGCTGATGGAAGGGGCGTCGTTTGCCTGTGGCAATTGCGGCGCGGAGATTTCGATGGCGGGACGCGCCGGGGAAAGCTGGGGCGCGGCGCAGGCGAAGTTCGCGGCGCTGAAGGCGGATATGCTGAAGGCCGGGGAGGGCAAGACATGAGACAGGTGATCGCGATCTTGAACGTGGTCGCATGGTCGGGGTTCTGGGCCTTCGGGTACCTGGCGCTGACCTCGGGCGTGGATCAGAGCGGCCAAATGGTGGTGGCCGCGATCCTGGCGGCGCTGGGCGGCGGCACGGGGATGCTGGCGTATTTCTGGCTGGTGCGGCACGCCGAGGAGACGGGCTATGCCCGGCCCGCGAACCGCGTGGCGAAGCGGGAGGATGACGATGCGGAACCGGTTTGAGCGGACCTGGGCATGTGACGTACCTGGAGGAGAGATCTGATGTTTTATCGTGAGGCGGGCGACTTCAAGACGTCCTACGTGGCGGATAGCCAGACCTTTCCGATCAAGTTCGACAGGTTCCGCTATTACGCGGTCTTGCTGGTGGCGTTTGCCGTCGTGCCCTTCGTGATCAACGACTATTGGGTGAACGCGGTCTTCCTGCCGTTCCTGATCTATTCGATCGCCGCGATCGGGCTGAACATACTTGTGGGCTATTGCGGGCAGGTGAGCCTGGGGACCGGGGGGTTCATGGCCGTGGGGGCCTATGCCTGTTACAAGCTGATGACCGGGTTTCCCGAGGTGAGCATTTTTGTCCACGTGATCATCTCGGGCGGAATCACGGCGGGGGTCTGCGTGCTCTTTGGCCTGCCGAGCCTGCGGATCAAGGGGTTCTACCTGGCGGTGGCGACGCTGGCGGCGCAATTCTTTCTCGTGTGGCTCTTCAACCGGGTGGGGTGGTTCTACAATTACTCGGCCTCGGGGCAGATCAACGCGCCGGAGCGGACGGTGCTGGGCGTGCCCATCACGGGGGCCGAGACGGCGCCCTGGGCCGCGTACCTGTTCTGCCTGGTGTTCACCGTGGTTTGTGCGCTCGTGGCGCGGAACCTGACGCGGGGGATGCAGGGCCGGCAGTGGATGGCGATCCGGGACATGGACATCGCCGCCGAGATCATCGGGGTCAATCCGCTGAAGGCCAAGCTGAGCGCTTTTGCCGTGTCGGGCTTTTTCGTCGGGATTGCGGGAGCGCTGTTCTTTGCCGTCTACCTTGGCGCCGTGGAAGTGGGCGAGGTCTTTGGCATCAACAAGTCGTTCCTCGTGCTGTTCATGGTCATCATCGGCGGGCTGGGCTCGATCTTCGGCTCCTTCGCCGGGGCGGCGTTCCTGGTGCTGTTGCCGGTGTTGTTGAAGAACGTGCTGGTGGGCGGCCTGGGCTGGCCCACGGACCTGGCGGCGCATTTCGATTTCATCATCGTGGGCGGGCTGATCGTGATATTCCTGGTGGCCGAGCCGCACGGGCTGGCGCAGCTGTGGCGGGTGGCGAAGGAGAAATTGAGACTATGGCCCTTCCCGCATTAGGGGGCGGCATGGCGGGATGAAATCCCGCCCTACGAGTTGGGCGAGGAAAACGCCCATGACGAGACATCGGACATACCAAGGGAGGATCAAACCGATGAAACAGAAACTGCTGACAGCGATTGCGGCTGTGGCGATGGTGGCCAGCCCCGCGCTTGCGGAGCTGACCATCGTCGATACCAGCTATCGCACCGGGCCTTATGCTGCGAACGGCATTCCGTTCTCGGATGGCTACCAGGATTATTTCACCCTGCTGAACGAGCGTGACGGCGGCATCGGCGGCGAGATGATCAACCTGATCGAATGCGAGACCGGGTACAACACCGAGAAGGGTGTGGAGTGCTACGAGGCGACCAAGGGCGAAGGCGCGCTGGTGTATCAGCCGCTGTCCACCGGCATCACCTATCAGCTGATCCCGAAGGCGACCGCCGACGGTATCCCGCTTCACACGATGGGCTATGGCCGCACCAGCGCCAAGGCCGGGGAGGTGTTCAAGTGGGTGTTCAACTATCCCGCCAACTACTGGGACGGCGCGTCGCTGGCGATCACGCACCTGTCGGAGCAGAATGACGGCGACCTGAGCGGCAAGAAAGTGGCGCTCGTGTATCACAACTCCGCCTATGGCAAGGAGCCGATCCGGACGCTGGAGAAGCTGGCGGAGAAGCATGGTTACGAGCTGATGCTGCTGCCGGTGGATCATCCGGGCCAGGAGCAGAAGTCGCAGTGGTTGCAGGTGCGCCAGCAGCGCCCGGACTACGTGATCATGTGGGGCTGGGGCGTGATGAACCAGGTCGCGATCCAGGAAGCCGTGAACATCCGGTTCCCGATGGAGAACTTCATCGGTATCTGGTGGTCCGGCTCGGAGAACGACGTGAAATCCGCCGGGGCCGGGGCCGATGGATACAAGGCGCTGACCTTCCACAACCTCGGGTCCGATTACCCGATCTACGACGATATCCAGACGCATGTCGTGGATACCGGCAACGCCGCCGGTGCGGGCGACCAGATCGGCTCGGTTCTTTATAACCGGGGCATGTATGCCGCGATGCTGGCCGCCGAGGCGATCAAGACCGCGCAGGAGATGCATGGCACCGCCGCGATCAATGCTGCCCAGATGCGCGACGGCATGGAGAACCTGGAAATGACCGAAGAGAAGATGGCCGCGCTTGGCCTTCCGAACTTTGGCCCCGAGTTCAAGGTGTCGTGCGAGAACCATGGCGGCAACGGCTTTGGCGCCGTGTCGCAGTGGAACGCGGAGGCCGGCGAGTTCGACCTGATCACCGAGTACTACCAGTCGGACCAGGAGATCATCCAACCGCTGGTGGAAGAGGACTCGGCCGCCTTTGCCGAGGAGAACGGCATCGAGCCGGGGTGCTGATCTGACGCTATTTCCCCGGCCGCTGCACAGGGTGGCGGCCGGGGGATTTCGAGTATTTGAAGAACAGTGAAAGCCGGGGGCGCGCCTGTGCCCCGGGATGAGCGCGGGAGAGTTGAGCCATGGCCGAGGCCGCCGTCGAGACGCAGGAAAACCTGCTTGAGGTGAACAATATCGAGGTGATCTACAATCACGTGATCCTCGTGCTGAAGGGTGTGAGCCTGAGCGTGCCGAAGGGCGGGATCACGGCGCTTCTGGGCGGCAACGGGGCCGGCAAGACCACGACGCTGAAGGCGATTTCCAACCTATTGAAGTCCGAGCGGGGTGAAGTCACCAAGGGCAACATCCGGTACCGTGGCGAGCGGGTGCAGGACCTTGTGCCGTCGGAGCTGGTGAAGAAGGGCGTGATCCAGGTGATGGAGGGGCGGCATTGCTTCGAGCACCTGACGGTGGAGGAGAACCTGCTGACCGGGGCCTATACACGCGGGTCGAGCAAGGGGGAGATCGAGAAGGATCTGGACCTTGTGTACGAATATTTTCCGCGCCTGAAGGAGCGGCGACGGAGCCAAGCGGGATACACGTCCGGCGGCGAGCAGCAGATGTGCGCGATCGGGCGCGCGCTGATGTCGCGGCCCGAGACGATCCTGCTGGACGAGCCCAGCATGGGGCTGGCGCCGCAGCTGGTGGAGCAGATTTTCGGGATCGTGAAGTCGCTGAACGAGGAGGAGGGCTATACCTTCCTGCTGGCGGAGCAGAACACTAACGTGGCGCTGCGGTTCGCGCAGTATGGATACATCCTGGAAAGTGGGCGCGTGGTGATGGACGGGCCAGCGAAGGAGCTTCGCGAGAACCCGGATGTGAAGGAATTCTACCTCGGGATGTCGGACGAGGGGCGCAAGTCTTTTCGCGACGTGCGCAGCTATCGCCGCCGCAAGCGGTGGCTTTCATGAGCGACAGTGTCTGGTTCTTCGCCTACCCGGAACCGACGCCGCCGAACGCTGGCGCCTTGCTTGACGGCACGATTGCCGACTTGGTTGGGCAGGGTATCATACGACAGGACCGGGACCCGGAGGCCATTCTTGGTGCGCCGAGAGGGCCGGTGCATCGACCGGCGCCGGCGGGCGTTGCCCTTGCGGGGCGTTTCGGATCGTTTTCTGAACTGCTGACCAACGGTGCGGAGTTCTGCCCGTCGCTGATCTTCAACTTCGGTCCGTTGAACACGGACACGCTTGAATGTCGTCGGTGCAAGGTGTCGATCTCGAACGAGGACCCCGAGGCCTTTGACGATCAGATTAACGAGATCGGAGATGCGGTGGCTGATGCCGATTTTTCGGACACGGCTGTCACGTGCATAACCTGCGGGGCCGAGACATCGGTGAATGATTGGGCGTCCGAGGGGGGCTTTATCATTGCCGGGTTCGGCGTGGGCTTGTGGAACTGGCCCTATGGCACGCCGTTGATGGAGGCGGTCAGGGACAGCCTGGAGCGGACGGTCGGGCGGCCCGGCCTTTCCGCGGACGGCTACCGGATATGAGCGCGGTGGGGCGCATGCCGAATTGGGCGCAGGGCCATGATTGGTCCGGTTCAGGTGTCTTTCGTCAGTTCCGCCCGCATCTCTTCGATCAGGGCCAGAGCCTCGGTGCGGGTGTTGCGGATGTTGGGGCGGAAGCCCTGGGATTCGGCGCGCAGGCGGATGTCTTCCTCGGTTTCCGACCCGGCGGCGTAGCGGGCCGAGCCGAGCGAGGCGGCCTCGTTCAGCCGCTTGCCGCGATGGGCGTATTGCACCCAGGCGGCGGGCAGGATCTCGCAGCCGTTGAGATTGACGAGGAAGAACCAGCGGCGGTCGGTGGCGCGGATGCGCTCCTCGATGTGGTCGTAGAAATCGTTGACGTCGCGGCTGTGGTGAAACGTGAAATGCGAGAAGTCCACGTCCATGATGACGGTCTCGGGATCGAACCGGATGCGGCGGACGAAATCGGCGGTGGTGTAGGTCGGGTCGTGCGTGACGCGGGCGCGCCGCGTGCTGGGCATCTCGGCGATGCGGGCGATGGCGGCGGTGCGGTCGGAGAAGAGGTTGGGATCGAACGCCTCGGTGTTGGCGGCGCGGAGGATCTGGCGCTTGGTTTCCTCGGACGCGTCGAAGCGGACCGAGCCCATGGAATGCGCCAGGTTGAGCGCGCGGCCCCGGCGGGAATAGGCCGTCCAGGCGGCGGGGTCGATACGGGTGCCATTGAGGTTCACGAGGAAGAACCACTTTTCCTCGCCGGTGGCGGCGATGCGCGCCTCGAGCCGGTCGTAGAAGGCGTTGACGGTGGCGCTGTCGGGGAAATGGACGTCTCTGAAGTCGACCTCCATGATCTGCAGTTCTTCATGGAAAGTGATGCGCGCATCCAGCGCGGCGCGGTCGAGAACGGGCGCGGTATCGGTGTCGGTCATGGTAGCAATCTCTGGTATCTGTCAGGCAAAAATTTCGTATACAATAGTATGCAATGGGTAACACGACGGTGCATGTCCGACCATCGGGCAGGCTGTCGCGAGGTCAACGGCCGATGGAGGGCCAGCACATGAGCCAGTATTTCGATGATCTTGAAGCGCGCAAGTCCGCGGACCGCGCATCGGCCATTGCTCGCGCATTGGGCGAGCAGATCGAACGGGCGCAGGGGCTTGCGGGCTATGGCGATACGCTGGCGGGGGTCGCGCCGGGGGATATCAAGAGCGTGGCTGACCTTGCCCGCTTGCCGGTGCTGCGCAAGGCGGACCTGGGACAGGCGCAGAAGGCTGCGCCGCCGTTTGGCGGGCTGACGGTGGGCACGGCCTCGGGTTTTGCGCATGTGTTCCAGAGCCCCGGGCCGATTTACGAGCCGGGCGGCTCGGGGAATGACTGGTGGCGGATGGGGCGGTTTCTTCATGCCTGCGGCATCGGCGCGGGGGATATCGTGCAGAACTGTTTCGGCTATCACCTGACGCCCGCCGGCATGATGTTCGAGAACGGGGCACGGGCCGTCGGGGCGACGGTGCTGCCCGCCGGGACCGGGCAGACCGAGCTGCAGGTGCAGGCGGCGCATGACATCGGGACGACCGCCTATGCCGGGACGCCGGATTACCTGAAAGTGATCCTGGACAAGGCGGACGAGATGGGGCTGAACCTGCGCATCACCAAGGCCGCCGTGGGGGGCGGGGCGCTGTTTCCGTCGCTGCGGAAGGAATATGCGGATCGGGGCATTCAGTGCCTGCAATGCTATGCCACCGCCGACCTGGGCAACATCGCCTATGAAAGCCCGGCGCAGGAGGGGATGATCGTGGACGAGGGCGTTATTGTGGAGATCGTGACGCCCGGCACGGGCGATCCGGTGAAGCCCGGCGAAGTGGGAGAGGTCGTGGTGACCACGCTGAACCCGGACTATCCGCTGATCCGCTTTGCCACCGGCGACCTGAGCGCGGTGCTGGAGGGGGAAAGCCACTGTGGGCGGACCAACATGCGGATCAAGGGCTGGATGGGGCGCGCCGACCAGACCACCAAGATCAAGGGCATGTTCGTGCGGCCCGAACAGGTGGCCGCGCTGGTGGCCAAGCATTCAGAGATTGCGCGCGCCCGGGTGGTGGCCAGCCGCGAAGGCGAGATGGACGTGATGACCGTGCAGATCGAGGCCGATGGCGGCGCGCCCGAGGCCTATGCGGCGACGGTGAGCGACGTGCTGAAGCTGAAGGGCAAGATCGAGGTCGTGGCCCGGGGCAGCCTGCCCAACGATGGCAAGGTGATCGAGGATTTGCGCAGCTACGAGTGACGGCGCCGCCTTTGGATAGGGCGCGGAAAGTGCGCTTGAGGTTAAGGCGGTGTTTAGGGAAACGCGCACTCGCTGCAGGTCGGCCGCGTCGTTCAAAATGCAATGCACCTTGGCGATGTAACGCGCCAGGTTGGCCTCGGAGGGCGGGTGTCCAAGGGTCGGGCTTGCACCGAACGCGGATCAGCCCGACGTGCCTTGCCGACCTTCGAGGCGACCTGTCCTGGCAGCTCCAGCTACGCGGCGGCGCGCGCTTCCAGATCCAGGCGCATGGTTGCCATGCCGTGCCGGCGGGACAGTTCCTCGTAGCCGGCCGAGAGATAGGCGTTGAACGCCGGAGCGTTGTCGGTTTCCACTTTCAAGGTCAGAACCAATGCGCCGAGGTCCTCGGCCGCCTGCTCGACGAGCTTGGCCAATTCCGCGCCGGACCCGCCGCGCACCTCTTCGGAGAGGTAGACGTAGGTCAGGTGCCGCACTTCCGGTCCGATCCCTTCGCGCAACGCGAAGAATCCGATGTCCCGTCCTGAAGTATCCTGAAGGTAAAAGGACACATCCGTGGACTCTCCCAGCCAATTGCGATGCCATTCAATCTCGTCGAAGGGCACTTTTGCATTGGGGTTGAGCAGGGGGATATCCGCATTCGGCAGCATATCTGCCAACGGGGCCAAATCGCGGTCGTGGTTGCGACGCAGTGTGAGTGTCATGGGTCCTTCCTTCGGCTGGTCTCGGCGCGAATGCACCGGAATGTCTCTATGAAGGCGTGCGCCTGACATATAAGCCCCGCCCGCGTCAACCGGGGGAGCGGATCGCGGCACCTACCTGCAGCCTTGGCTGGTGAAGGCGAAGGGAGGGGCAACTTCGCGAGCCGGTATTATCTTGTCCTGCTGTTCTCCAACGATCCGGACGGCGCGAAATCCGCGCCGCCGGTCTTTACATTCTGATCAAATTCCGGGCAGCTAGGCGCATGAATGCGCATCTCAAGGGGCTGCTGCTGACCACGCTGGGCGTGTTGTTCGTAGTGCCCGACTCTCTTTTCGTGCGGCTGATCGAGGCAGAGCCGCTCGTCGTGGCCTTCTGGCGCGGGATCACCGCGGGGGTTTTCATCCTGGTGGGCGTGCTGGCCTTCATGCCGCGCGGGTCGACCCGTGCCGCGCTCAGCACCGGCTGGCCGGGCGTCATCTACATCGTGCTGATGGGCTCGACCGCGCCGGGATTCGTGCTGGCGGTGACGCAGACCAGCGTGGCGAACGTGGTCTTCATCTTTGCCTCGATGCCGGTTTTCGCGGCGATCTTCGGCAAGGTTTTCCTGGGTGAAGGGATCAGCAAGCGCATGGTGCTGACCATGCTGGGGGTTTTCGTGGGCCTGGCGATCATCGCCTATGGCTCGGGCGAGAACGAGATTGCCAGCTGGAAGGGCGACGTCTGGGCCGTCATCGTCTGCGCCTCTTACGCGGGGGCGCTGACGGCGGTGCGGCAGTTGAAGGATGTCTCGATGATCCCGGCCATTCCGGTAGCCTATATCGGGGCGGGGCTGGTGGTGCTGCCCTTCGTGTCGCCGTGGGTGCCGGTCGCGGCGCAATGGCATTTGTTTGCGCTGCACGGGGGCTTCATCGCGGTCGCCACGTGCTTTCTCACGTTGGGGCCGCGCTATATCAGCTCGGCGGAGGTGTCGCTGCTGATCTTGCTGGAATCGGTGCTGGCGCCGCTGTTGGTCTGGGCCGTGGTGGGCGAGGACCCGGGGCGCTGGGCCATCGTCGGCGGCGCCGTGGTGATCGGGGCGCTGCTGGTGTCGAACATGGTGGCGCTGCGGCGGCGGCGATGAGCGGCGCGGAGGATGACCCGGGTGGTGAGGCACCCTGCTTCGCGCAGGACGTCGTGGGCGGCCATGTCGTGGATGCGCAAACGCGGGCCGACGTGGCGCAGTTTCGCAAGAGCGATCGCGCCCGGCTTTATGCCCTGCGCAAGGAGATGTCGCAGAACGAGCTGGCCCGGCAGGCGGCGGCCGTGATGGCGACGCTTGACCGCGTTCTGGAGGATGTGGCGGGCAAGGCGGTTGCCGGGTACTGGCCGATCCGTGGCGAGTTGGACCTGCGGTCGTGGTTCGGCCGGGCAGGCGCGGCGGGGGCGCAGGTGGCGCTGCCGGTGGTGGTGGAAAAGGGCCGCGCGGTTCAGTTTCATCTTTGGCAGCCCGGCGCGAAGATGACGCGCGGCATCTGGAACATTCCGGTTCCCGCCGAGGCGCGCCCGGTCGCGCCCGAAATCGTCATCGTGCCGCTGCTGGGGGTCGATGATGGCTGTTACCGGCTGGGCAATGGCGGCGGGTATTACGACATGACGCTGGCCGCGCTGACGCCGCGGCCAAGGGTGATCGGGGTGGGACATGATTTCTGCCCCGTCCAGACGATCTTTCCGCAGCCCTGGGACGTGCCGATGGACGAGGTGATCCTGGGCGACGGGTCGCATGTGCGCCGGGGTGAATGACCGCTGCAAGCGTGGTTCCCGTGGCCGGTGCCGGGCATTCGAGTATTTTGAGCAAGAAAAAGTCCGGGCGCGCGTCCCATGAAACGAAAAGGTTTCTTCCAGTGTTGGACTTGTAACACCATGGAAGGACATGCGTATGCCCGACGATCTGCACTTCAATGGCAACACTGGCCTGCAATCGACAATCCGGGGCCTGCATGGAACGCCCGTCGCGCCTCTGCCCTTCCTGAAAGGTGTCGTGGTGCGATCCTTTGTGCTGGAGCGACCGCAAGGCCACGTTATCCTTTACAATTCACCGGGCATCGACGCGGCGGCGACGGATATCCGCGCCCTTGGCCCGATCGAACGGTTGCTGCTGAACCACCAGCACGAAGCGATGTTCGGCGCTCCGGATCTGGAGGCCCCGGCCTATGTCCACGCAGAGGATGAAGGCCGGACCGATATGCCACTTGCAGGCACCTTTTCCGACCGGCAGAGGCTCGGTGACGATCTTGAAATCATCCCGACCCCCGGTCACACGCCCGGCACCACGGCATTTCTCTGGGACAGTGGCGACCTACGTCTGCTGTTCCCGGGAGATTCGATCTGGGTGCAGGGCGGTGAATGGAAGGCCGTGCTGCTGGGCGACAGCGACCGCGCGGCCTATATCGCAAGCCTCTCGCTGCTGATGGATGTGACGTTCGACGTGCTGGTGCCTTGGGGTGTCGAGGAGGGGGAGCCCTATGGATACGGAGTCTCCCCCAAACAGGCGCGAAGCCATCTCGACGCGATACGACGACGCCTTGAACGCGGTGAAAACGCCTGATTGAAACCGGGAGTGCAAGCGTATGCGTTGGGCTTGAAGCTGGCTGTGAGGTCGCGCTGCTTTTTCTTGCCGTAAATACTCTGAATCCGGCGCCCGAGCCGGGCGCCGTCAGAAATCGACCGTCACGCCGGGCAGGTTCAGGGCCTTGACCAGGTCACGCAGTTCCTGACGGGCGGCGACGTTGGAGATGTTGAGCCCCTTCACGCCGATATCCTTGAGGTCCAGGAGGGTCAGGCCGCGCGGGAAAAGCTCGCGGAAAATGACGCGTTCGTTGAAGCCGGGGGCGGTGCGAAATCCGATGCGCTTGGCGAGGTTTTCCAGCGCCGCGCCCATCTTTTCCTTGTTCACCATCTGCTGCGCACCGAGGCGGTTGCGCACGACGATCCAGTCGATCGGTTTCAGACCCGCCTGCGCGCGCAGCTGCCGCGCGTTCCAGACCATCTCGGAATAGACCGAGGGGCCGAGGATCTTCAGCCCGTCGGTGTCGACATGGGCGAGGAGGTCGAAATCGACGAAGCTGTCGTTCAGCGGCGTGATCAGGGTATCGGCAAGCGAGTGTGCCACCTGGCTGAGCCGTGTGTGCGAGCCCGGGCAGTCGATGATGATGAAGTCGCTGTCGGGTTCGAGTTGCGCCACCGCCGCCGAGAGACGGCGGTCATAGACGTTCTCGCCGGGTTTCAGCTTGTCGGCGTCGACCTCGGGCAGGTCGTGGTAATGCGGGCCGGGCAGCTCGAGTCCGGCTTTTTCGAGATAGGCCGTGCGGTTGTGAGCGTAGCGCCCAAAGGTCTTTTGCCGCAGGTCAAGGTCGAGCGCGCTGACGTTGTACCCCATCCGGGCGAGGGCCGTGGCCACGTGCATCGAGACGGTTGATTTGCCCGCCCCGCCCTTTTCGTTTCCGACGACGATTATATGTGCCATGCCCGTGCCCCTTTGCCCCGCTTTTTGACCCGGCGAACTGCCTTGCAGGTTTGGACGCTACTTTATGGTGTATGGCCGGCCGGTTGAAGCCGGTTTGAGACGATCGCGCCGAAATATTGCATTTGCGCCATGCCGGGGCCCCAAACGAAAAACGCCGCCCCGGGTGGAGCGGCGTTTCGATGTCGCGGACGCGGGTGGCTTAGAAGCCGAGGCCGGCGTACTTGTTCTTGAACTTCGACACGCGGCCGCCGGAATCCATCAGGCGGGTGCCGCCGCCGGTCCAGGCGGGGTGCACGGACGGGTCGACGTCGAGCGACAGGGTGTCGCCTTCGCTGCCCCAGGTCGAGCGCATCTGGACGACGGTGCCGTCGGTCATTTTCACGTCGATAAAGTGATAATCGGGGTGCAGATCTTTTTTCATCTGGTCCGCTCCTTACGCGTTTGCGCCCGACTTGGGCTTGTAGGTGGTGTCTTCTGCAATCCGGGCCGACTTGCCGCGGCGTTGGCGCAGGTAATAGAGCTTGGCGCGGCGGACGCGGCCACGGCGCACGACTTCGATGCTGTCGATGTTGGTCGAGTAGAGCGGGAACACCCGTTCCACGCCTTCACCGAAGGAAATCTTGCGAATGGTGAACGAGCCGGCGATGCCTTCGCCGTTCTTGCGGCTGATGCAGACGCCTTCGAAGTTCTGCACACGGCTACGGGTGCCTTCGGTCACCTTGAAGCCGACGCGCACGGTGTCGCCGGCTTTGAAGTCGGGGATGGTTTTCCCCAGTTCGGCGATTTGTTCCGCCTCGATTTCAGCGATCAGGTCCATCTGATCCACTCCTATGTTGCTTGCGGTTGTCCCGCAAAGGTGATGCGCGGCCTTGAGAGCTCCTGGTCTTCTATCGGGTCCACTTAGGAAGTGCCCGCCGGAGGTCAGGTCGTCATGTCTTTTGTCTCTGCGCTGTGTGCCGGGCGGGTGGGAGCCGAAGAAAGCGGGCCCTTGTGCCAAACAAACAGGTCCGGACGACTCAAAAGAGCCCCGGACGGGCGGTGTATAGGGGGAAACGGAGCGTCGATCAAGAGTAGTGTTGCGCGCGGGGCGGGACCGTTTTCTGCGCAGAAAACGCGATAGAAAATACGTATTTTCTATCGCGGAATTTGCGCAAATTCCGCTGGCGCGAGGGTCAGTCGTTGCGCTTGGGAAAGTTGGCCCAAAGGTCAGGGCGTCGTCCTTTCGTCGTTTCCTCGGACATGGCGCGCCGCCACTTGGCGATTTCGCCGTGGTGGCCGGACATGAGCACATCCGGGATCTTGCGGCCCTGCCATTCGGCGGGGCGGGTATATTGGGGGTGTTCGAGCAGGCCGTCGGAGAAGCTTTCTTCCTCGGTCGAGCTTTCATTGCCCAGCACGCCGGGCAGCAGACGGACGGTCGCGTCGATCATCGCCTGCGCGGCGAGGTCGCCGCCGGTGAGGACGAAATCGCCGAGCGAGACCTCTTGAATGTCGTAGTGGTCGATGACGCGCTGGTCGAGCCCTTCGAAACGGCCGCAGATCATGGTCACGCCTGGGCGGGTGGCCCAGTCGCGGGCCATCGCTTGCGTGAAGGGGGTGCCGCGCGGGCTGAGATAGACCAGCGGCGCGCCTTTGGGCGCCCGGGGCAGGGCGTGGTCGAGGGCGCGGCCCATCACGTCGGCCCGCAGCACCATGCCGGCGCCGCCGCCGGCGGGCGTGTCGTCGACATTGCGGTGCTTGCCGATCCCGAACTGGCGCAGGTCGATGGCGTCGAGTTGCCAGAGGCCGTCCTTCAGCGCCTTGCCGGTGAGGCTGTGCCCCAGGATGCCGGGGAACGCGTCGGGCAGCAGGGTGATGACCTGCGCCGACCACGCGCGGGCGAGGCGTTCGGGGCCGTCCATCAGGCTGCGCGGTTTGAGCGACGCGGTGATCGACTTGCGGCCGTGGGATTTCGAGGCGGTGTCGGACATGGGGCTATGTGCGGTGCAAACCCGGGCCGCGTCAAGCGGGCGTGGTCCGCGTCTGGCGCGTGGCACCGGCGGCGCGGTAGCGTTTGAGCACGGCGCGCTTGGCCTCGGACAGCTCGGCGTCGGACAGCGCGGAGCGGTTGAGCGCCAGCAGTTCCTCGGCGGCACCGTCGGGCTGGACGTTATGGGCGGGCAGGGGCGCGAGGCCGTCGCGGGGCACGTCGAGATGGTCGAGTGCCACGCCGAGCGGGCCAAGCGGATCGGTGCCGCACTCTTCGATCGGCGCGTCGAGCACGGTGGCGCGGTGGCGGACACGTTCGTCGACGCTGTCGACGATGGTGTCGAGGTCGGCGGCGCTGGAGAGGTGGGTGCGGTAGGTCTCGAAATCCTCGGTCACGCGCAGGGCGCGCAAGTTCTGCCACCAGACGCTGCGCTGCCAGTCGCGGGGTGCGCGCGTGGTGAACAGCACGCCGATCGGGGCTTCGGGGCCGAAATGAGCGGCGAGCACGGCGGTGGCGACATTCATGAGCGGCGCCGCGGCGGCGTAGCTGGTGACGCCGTGATTGCCGGGGATGTAGCCGCAGAGATCCTCGGAGGTGATCATCAGCGCACGGGGCTCGTCCGGGTCGATGTCACGGATCGTGGCGGTGAAGGCTTCGGCAAAGCGGCGCAGGTCGGCCTGGTCCCGGTAGGCCGAGAAGCGTTTGGCCATGCGCGTGGCCTCGATGAGGTCATGGGTGAAGATCAGCCGCAGGTGGGGGCGCAGGGCGCGCTGCACTTGTGCCGCGCCGCGTTGCAGGGAGGACGTGCCTGTCTTGTGAAAGCCCGGATGCAGCAGGATGCGCGGCATGCTCAGAAGAGCCCCTCGGGCGGGTCGGCGATGATGCGGCCTGAGGCGAGATCGACGGTGGGCACGGCCTCGAGCGTGAAGGGCAGCAGGACGGTGGACTTGAGCCCCGGCCCGTGGATTTCGAGGATGTCTGACGCGCCGTGGTTCAGGACCGACTTGACCCGGCCCAGCGACGCGCCGCCGGTGTCGAAGACTTCCAGCCCGATGAGGTCGGCGTGGTAGTATTCGTCGTCCGGCAGGTTGGGCAGGCGGTCGCGGTCCACGAACAGGCGCAGGCCGCGCAGGGCTTCGGCCTGTTCCTTGGTGGCGACGCCGGAGAGGCGGGCGATCAGGGCCCCCTTGGTGGTCTGGCCGGTGAGGGTGATGGTGAAGCTTTGTGCGCCATCCTCGGAGGTGACGGGGCCATAGGTGGCGATATCCTCGGGCGTGGCGGTGAAGGATTTCAGCCGCAAATCGCCCCGGACGCCGAATGCGCCGGCGACGGCGCCTATGCAGATACGGTCGGTCATTGCAGGCCCTCCGTGACCAGACATAGCCCGTCGATGGACAGGCCACCCCGTGCCGTGCAGGCCTCGGACACGTTGTGGCGTTCAAAGAAGACGCCCGCGACGAAGGTCAGCGAACTGAGAACGACAAGGCGAATGAGGCCGAACATTTGGGATGTCCCGAAAGCGAAAGCGTTGCGTGCCGCCCCGGGCGACGGTCGCGGGGGCGGCACGGTTTTCTTTGCGCCGAAAGCGGCGGGCGGATCAGCTTTCGCTGGTTTCTTCCGCGGCGGCCTCTTCAGCCGGGGCTTCCTCGGCCGGAGCGTTGGCGGCTTCAGCCGCTTCGGCGGCCTTGGCGGCTTTCTCTTCGGCGCGCTCTTTGGCTTTCTGGCCCGGCTCGGCCTTCTTCATGTTGGCGCGCTCTTTCTTTTCCAGCACGCCGGCGGCTTCGAGGAAGCGCGAGACGCGGTCGGAGGGTTGTGCGCCGTGGTCCAGCCAGTGCTGCACGCGCTCCATGTTCATCTTGACGCGGTCTTCGCTGTCCTTGGGCAGAAGCGGGTTGTAGGTGCCCAGCTTCTCGATGAAGCGGCCGTCGCGCGGCATGCGGCTGTCGGCGGCGACAATCGAATAATGGGGACGTTTCTTGCTGCCACCACGGGCAAGGCGGATTTTCATGGCCATTGGTGTTTCTCCTTTAGTATGGCGTTTGTTTGGTGGGGTGGAACCCCACCCTACGGTTGGTCTGGCGGGAGGACCCCGCGTCAGGTCTGGTGTTGCTTATGGTGCTGAATGACTTCAGCGATGATGAAGTTGAGGAATTTCTTGGCGAATTCCGGGTCGAGGTCGGCGCGGTGCGCCAGGTCTTCGAGCCGCGCGATCTGGGCCGCCTCGCGGGCGGGATCGGACGGGGGAAGGTCGTGTTCGGCCTTGAGCGCACCCACGGCCTGGGTGTGCTTGAACCGCTCGCCCAAGGTGTAGACGAGGATGGCATCGAGACGGTCGATGCTTTCGCGATGCCCTTTCAGAAGGGCCGCGGCGCGGTTGGTCGTTGCATCAGTCAATGGGCATCCCCTTCGGTTTGAAGAGCGGGTCGCGGTAATGGCCGATTTCCAGCTCGATCCCGTCGCGGATCTGGCCGGATTTCAGGGTGGCGGGCGACGGGTGACGGTAGACCGCGTCGGAGCCGTCGATGCTGGGGGCCGCGTGGTCCTTGGTGCAGCCCAGCCGTTCGGCAAGGCGGATGGAATCGAGGTTCTTGGGGTCGATATAGCTGACCGCGCTGTCCCAGCCGGCGGTGGTGAAGAGGTGATCCCTGACCTTGTGCGTGGCTTCGAGCGCGTAGCCCTTGCCGGCCTTGTCGGGCCAGATGATCCAGGCGATTTCGCGTTCCGGCCACTTGGCGGGGAACCAGCCGCCGGCCATGCCCACGGTCTCGCCGGTGTCGCGCAGGTGGATCATCCACATGCCATAGCCGCGGATTTCCCAGTGGCCGATCTCGGCGGCGTAGAGCATCCACGCCTCGTAAGGGTTGAGCGGGCCGCCCATGAAGCGTGACCGGTAGGAGGCGAAGGTGGCCTTGAAATCCGGGTAATCCGTCGCCTCGGGACCGCGCAGGACGAGGCGCCCGGTCTCGAGCACGGGGATGTCGCGGTGTCCCATCTCAGGCCTCCGCCGGTTGCGCGGTGGGCTGGGCCACGCGGGGGTGGCGCCAGACCTGGCAGGGGGTGCCGACGACGGTGCCATCGCGTTCGTACTGTGCGCCGAGGCGTTCGGCGAGGCGGAGCGAGCGGGTATTGGAGGCGTCGATATAGGAGATCACGCCGTCGAGGCCGAAATGGCGTGCCGCGTGGTCGCGCGCGGCCAGGGCGGCCTGACAGGCCAGGCCCTTGCCTTCGAACCCGTCGTAGATGTGCCAGCCGAGTTCGGGTTCGTCCCAGCCATCGTTTAGGATCATGCCGACGCGGCCTGCGACCTGACGGGAGTCGCGGTGTTCGATCATCCACATGCCGTAGCCGCGCAGGGCCCAGTGGCCGATCCCGGCCATGAAGGCGCGCCAGCTGTCCCAACGGGTGTGCGGACCGCCGACATAGGACGCGCGGGGAGACGTGCCAAAGGCGGCGAAGGCCTCGAAATCGGAGTCCCGGTAGCCGCGCAGGACCAGGTCACCGGTCTCGATGACAGGGATGTCGACGGTGATCTTCATGCGTAGGCCTCGGGGGAGCCGTCGGCGTCGCAGTCGAGGCCCAGTTCGGACGGGCCGGGGTGACGGTAGAGGTAATCCTCGCCCATCTCGACATTCTGGTAGGTCGTCTCGTACTGCGCGCCGAGGCGTTCGGCCAGCGCGATGGAGCGCGTGTTGCCGGGCACGATGTTGGAGGTGAGCGTCGTGAGGCCCAGATCCTGGTAGGCCCAGCGGCGGGCGCGTTCGGCGCCTTCATAGGCGATGCCGCGGCCCTCGAACCCGTCATAGACGACCCAGCCGAGTTCCGGCTCGGGCCAGCCCTCGGGCGCCCAGATGCCGGTGATGCCGCAGGGCTGGCCCGTTTCCTTCCACTCCATGGTGAAATAGCCGAAGCCGTGCAGCGCCCAGTGGCCGATGGACATGGCGAACCAGCGCCAGGCGCGGGACATGTTCTTTTCCGTGCCGAAGCCCCAGGAACGCTCGCGGTCCAGCAGGAACCCGGCCAGCGGTTCGAAATCGCTGGCTTCGGGGCCGCGCAGGACGAGGCGGTCGGTCTCGATCCGGGGGATGTCGAGACGGAGGGTCATGCGGCACCTGCCGTGGGTCTGGCCAAAAGGACGCGCTGCCGCGCGGCTCTTATGCAACGGGCTGCGCCGTGACGCGCCGGGGCGGGCCGGGGCGCGGACGGCAGGGGCCGGATTGAGTATTTGGGGCAAGAAAAAGCCATGGGATTATTTCTTTTTCCCGAAGCCGGAGAGACCGGGGGGCAATTGCGCACCGCCGCCCATGCCGGGAAAACCGCCGCCGGACATGCCCTTGCCCATCTGCTTGGCGGCCTGTTCGAGCGCCTTGGGGTCCATGCCCTGGGCCATGTCCTCGGGCGAGGGGCCGCCTTTGCCGAACATGCCTTTCATCGCCTGTTTCAGCATGCCGCCCTTGCCCATCTTCTTCATCATGTCGCCCATCTGGCGTTGCATTTTCAGAAGCTTGTTGAGCTCGGAGACTTCCAGCCCCGCGCCCTGCGCGATGCGCTTCTTGCGCGACGCCTGCAGGAGCTTGGGGTTGGCGCGTTCCTTCTTGGTCATGGAATTGACCAGCGCGATCTGGTGGGCGATGACCTTGTCGTCGATGCCGGCGCCTTCCATCTGCTTGGCCATCTTGCCCATGCCGGGCATCATGCCCATCACGCCTTCCATGCCGCCCATCTTTTGCATCTGTTCAAGCTGCATCTTGAGGTCGTTCATGTTGAACTGACCCTTCTGGAAGCGGCGCATCATCTTTTCGGCCTGTTCGGCCTCGATGGTTTCCTGCGCTTTCTCGACGAGGGAAACGATGTCGCCCATGCCGAGGATGCGGCCCGCGATGCGCTCGGGCTCGAAGGTTTCGATGGCGTCCATCTTTTCGCCCAGGCCGACGAAGCGGATGGGTTTGCCGGTGACGGCGCGCATCGACAAGGCGGCGCCGCCGCGGCCGTCGCCGTCCATCCGGGTGAGGACCACGCCGGAGACGCCGATCTTGTTGTCGAACTCGGTGGCGACGTTGACGGCGTCCTGGCCCGTCAGGCCGTCGACCACCAGAAGCGTTTCGCGCGGGTTGGCGACGTCGCGGACTGCCGCCGCCTGGGCGATCAGCTCCTGGTCGATATGCAGGCGGCCGGCGGTGTCGAGCATGTAGACGTCGTAGCCACCGAGGCCCGCCTGCGTCTTGGCGCGCTTGGCGATGGTGACCGGGTCCTCGCCCTTGACGATGGGGAGCGTGTCGACGCCGATCTGGCGGCCGAGGATTTCGAGCTGTTCCATGGCCGCGGGGCGGTTGACGTCGAGCGAGGCCATCAGCACGCGCTTGCCGTCGCGGTCCTTGAGGCGCTTGGCGAGCTTGGCGGTGGTGGTGGTCTTGCCCGAGCCCTGCAGGCCGACCATGAGGATCGGGGCAGGCGGGTTGTCGATTTTCAGCGCGCCGGGGTCCTCGGACCCGGTGAGCGTGTCGACCAGCGCGTCGTGGACGATCTTGACGACCTGCTGCCCGGGGGTGACGGAGCGGGTGACGGCCTGGCCGGTGGCCTGATCCTGCACGCGCTTGACGAAGTCCCGGGCGACGGGGAGCGAGACGTCGGCCTCCAGAAGGGCGACGCGGACCTCGCGCAGGGCGGTCTTGACGTCCTCTTCGGAAAGGGCGCCCTGTTTCGTCAGCCGGTCGAAGACGCCGGAGAGACGTTCGGAAAGATTTTCAAACATGCCTCGGCCTCCTTCGCCGGTTTCTGTCATGTCGTCCCAACATAGGGATGACGGTTCAAACGATAAACGCCCCCACGGGCGAAACTCGCTGGTGGGGGGCGATCCCAGGCTGCGCCCAAGGGACCGGAAGAACGCTGTCTTCCGTGATATTGCGCGGCTGATAGGCTTTTGCGGCGGGGGAGTCAATATGGCGCAGCGCGTCGGGCCGGACTTGGCACCACTGGCGCGGATGCAGGGCCGCCACCGCGCGGGGCCGGGTGACGTCATGAACTTGGAAGGCGTTGGCAAGGGGCGTCGGGCAGGGATAGACTGCGGCCATTGCTTTAGGAGATTTCGCGATGGAAGCGCTGGTTCTTATCTTTGCGGAGATCATCCTGGCGTGCATGGCGCCGGTGATCGCCATTCTGGGCGCCATCGTGGGTGCGGTGATCGAGGGCTTTTTCCTGCTGTTCGGCGGGGTGTTCGCGGAATGGGTCCAGGCCCGGCGGGCGCGGCGCGCGTCTGCCCGGGGCAAGTCGTCGCCGCCACGCAAGCCGCTGATCCCGCGCAAGGTGGTGCATTGGGTGGCCGGCGGCTCTGCCGTGTTGGGCGTGCTGGGGGTCGTGGCGACTTATGTGTTTTTCCAGCCGATCCTGCGAACGGTGATCGAGACCGCCAGCGAGAATGCGGGAATGCGCGTGGAGTATGCCGCGGCCAGCGGATCGCTTCTGGGCGGGCACGTTGTGCTGGAGGGGCTGCAGATGGCGCGAGCGCACGAGACCGGGTTGGCCTTTGACCTGGCTGTGGCGCGGGCGGAGGCGGATGTGGACCTGTGGAGCCTGTTGGGCGACACGCCACGGCTGGAGCTGGGGCAGGTCGAGGGGGTGGAAGGGTATGTCATTCCGCCGCTTCCCAAGGAAGAGACGGCGGGCGAGGAGCGCGGCCTTCCCAAGCCGCGCCGGGCGTTCAAGGCCGACAGGCTGGCGGTCGAGGGTGTCGACGTGGAGATCCGGCCGCGCGGGACCGAACCCTACACGCTGGCGATCGAGACCGGCGAGGTGGCGCCGTTTCGCAGCGGGCTGGCGCTGTTCGACCTGCTGTTCCGTTCGAACCTGACCGCCGAGGTGGCGGGCCAGCCGCTGTTGGTGGAGACGCGCGAGATCACCGAGCAGGGGCGCGAGACGCGCTGGGCCTTCGAGGACGTGGACGCGGCACAGCTGAAGCGGTTGGTGCCGCGCGCGCCGCTGACATGGATCGAGACGGGCCGGGCGACGGTGATGGTCGAGGACAGCTGGAGCCTGTCGGAGGACTTCGTCGACATGAACTGGCGGCTGGCGGCGCGAGACATGAGTGTGAGCGTGCCCGAAGGCGCGGCGCGGACCGAGCGGATGCTGGCCGGAGGCCTGGGCAAGCTGGTGGCGATGCAGGGCGGGAACGCGGAGTTTCGCTATCAGTTGCAGCTGGATGCCGAGGAGATGGCCCGGCTACGCGAAGGCGACATCGACCTCTTTTGGGACACGGTGCTGGCTGGCGTGATGAAAGGCGGGATCGTGCGTGAGGACGAGACGGCGGTCGAGGCGGAGGCCGACGACACAGCCGAGGATGAAAAGCCCGGGGCCATTGACAGGCTGAAGTCGTTCTTCGAGAAGGACGACCCGGCGGAATAGCCGCCTTACCCGGTCAAGGAGCCTTTGGACATGGTCGATGCCTCTTCCGCCTTTCAGGACAGCTTGCCCGTGAGTTCGGATGACCTGCTGGCGCGGATGCGCGCGGCGGGCGTCGATTTCGAGCTTTACGAGCATATTCCCCTGCGCACGGTCGAGGATGCCAAGACGGTGCAGGGCGGGGCCGTTCCGGCAGGCGAAGGGCGGATCGACATCAAGAACTTCTACCTGCGAGACCGCAAGAAGCGGAACCACCTTGTGGTGCTGGAGCAGGACCGGGAGGTGGACCTGAAGGCGCTGGGCGCGCAGATGGGTGTTGCGGGGCTGTCGTTCGGCTCGGCGGAGCGTTTGATGGAGTTCCTGGGCGTGCGGCCCGGCGCGGTCAGCCCGCTGGGTTTGGTCAACGGGGCGGAGGCGGGCGTGCAGCTGTGGATGGACGCGGCGGTGCGGGACGCGGAGTTCGTCCATGCGCACCCGCTGGTCAATGACAGGACGGTGGCGATGCGGCCTGCCGACCTGGTTGCGCTACTGGAAGGGTGGGGCGCCGAGGTGGCTTGGCTGGAGCTTTAGGGCCGGCGGCGGAATTTGAGTATTTGAGGAACAGTGAAAACGGTGCGGTGCGCGCAATCTCAACCGCTTGGTTGAATATGCGGAATCCGGTTCATGACGCCCGAAGCGGACTGCGGCGGAGCGGCGCAGCCCATGAAAGGCTCGTTTTATCAAGGGGTTGAGAGGGGTTGTCCCGTGCTTGACTCGGGCGCGGGTGCGGCATAGCAACAGCGCAACGGTTCCGGAGGGGCAAACGTGGACGATCCTGACCGACAGGAGCGGCTGAAGCGGCTTGAAGACAGGATCAATGCGCTGAAAGGCGTGGATGCGCCGACGCCCCACATGGAGAACCACTATTCCCAGGCGCAGCTGGCCTGGCGGATGGTGATCGAGCTTGTGGCCGGTCTGGGGATCGGCTTTGGCATGGGGTACGGGTTGGATTACCTGTTCGGGACAATCCCGATCTTCCTCGTGCTGTTTACATTGCTGGGCCTGGCGGCGGGCATCAAGACGATGATGCGCAGCGCCAACGAGATCCAGCTGAAGAATGCGGCGGAAACGCTGGACGCAGAGCGAGCCCGAGAGGGTGACGAGAAGAGGATGACAGATGGCCACTGAAGCGCATGGCGAAAGCGAAGGGCTGGTTTTCCACCCGATGGATCAGTTCATCATCAAGCCGCTGGCCGGCGACGGCCCGGTGGGCCTGTTCACGATCACCAACGTGACGCTGTGGATGGCGCTGACGTGCCTGGCCGTGTTCGCGCTGATGGTTCTGGGCACTTCGGCGCGGTCGGTCATTCCGGGCCGCATCCAGTCGGTTGCGGAACTGGCCTACGGCTTCATCCGCAAGATGGTCGAGGACGTGGCGGGCAAGGACGCGCTGCCGTACTTCCCCTACATCATGACGCTGTTCATGTTCATCGTCTTCGCTAACTTCCTTGGCCTGATCCCCGGATCGTTCACATCAACCAGCCATATCGGCGTGACCGCGGTGATGGCGATGATGGTGTTCATCGGCGTGACCGTCCTGGGCTTCGTCAAGAACGGCGCGAGCTTTCTGAGCCTGTTCTGGATCAGCTCGGCGCCGCTGGTGCTGCGGCCGATCCTGGCGCTGATCGAGGTGATCTCGTACTTCGTGCGTCCGGTCAGCCACTCTATCCGTCTTGCCGGCAACATGATGGCGGGCCACGCCGTGATGAAGGTGTTTGCCGCCTTCGCGCCGCTGGTGCTGATCTCGACCGGTGTGGGCCTTGTGGTCACGCCGCTGTCTATCCTGGCGATCACGGCGGTTTACGGGCTGGAGGTGCTGGTGTCGTTCATCCAGGCCTACGTGTTCACCATCCTGACCTGCGTGTACCTGAAGGACGCGCTGCACCCGCATCACTAGGAGATAGCGTGGGTTGTCACCCACCCTACGGCGGCGGTTTCCGGCGCCAGCAACCAACAACAGATCACTGAATTCCATCGTAAGGAGAAAAGACATGGAAGGCGATATCGCACAAATGGGTCAATTCATCGGCGCGGGCCTGGCGTCTGTCGGCATGGGCGGCGCGGCCGTCGGTGTGGGCAACGTGGTCGGCAACTACCTGGCCGGTGCCCTGCGCAACCCCTCGGCCGCCGGTGGCCAGACCGCGACCATGTTCATCGGTATCGCGTTCGCGGAAGCACTGGGGATCTTCTCGTTCCTCGTCGCGCTTCTGCTGATGTTCGCCGTCTAAGCCAGGCGGATGTGATCCTTACGGGCCGGGCGAGGGGCGTTGTGCCTGTCCCCCGGCGTCCGTGAGGAAAATCCGAATGGCCTTATGCCGCGTCCGTCTTGCGGGCCTGGCACCACGACACGAACATTGAGCCTTGCGCAGTCCCGGTGCCGGACATTGTCCGGCAAACCTGATACAAGGGGGCAGGCGCAACAAGGAGAACGCAGATGGCGACCGATACCCTAGGAGAAGGTGCTGCCAGCGCTTGCGTCGACGCAGGCGGTGGAGCAATCGGCCTTCCCCAGCTTTGCCCGGACTGGATGGGCAACCAGATCTTCTGGCTGGTCATCGCGCTGATCGTGATCTTTTTCATCCTGTCGCGCATCGCGCTGCCGCGGATCGCGGCGGTGCTGGCCGAGCGTCAGGGGACGATCACCAACGACCTGGCGGCGGCGGAAGACCTGAAGGAAAAGGCCTCTGACGCGGAAGACGCCTATAACAAGGCTTTGGCCGATGCCCGCGCACAGGCGCAGGAGATCATTGCCGAGGCCAAGGCGGAAATGAACGCGGAGCTGGAAGAGGCCACCAAGAAGGCCGACGCCGAGATCGCGGCGAAGACTGCCGAGGGCGAGAAGGCCATCGCGGAAATCCGCGCCTCCGCCATGGAGAGCGTGAAGGAAGTGGCCAAGGACACCGCCAAGGAATTGGTGGCCGCCATGGGCGTCAAGGCCGATGCGCGGACAGTCACGTCCGCCGTCAATTCGCGGCTGAAAGGGTGAGCGCCATGAAACAGTTGATCGCAACCCTGACTGCCATGGTCGCTGCCAGCCCCGCGCTGGCCGCTACCGGGCCTTTCTTGTCGCTGGGCAACACCAACTTCGTGGTGATGCTGGCCTTCATCCTGTTTATCGCGCTGCTGGTCTACCTGAAGGTGCCCGGCAAGATCGGCGAGATGCTGGACAAGCGGGCCGACGGCATCAAGTCGGAGCTGGACGAGGCGCGCGCGCTGCGCGAGGAGGCACAGACCCTGCTGGCAAGCTATGAGCGCAAGCAGAAGGAAGTGCAGGACCAGGCCGACCGGATCGTGGCCCATGCCAAGACCGAAGCCGCCGAAGCTGCCGAGCAGGCGAAGAAAGACCTCGAAGTGTCCATCAAGCGCCGGATCAAGGCCGCCGAAGAGCAGATCGCGTCGGCCGAGGCCAGCGCCGTGAAGGACGTGCGCGACCAGGCGATTGCCGTGGCCGTAGCCGCCGCCAAGGACGTGGTCGCCAAGACCATGACCGAGGAGGACAACAGCAAGTTGATCGATCAGTCGATTGGCGAGGTTGAGTCCAAGCTGCACTGACCTGCCGACCAATAGGTAGAAAAACAGGCCCGGGTTCGGAAACGACCCGGGCCTTTTTCATTTATTGCCCGGCGATGATCGGCAAAAGAAAATGCCCGCTCCGGGGAACGGGCATTCTTATCAAATTCTGATCACCGGTGCGTTTTAGCGGCGGATGCCGAGACGCTTGATCAGGTCCTGGTAGCGGCCTTCGTCCTTGCCCTTGAGGTAGTCCAGCAGCTTGCGGCGCTGGGCGACCATCTTCAGAAGGCCACGGCGACCGTGGTTGTCCTTCTTGTGGGTCTTGAAGTGCTCGGTCAGGGTTGTGATGCGCGATGTGAGGATCGCGACCTGAACTTCGGGCGAGCCGGTGTCGCCTTCCTTGGTCGCGAACTCTTTCAGCACCTTGGCTTTTTCTTCGACAGTGATCGACATCGGGGTCTCCTTTGGTTGAAGGGTGAAGGGCACGAGCCGGGATGTCGTCCAGCAAGGTCCTGTGGAGAAACCTGCCGTTTCAGCGGCAGATGCGGGCATATAGGAGATTCTCGGGCGTTTGGAAAGGGGGATTCGCGGAAGCGGCCCCGGGGGCGCGGATCAGCCCTCGGTTTGTGGGATAAGGGTGATATGCTCCAGCGTCAGGGCGGCGTCGCTGGTCACCTCGGCCGCCACCTCTCCGTCCAGGAGGACGCGATGCAGGCCGGGCACATCCGTATCGCCTTCGATCGAGACATCCGGCGCGGCATCGCCGGTGTCGTCGTAAAGCAGCACGAGGTTGTCCTCGGCGGTATTGAAATCAACGATCTGGCCCTGATGTTGAGCATCGAGCCAGTCACGAAGGATAAAGCTGTCGGCACCGTTGCCGCCGTTGGCTATGTCGCCCGCGCCAAGCGAGATCCGGTCGTCGCCCGTTCCGCCGTTCAGGTAGTCCTGATCGTCTTCGGGCGCGGTGCCGTCGGGGGCGATGCCGCTGAGCTGATCGTTGCCGTCGCCGCCGAAGAGCGTATCGGCGCCGGCGCCGCCGTCGAGCGTGTCGTCGTCGAGATAGCCGTGCAGCGCATCATTTCCGGTGCCGCCTGACAGGGTGTCGTCGCCTTCGCCCCCCAGAAGACTGTCGTCGCCATCCCCGCCGTCAAGGAGGTCATCGCCGTCATGGCCCATGACGCTGTCATTTCCGGCGCCGCCCGAGACCACGTCATTCCCGGCCTCGCCATGCAGGATGTCGTCGCCGCCGTCGCCCGCAACGACGTCATCGCCTTCACCGCCGCGCGCGATATCGTTGCCGTCGCCGGACGTGACCGTGTCGTCGCCGTCGAGTCCGTCGAGAAATTCGTTGATCGATGTGCCCGAGACAGTGTTGGCCACCGTGGTTCCACGCGCGACGCCATAGTCGTCGCCCTCGGGGTCATCTGCCGCAGCTTCGGGCGCGGTTGCGATATCGAGAACCGAGGTGGCGGTACCGCCCGTATCAAGCTGATCGGTGTCGCCGGGCGTATCGACATCGTCGCGGGCATTCTGTGTGGAGACGTCTTCGAACCCCCACATTGCCGCGGTGCTTGCCGCCATCATACCGATCAAACCAGCCAGGAAAAGCATAACCCATATCCACAAAATACCCCGTTTGACAGAGCCAGAGCGGAGGAGATTTTTCAATTCGAACTGCGCGCCTTGGTTAACATGACGCCGTGACGTACCTTGGCACGGCGGTGTTAAACAAAGGTTAAGATCGGCCTAATTACCGGTTGCCAAACGTGTTTTGCGTTAGCTGATCCGGCTGGGGACGTGCACTTCGTACCCGGGTTCTTCGGGTTCGTCATCGACCATTTCGGCAGGAAAGCCCGGCGCGGTGATGTCGAGGCCCGTGGCCTCTTCCAGGCGGCGGATGATGTCGTCCGATTGCGCGCGCATCCCGTAACGCCGAATGCCGTCCTCGAAGATAGAGATCATCAAGGGGGAGATTTCCAGCGGCACACCGGCACGGTCGGCAATCGACTGGAACAGGCCGATGTCCTTTTTCACCAGATCCATGGTGAAGTTGATGTCGCGAGACCCGTTCAGGATGACCTGGCTTTCGGTTTCGTGCACGAAGGAGGTGCCGGAGCTGATGGCGATGGCCTGATAGGTGGTGGCAAGATCCATGCCGGCGCCTTTCATGGTCACCAGCGCCTCGCACAGGGTGAGCAGGTTGGCGGTGGCCAGGTAGTTTGTCATGACCTTGAGCACCGACGCGCTGCCCAGTTCGCCGGTGTGCAGAATGCGGCGACCCATGGTTTTCAACAGTGGCAGGATACGCTCGAACGTGGCGCGGTCACAGCCCGCGAAGATCGAGATGTTGCCCGTGTCGGCCCGGTGGCAGCCGCCCGATACGGGGCAGTCGACGGCCGCACCGCCGGCGGCGATGACCTGGCTGCCGAGGCGTTTGACCTCGGCCTCGTCGGTGGTGGACATTTCCATCCAGATCTTGCCGGGGCCGACATGGGGCAGCATCTGGCGCAGCACCGCGTCCGAGGCGGCGGGCGAGGGCAGGCAGGTGATGACGGCGTCGCAGTCCTGCATCATCTGCGCCGGGCTTTGGGCCGCCTGCGCGCCGCACGTGGTGAAGCCGGCGACGAGGTCGGGGTCGAGGTCATGCACCGTAAGGTCGATGCCGTTGCGCAGGAGCGAGCCCGCGAGCTTGCCGCCGACATTGCCGAGCCCGATGAAGCCGGTCTGCATGGTTAATGCCTCCCCGATGTTTGACAGGATGGTGCGGGGCGAACAAGGCGGGGTCTGGCCTGTCCGCGACAGGGCAGGGAAGGGAAGCGCCCTAAGGGCGGCGCAATGTGTCGCCGTAGGTGAGCGTGGGCTCCAGCACGATCCGGGACGAGCCCGCCGCGCTGTCGGCACCGGTGGCGCGGGCGACGATCAGTTCGGCGGCGCGGCGGCCGATCTCCTGGCGGCAGGAATCCATCGTCGCCAGCTCGCGCGGCAGGCCCTTGATCAGGTCGACGCCGTTGAAACCGGCAAGGCCCACCTGGCCGGGAATGTCGATGCCCTGCTCGGTCAGGTAGAGCAGGCCGCCCGCACCGATCAGGTCGTTGGAATAGTAGATGAAGTCGAGATCCGGGCTGCGGGCCAGCACGTCGCGGGTCATCTCGCGGCCCTTCTTGAGCGCCGAGCCGCCGGAGTAGAACTCGCGGTCCTCGATTTCGATCCCGGCCTTTGCGAGGGTTTCGGTGAACCCTTCGAAGCGTTTTCGGGCGCGGTGATCCAGCGGCATCTTGGTGCCGAGAAAGGCGATGCGCCGATACCCGGCCTTGATGATCGCCTGTGCCATCTGCGACCCGGCGCGGCGGTGCGATATTCCGACCACGGAGTCGATCGCGGTGCCGTCTACATCCATGATCTCGACGACCGGGATGCCAGAGGCGCGGAGCATGGCAAGCGCCGCGTCGGAATGCTCCATCCCTGCGATGATCACGCCCGAGGGGCGCCAGGAGAGCATTTCGTAGAGGACCTTTTCTTCTTTTTCCGGCCGGTAGCCGGTGACGCCGACGACGGGCTGAAGCTCGGTCTCGTCGAGCGCCTCGGAGATGCCTGTCATGACATCGGGGAAAACCATGTTGGACATCGAGGGGATGACGACCGCGACGAGGTTGACCCGCTGGCTGGCCAGTGCGCCGGCGATCTTGTTGGGGACGTAGCCAAGGGCGCGCGCCGCTTCCAGCACGCGTTTGCGCGTTGTGTCCGAGACGTCGCCGCGATTGCGCAACACGCGGCTGACCGTCATTTCGGACACGCCCGAAGCTTCGGACACGTCACGAAGCGTGAGCGGGCGGTTATCCTGTGATGTCATTGTGCGGGGCGTTCCTGTCAGGGGGTCCGACGATTCTAGCCGAATCGGCGTCACCCCTGCAAGCAGGGCTTACTCTGCATCCGGCGCCGGGTCGGGTTCTGCCTCATCCGCTTGCGGGGCAGAGTCGGGGACCGAGATAGGATCGAAAGCCCCCACCGAGATATCGAGCAGGACCCAACGCCGACCTTCGCTGACCATCACCATGTCGAAGCTGAAATGCTGTGGTCGGGTCGGGAAGTACCCGGTGAGCCGCATCTGCTGACCCCCGGCGGAGACTTGGGCCTTTAGGATTTCGGGCTCGGTCACAAGGACCGGCAGCATGTCGAGACCAGCCTCGCGCACCGGCGTGAAAAGCCCGGCAAGTCGGGTTGGATCGTTTGCGGCGGAAAACTCGGGCGCGGCGTAGTCTCTCAGCACCGTGTAGTTGCCTGTCCAGTTGCCGTGGTTCACGGCCGTCATGATGTCCCGGATCAGCGCAACGGCGAAGCTGCGCTCCACCGTTTCCTGAGCTGCCGCATGCCCGGTCATGAGCACGACGGCGAAAAGCGCCGCAACGATCCGTTGCGACGCTCTTTTCATGGCGAGACGTGTTGCCGTTACCAGGACCATGTCACCCCGACACGGCCACCGGTCTGGCTCCGGTCGAAACCGTGGGCGAGACCGGCGTCGAACTGCACGGTGTCGCTTGCGCGGAAGCCCATGTTGAGCGCCAAAGCGGTCTTGCCCTCGAAGGCGCCGACGCCCGTCGACAATGCGAAGGTCCGATCGCTGGGCACGTAAGGCGTATCGAGGGCCATCGCCATTGCGATACCTTCCTGGTTGCTTGAGATGCCACGCGCGTTCGACGCAATTCCCTGGGAGTTGGCCGCAATCGATCCTGCGTTGGCCTGTACCGCGCTGGTCAGCGCCGCCGTCGGCAGCGCCGAGTTGTCGACCGCAAGGTTGCCCGCCGCGTCCGTCGTCAGGTAGCCGACAACGGCGCCCTGCGCCGCGGTGCTGTCCGCCGAGTTGATGCCGGGCGCCGTATAGGTATTTTGCGCATTGCCGAGAACGAACTGGTTCTCGTTGGTGGCCTGTGCACCGTCACCGATCGCGACCGAGTTGGTGGCCGTCGCCGTTGCGAGATTACCGAACGACAGAGACCGCTCCCCGGACGCGACGGCACCTTCGCCGACCGCAGTGGACCGCACACCGCTCGCGCTGGCAAGATGGCCGAAGGCCTGGGCCCGCTCCGCCGTCGCCATGGCCTGCCAACCCATCGCTGTTGCGCCGGGGCCGGTGGCGACGGACTCGCCACCGACAGCGGTGGTGGAGGGGCCGGTGGCCTGCGAGGTGTCACCGAATGCTATCGAGTCGATGCCGCTCGCTGTGGCCTCGTTGCCGATGGCGGTGGCGTTGTCGGTCTGCGCGTCGGCGGCCTCGCCAATTGCGAGGCTGCGGACGCCCTGCGCGGTCGCGAGATGACCGAAGGCCTGCGCGCGTTCCGCTGTTGCCTGGCTTTGCCAGCCAATCGCGGTCGCGCCTGGGCCGGTGGCGACGGACTCGCCACCGACAGCGGTGGTGGAGGGGCCGGTGGCCTGCGAGGTGTCACCGAATGCTATCGAGTCGATGCCGCTCGCTGTGGCCTCGTTGCCGATGGCGGTGGCGTTGTCGGTCTGCGCGTCGGCGGCCTCGCCAATTGCGAGGCTGCGGACGCCCTGCGCCGTTGCGAGATGGCCGAAGGCCTGCGCGCGTTCCGCCGTTGCCTGACTCTGCCAGCCAATCGCGGTCGCGCCTGGGCCGGTGGCGACGGACTCGCCACCGACAGCGGTTGTCGAGGGGCCGGTGGCCTGTGACGTGTCGCCGAATGCAATCGAATCGATGCCGTTCGCGGTGGCCTCGTTGCCGATGGCGGTGGCGTTGTCGGTCTGCGCGTCGGCATTCTCGCCAACCGCCAGGCTGCGGACACCCTGCGCGGTTGCGAGATGGCCGAAGGCCTGGGCGCGTTCCGCCGTGGCTTGGCTTTGCCAGCCAATCGCGGTCGTGCCTGGGCCGGTTGCGACGGTCTCGCCGCCGACAGCGGTGGTCGAGGGGCCGGTCGCTGCGGCTTCGGACCCGATGGCGACACCATCGGTCGACGTGGCATCGGTCACCGACTGGTCACCGATGGCGACCGAAAAGTCACCGTTCGAGGTGCTGTTCTCGCCGCATTCGACGCTGTTGGTCCCGGCACCGGTGTTGCAGGGGGCAGTCCCGTCCGCCAAAGACGCGTGGCTGCCGGCGAGAACAAAAATGATTGCAGTGCCGCTGCGCAAAAGCGCGCGACATGGCGGTTGTGTGATGGAAAACATGAGAACCTTACCTTGGTCAAACTGATTACTGTTCCGCAATACGCACGGACACCTAATGTTATATCGAAAATGGGCGTCAGAACAAATAATTCTTACGTTTTTATTCATTTCCGCGTGCGCCGAAGCATGTCCAAAAGTGTGTCACCGCCATCGTGACACGTCCGCACGATTGGGCTAGGAGTGTCCCAGCGGCCCCGTGGCTCAACTGGATAGAGCAGCCCCCTCCTAAGGGGCAGGTTGCAGGTTCGAATCCTGCCGGGGTCGCCAGTTTCCCGTTTATGACGTCAGAACTTGGACAAGCCCGGTCGTTTGCCGATGGTGATGTGGTCGATCTCCTCGTTGCGCAAGCCGAGGATCAGCGCCGGGATCATCAGGAACACGAGGCAGAAGATCGGGAGTCCCACGACGGTGATGACCTGTTGCAGGGCGGTCAGGCCGGCGTCGCCGGCGAGGACGATCAGCATCGTGGCCACCAGCCCTTCGGACACGCCCCAGAAGACGCGCTGGCGAGTCGGTCCGGGGTCTGGCGAGCCGGTGCAGAGCATGTCGACCACCAGCGAAGCCGAGTCCGAGGACGTGGCGAAGAAAATCGCGACCACGAGCACGGCGATACCTTGTACGAGGTCAGCGAAGGGGAAGTTTTCGAAGAAGGCGAACATGGCGAGCGGCACGGATTCGGCCACCGCATCGCTGAGCGCGCCGGCCTGGTCCCCCAGGGCATCGCGCGCGGCGGCGCCGATGCCGTCGATCTCCATCGCCTGCCAGCCGAAAATCGAGAACCAGATCAAGGTAAAGAGCGACGGGGCCAGCAGCACGCCGAAGACGAATTCGCGGATCGTGCGCCCGCGCGAGATGCGCGCGACGAAAAGGCCGATGAAGGGGGACCACGTCACTGTCCATGCCCAGTAGAACACGGTCCAGCCGCCCTGCCAGCCCCAGCCGTCGGAATTGGGGCCGATATCGGCCAGCATGTCGTTCCAGAACGCGAGGCGCGGCAGGTTGCCGAGGTAGAGCCCGACGGTTTCGACCATGCCGCGCAGCAAAAAGAGGGTCGAGCCGCAGATCAGCACGAAGATCATGAGGCCCACGGCCATGCCGATGTTGATGTTGGACAGAAGCTTGACGCCCTTGTCGAGGCCGGCGACGATGGACACCACAGCCACGGCTGTCAGGACCGCGAGGATCGCGACCTTGAGCATGACGCCGGAGTCCCAGCCAAAGAGCGCGGAAAGTCCGGCGGCGATCTGGGACGAGCCGAGACCGAGCGAGACCGCGACCCCGAAGAGCGTGCCGAGAACCGCCGCGATGTCGATGGCTTTGCCCAATGGACCGTAGATCCGGTCCTTGATCAGAGGGTAGAAAACGGAACTGACGCGCACGGGCAGGTCGTAGCGGTTGATGAAATAGGCGAAGGCAAGCCCCGGCAGGGCGAAGATCGTCCAGGTGTGCAGGGCGAGGTGATAGGTTGCGATGGAAATCGCGTCCTTCGCGGCCTCTTCGGAATAGGGCTCGACCCCCGGCAGGGGCGGGGTGGCGAAATGGCTCATGGGTTCGGCCACGCCCCAGAACATCAGGACGGTGCCGATGCCGCCGGCAAACAGCATCGTGAACCACGACAGGTTTGTGTAGTCAGGCCGGGAGTCGCGCGGGCCGAGGCGGATATGGCCGTGACGGCTCATGGCGGTCCAAACGAGGAAACCGAGCCAGAGGTTGACGCCGAGGATGAAGAACCAGCCCAAGTGAGAAACGATCCACGCGCGCCCGGCGGCGAAGGCGTCGCCGATGGGTTCCGGCGCGATGACCAGTGCAAGAACGAAGACGATGGTGAAGATGGCGGATATCGAGAAAATCACCGGATCGGTTTTCAGGCCCATCCGTTCAACCCACGTAGTCATATGACTGTCCCCCTCTGGACGTTTTTCGTTCTTAGACGTTAAGGGCTTGAACGCAGAGGGGGTGGGGTGAGTTCCACAACTTGTAGTAGCGCGGCAAGCGAAACACGCGCCAGAGGGCGCGGGCGGCGTCAGATCACGCGGATGACTTTCTTGTCGATCGCCAGCATATAGCCGCGGCGCGCGATGTTCTTGACCAGCAGTTCCGAGACCATCTGGTTGCCCAGAGTGTCGCGCAGGCGCTTGATGCGGGTCGCGCCGGCGGCCTCTTCGCAATAGTCGGCAGAGCGACCGGAGATCACCGCCTCGATCTCGGCGCCCGAGAGCACGTCGTCGTCCATTCGTGCCTCGGCCAGAACGGCAAGGGTTTCCATCGCCGCGTCCGTGAGCTTGAAGCCCATGTTGTTGAGGTAGACGGCGTTTTCCTCGCGGCTGATGAGTAGCGAACTGACCTGGATGCCGGAGTGTTCGATCTGCGCCAGGCGGCGGTTCATGCCGACGAGCATGACCAGAAACACCAGCGCGGCCACCAGAAGGGCCGTGGCGAAGACCAGAAGGACGAGGATAAGCATCCGGTAGCTGCCGAGCGTTTCGGAAAAGGCCGTCCCCGAGAGGGCGAGGATTTCCAGCAGCTTGATCTCGGCATCCGAGGTGAGCGCGTCGTTCTCGGCGAAGATCTGCGCCACCTTGTCGTTGAAGGCGTTGGCGTCGGGCAGGGTCAGAACCAGAAGGATCGCGGCGCCGACAAGGATCGTGACGATGGCCGCGACGCCAAACAGCACGATCCGGTTGCCGGAGCGGCGGGTGTCTGTGATGGAGGTGTCGAAATCCTGCACGTGCGGCAGTCTCCTTCTTCTAGCCTTCGCGGACCGAGAGGACCTTGAGCAGGGTCAGGCCTTGTCCGGCCAGGCGGGTGCCAAGCTGAGCCGTGGCGTTGGCGATGGTGCAAGGGCCGCTGATCTGCGCGACCTCGTAAATCAGCTCGAACGGGGTGTCGCGCTTGGCCTTGTACTCGGCATAGCAGGCGGCCTGGGCGGCGCCGGTCGTGGCGGCGGCAAGGCCGAGCGTCACGACGAGGGGGAGGAGTGTGCGTTTCATTGCGCCAAGATGCGCGCATCCCCGCCGCTATTCAATATCCGGTTGGCGGCAAACGGCCTTTCGTGCCGTGTTATCCGATAGCAGGTGGGCGATATTGCCTGTCTGGGCGGGGTGGACCGATCCTTGCTGCATCGCCTGACCCGGGCCGACACGGTGACGTCATGACCGGGGGAGGAGACCGATCAAAGCTGAATGCAGAGAAAGGATCTGACATGACACATCGGAAGTTCATATCGCTGATACTGGCCGCCGCGCTGGCGGTGACCGGAATGACAGCAGCCCCGGCGCAGGCCGGCGACAGGGATGTCGGCAAATGGGTGGCGGGGGCGGTTGCCCTGGGACTGATCGGCGCGGCCATCGCCGACAAGCGCCGCGACGACCGCGCGGTGACGCGCCATCAGGGCGGTCATGTGCCGCGGTTCAACAATGGGCATCGCCGTGGGCACGACCGCTACGACAATCGCGGGTATCGGCGCGGGCATGACGGCTATGGCAATCGCGGTCGTCATGGCGGGCGTTTTGCGCTGCCGCAGCAGTGCCGCCGCGACGTGCGGGTCCGGGGCGGTGTGCTGCGCGGCTATGGCCGGCACTGCCTGCTGAACAACTATTCAAGGTTCAACGCGCTGCCGCATCGCTGCGCGGTGGAGACCCGCGGAAATGGACGGCGTGGCGTGGTTTACGGCAGCGCCTGTCTCGAGCGGCACGGGTTCTTCGACCGCAGAAGTGACAAGTACCGCAAATAAGAGCGCGGATACCGGTCGAGCAGTGAGGGGAGGGGCCCGGTTCAAAGCATCCTACGGGTGCCTCCCTTCTTTTCCTCCGATGTAAACGTGACTATCAGGGGCCCATGATCACAACCGCGCATGGGCCCCATTTCCAGTTCGAGACCGAGGCGCTGGTCGCGGGCGCCTTGCGCGTGGCGGGCGTGGACGAGGTGGGCCGTGGCCCGCTCGCCGGGCCGGTGACGGCGGCGGCGGTGATTCTGGACGCCGAGCACATCCCCGAAGGTCTGAACGATTCCAAGGCGCTGACGGCGAAGCGACGCGCGGTGCTGCACGATGCGATCCTGGAGGTGGCCGAGGTTTCGGTGGCCCATGCCAGCGTCGAGGAGATCGACGAGATCAACATCCTTCGGGCGGCACAGCTGGCGATGACGCGGGCGCTGGAGGGGCTTTCGCGGCCGCCCTGCCTGGCGCTGGTCGATGGCAACCTTTTGCCCCGCGAGATGCCCTGCGAGGGGCGCGCGATCGTCAAGGGCGACGCGGTTTGTCTGTCGATTTCGGCGGCCTCGATTGTGGCCAAAATAAGGCGCGATCGCATCATGTGGGATTTGGCGCAACAGTATCCCGGCTATGGCTGGGAAACGAACGCGGGCTATGGCTCCAAAAGCCACATGGCCGCTTTGCAAAATCTTGGTGTGACCCCACACCATAGACGTTCGTTCAAGCCGGTGCACAATATCTTGTATCAAGAAAAAAACCTAACCGACTGATTCAAAAAGGAATTGACCGCGAATCGGCTTTGACTCATCCTTGGCCTCAACGACCAGAGCGCACAACAAGGCGCCGGGACAGAGGCAGAAAAGATGACGACAAAGACCAAGCAGGGCGTGGAAACGCTCCCGTTGAATACTGTCCTTGGTGGCGATTGTATCGAGGTCATGAACGGCTTGCCGGAAGGCAGCGTCGACCTGATATTTGCCGACCCTCCGTACAACCTGCAACTGCGCGGTGACCTGCACCGGCCAGATAACAGCCAGGTGGATGCGGTCGATGACGCGTGGGACCAGTTCGCCAGTTTCGAGGTCTATGACCGCTTCACCCGCGACTGGCTGAAGGCCGCGCGGCGACTGCTGAAGCCCAATGGCGCGATCTGGGTGATCGGCTCCTATCACAACATTTTCCGGGTCGGCGCGGCATTGCAGGACGCGGGCTTCTGGATCCTGAACGACGTGGTGTGGCGCAAGTCGAACCCGATGCCGAATTTCCGGGGCAAGCGCCTGACCAACGCGCATGAGACGCTGATCTGGGCCAGCCGCGACGAGGCAGCGAAATACACGTTCAACTACGAGGCGCTGAAGTCGCTGAACGAAGGCATTCAGATGCGCAGCGACTGGGTTTTGCCCATTTGCACGGGGCACGAGCGGCTGAAGGACGATCAGGGCGAGAAGGCGCATCCGACGCAGAAGCCCGAGAGCCTGCTGCACCGTGTGTTGCTGGGCACGACCAATCCCGGCGACGTCGTGCTGGACCCGTTCTTTGGCACCGGCACAACGGGCGCCGTGGCCAAGATGCTGGGGCGCGAGTTCATCGGGATCGAGCGCGAGGAAGCCTATCGCAAGGTGGCCGAGAAACGGCTGGCCTTGGTGCGCAAGTACGATCGCGCGGCGTTGCAGGTCAGCACCAGCAAGCGGGCCGAGCCGCGCGTGCCCTTCGGGCAGCTGATCGAGCGCGGCATGCTGCGCCCGGGCGAGGAACTCTTGAGCATGAACGGACGTCACAAGGCCAAGCTGCGCGCCGATGGCACGCTGGTGGGCGATGACGTCAAGGGCTCGATCCACCAGGTCGGCGCGGCGCTGGAAGGTGCGCCCAGCTGCAATGGCTGGACCTATTGGTGCATCAAGCGGGATGGCAAGCCCGTGTCCATTGACGTGTTCCGGCAACAGATCCGGGCTGAAATGGCCGATCGCGCCAACTAAAGGTTTTCACAGAATTCAAGAACACCGCCGGTGCCTGTGGCCTGACACATGGCACTCACCTTGCCCCCGCCCCTGACGGCGGGGGCTTTTTTCATGGGTCTACATCAGGTGTTGCAGGTGGGTGCCGTAATGCTTTGGGACCGTTGAACGCGCGACGACAGAAACGCAAGGACTGCGCCGCATTGACTTTTTGAGAATGACTTGCATATTCATGTTTGACTACCTGCAAGAGGGGCCTTTTACGAATGCGATTTTCTCGCCGGACCATGTTGATCACCTCCCTGGCGGCTGGCGCCTTGGCCGGAACGCCGCTGCGGGCGCAGGGCGCATCGCTTTCAGTGGTGGCCACGACCGGGATGATCGCCGATGCGGCGCGTCGCGTGGGCGGGGAGCATGTCGAGGTCAAAGCGCTGATGGGACCCGGCGTCGATCCGCATTCCTATCGTCAGACCCGAACCGACATCCAGGCCGCGCTGCGCGCCGACCTGGTTCTTTGGCACGGATTATACCTCGAGGCGCAGATGGAAGAATTCCTTTTGAAGCTGGGAGAGCGAGGGACGGCTGTGCCCGTGGGAGAGGCGGTGCCGCGCGACCAGCGGATCGCGCATGAGGATTACGCCAACAAGTTCGACCCGCATGTCTGGATGGTGCCGGACCTTTGGACCTACGTGGTCAATGGCGTGCGTGACGCGCTGAGCGAGGCGGCGCCGGACCGTGCCGATATGTTCGCGTCCCATGCCACGGAATATCTGGAAGAGCTGGACGCCCTCGGATCCTACGCGCGGGATGTGTTGGCGACCGTGCCGCAGCCCGCCAGAGTGCTTCTGACCGCGCATGACGCGTTTGGCTATTTCGGCGCGGCTTATGGTTTCGAAGTCGTCGGTATCCAGGGAATATCCACGGAGTCGGAGGCCGGCTTGAACCGGATCAGGACCTTGGCGGACATGCTGGTGGAGCGCGGCATCGGGGCCGTGTTCGTTGAAACTTCCGTCAGCGACCGCAACATTCGTGCGTTGGTCGAAGGGGCTGCCGCGCAGGGGCACAAGGTGAAAATCGGCGGCGAGTTGTTTTCGGACGCGATGGGCGCGCCGGGCACATACACAGGCACCTATATCGGGATGATCGACCACAATGTCTCAACAATCGCCCGGGCGCTTGGCGGCGAGGTGCCGCAGCGCGGAATGCAGGGCAAACTGGAAGAAGGGAGCTGAGGCCGTGAGCGTGGAACTGGTGACGACCGAAGCCAATCGCGAGGACCGTGACGCGCTGGCCGCAAGCCCACTGGCAGTGCGTGGGCTGACAGTCTCCTACGGAGAAAAACCAGCCGTGTTTTCGCTGGATGCGACGTTTGAACAAGGCGCGATGACGGCCATCATTGGTCCGAATGGTGCGGGCAAATCGACGATGCTGAAGGCCGCGCTGGGAATCGTGAAGCCCGTGTCGGGCCGGGTCACGGCGTGGGGCGAAGACCTCGAAGAGATGCGGGCCCGGATCGCCTATGTCCCGCAAAGAGCGACCGTGGACTGGGATTTTCCGGCGCGCGTTCTGGATGTGGTGATGATGGGCCAATATCGAAAACTTGGCCTGTTGGGCCGGGTGAAGACAAAGCACATGCAAACCGCGCTGCATTGTCTTGAGCGCGTGGGCATGGACGGCTTTGCCGACCGGCAGATCGGGCAACTGTCCGGAGGTCAGCAACAGCGGGTGTTCCTTGCCCGGGCGCTGGCGCAGGACGCCGAGCTGTACCTGCTGGACGAGCCTTTTGCCGGGGTCGATGCCGCGACCGAAACGGCGATCATCTCGGTGCTGAAGGACTTGCGCGGATTGGAAAAGACGGTTGTCGCGGTGCATCACGACCTGTCGACGGTCGCCGAGTATTTCGACCGCGTTTTCATCATCAGTACCAGCAAAGTTGCCGAAGGGTCGGTCGCTGACGCCTTCACGCAGTCCAACCTTCAAAAGGCGTATGGCGGGCGGCTGGCCACGGCGCAAATGGGCGCATTGGGGTAAGCAAGGATGATTTGGGACGCGCTGACACTGCAGCTTGGATACAATGCCACGCTTGTCACGATTGGCGCGGCGCTGCTTGGTATGGCGGCGGGTGCGACGGGAACGTTCCTGTTTCTGGGCAAGAGGGCGCTTGTCAGCGACGCGATCAGCCACGCGACCCTTCCGGGCGTCGCGCTCGCCTTCGTGGTGATGGTGGCGCTTGGCGGGGACGGGCGGGCCCTGCCGGGTCTGCTGGTCGGCTCGGCCCTGTCGGCGGCCGTCGGGCTTTTGTGCGTCAGTGCCCTGACCAACAGGACGCGGCTGTCGGAGGATGCGGCCATCGGGGCGGTACTGTCGGTGTTTTTCGGCTTCGGTATCGTGCTGCTGACGGTGATCCAGTCGATGAATTCCGGGCGGCAGGCGGGGTTGGAGAGCTTCCTGCTCGGCTCGACAGCCGGAATGTTGTGGCAGGACGCGATGGTGATCGCGTCGGGCGGCGCGATCGTGCTTCTTCTGGTTGCCGCGTTCCGGCGGCCGATGACCATGGTGGCCTTTGATCGCGTGTTCGCCGCGAGCCTGGGTATAAACGTACCCAGAGTCGAGTTGGCGATGATGGGATTGGCGCTGGCGATCACTGTCGTGGGCCTGAAAGTCGTGGGGTTGATCCTGATTGTCGCGCTGCTGATCATTCCGGCGGTCGCGGCGCGGTTCTGGACTGACCGGGTTGGCCATGTGGTGATTTCGGCCGGTCTGATCGGCGCAGCGTCCGGCTATGCCGGAGCGGCAGTTTCGGCCACGGCCCCGGCGTTGCCCACCGGCCCGATCATCGTGCTGGTCGCGTTCGCGCTTTTCATCCTTTCGCTTTTGACGGCCCCCAATCGCGGTGTTTTCGCCGTGGTCCTGCGGCATCGGCGGTTTCGTGCGCGGGTTCATGTCCGGCAGGGATTGTTGGCGCTGGCGCAAGGGCAGCCGATTTACGAGGGCCTGACCCTGCGTCTTATGCGGCGCCGGGGGCTTATTCGTGCTGACGGCGTGGCGACCGAGCTTGGCCGGACTCAGGCCGGCAAGGCATTGCGCGATGAGCGGCGCTGGCAGCTGTTACGCTCGGATCCGGCCTATGAGGAAGCGGCGGCCAGCTATGACGGGCTGACACCGCTGGACGATGTTTTGACGCCGGATCAGTTAGGCGCTCTTGATCGCGAATTGCAGCCAAAGGGGGTGTTCTGATGGGCGAGGAATTCGTCGTCCTGTCCCTGGCGCCCATGCTGATCGGGGTCTTTGCCGCGGTCGCCTGCGCGATACCCGGGAATTTCCTGTTGCTGCGGCGTCAGGCGCTGATTGGCGATGCGATCAGTCACGTTGTGCTGCCGGGGATCGTGGTTGCCTTTCTGGTGACCGGGGTCGTGGCCGCGTGGCCGATGATGCTGGGGGCAGGTGTTGCGTCGCTTGTGGCTGTCGGCCTGATCGAGGCGATCAGGCGGCTGGGCGGGATCGAGCCGGGTGCCGCGATGGGCGTCGTCTTTACGGCGATGTTCGCGGGGGGTGTCCTGTTGCTGGAGCAATCGGACACATCTTCGGTGCATCTTGATGTCGAACATGCGCTTTATGGCAACCTTGAAAGCCTGATCTGGCTTGATGCGCAGGGCTGGGCGTCGCTTGTGGATATCGGTGCGCTGCGGGGCCTGCCGCCTGAGTTGCCTCGGATGGCCTTGACGTTGGTGCTGGTAACGGGACTGACATGGGTGTTCTGGCGACCACTGAAGCTGTCGACCTTTGACGAGGCGTTCGCGCGCACGGTCGGGCTGCCTGGAAGCTTGATCGGGCTGGGGCTGGTCGTGGTTGCGGCCATCGCGGCGGTTGCGGCGTTCGACGCGGTGGGCTCGATCATCGTGATCGCGATGTTCATCTGCCCGCCCGCTGCCGCACGGATGGTCACCAACGGCCTGGAGGCGCAGGTGGCATGGTCGATCGGGTTCGCCGTGCTCTCTGCGGTCTTGGGGTACGTGCTGGCCGGATACGGCCCGCTTTGGCTGGGCTTTGACGACGCGGTCAGTGCGGCGGGCATGATCGCGACGGTTTCGGGGGCAATCCTTGGTCTGGCCGCCGCATTCGGCCCGTGCCGCCACCGAAGCGGCGTCAGCGCGTCGGCACCCTAGCTGTCCACCAGACCCAGCGTCCGGCCCAGCGCCACAAGCCCGGCCCCGACAAGATTGCCGGGGTCCAGTGCCGTTGCCGGCACGCCCTGAGCAGCGAGCGCCGTCATGTGCGGGGCAGGTTCGGTGCTGATCACCAGAACCTCCTGTCCAAGCCAATAGGGCCGGGTGGCGGCCAGTTCGGCCCCCAGTAGGTGACCTGTCAAAGCCGCGCGGTCGCCTGCGATTTCGGCCTGACGCAAATGCGCGGCAAGGCGCTCCGGTCGGCTTAGCGTATCGGCCAGCGCATCGGCATCCGCCGATGCGGCACCATCGAGCGCGGTCACGAGGCGCGGTGTCAGAACCGTCTGGGCGCTGATCGCTTCGCCTGCGCTGATATGAATCCAATGGGTCACATCGGCTTGCGTCGCGCATATCACACCGTCCCAATGCACGCGCGTCGCAAGCGCACCGGCGATCCAGAGACGTACGCTGGCGCTGATGATGTCGGGCGGGCTGGCCTGTTCGAGCGCGGGCAGGGTGCCACGGTTTTCCGGCAGAATGCTTGTGGGCAGGCGATCGGGCGGTCCATCGCCCAATCGCACCATGCGCGGTGCATCGCCAAGCTCCGCCAGAACCGCGTCTTCCGAGGCTGCGGTGGTGTGTCTCAAGAGGCTTTCGCCGTCAATCAGGTGCCCCGACAGGCCGGAGCTTTCGGGAACAAGCGCGATCCAGCGGGTCATCGCGCCTGCATTTGCCGCACGAGCGGAGCCACGTCATACCCCGCCTTTGCGGCGCGTTCGATGATCTCTTCATCGGCACGGCGGCCATGTTCCACCGCGGCCCAGAGCATGGTGCAGCGGGTGCCGCTGCGACAATAGGCCAGAATGGGCTTGGGCAGGTCCTGAAGCGCCTTGTCGAACTCGGCCAGCGCATCGGGGGTGATCATGCCGGACGTGATGGGCACACTGCACACTTCCAGCCCTTCGGCTTCCGCCGCCTGTTTGATCGCTTCGAACTCGGGCTGTCCGGGTTCTTCGTCATTCGGCCGGTTGCAGAGGATGGATTGAAACCCCGCTCCGGCGACTTCGCGCACATGTGCCGCGTCGATTTGCGGCGAGACGGCGAATTCCTGCGTCAGGGGGCGAATATCCATGCTTTGGCTCCTGTTCCGGCTAAAGCCAATATGGGCGCAAATGACGATGGATTTCAATGACCGCGTCGCCAAGAGCGATGGTTGGGTGCATGGCGACTGCACGAGACCGGCAAGCGTGCTATATTCCCAGATGCATAATTGTGAACCGCATTGAAAGGGAGGACCGAGGCTTATGACCGACAAGGACGCCTACACCAAGAAGCTTGAGGCTCAGATGAAGGAGTGGCAGGCCAATATCGACAAGATGCGCGCGCAGGCCGAGAAGGCGCAAGCGGATGCGCAGGTCCAGTACGAGGAACACCTGAAAGAGCTTCGCGCACGACGTGACGAGATGCAGGTCAAGCTGGACGAGTTGCAGCGCAATCAGTCGGCGGCATGGAACGACGTCAAGGCCGGTGCCGACAAGGCATGGGACGACATGTCAAAGGCCATGCAGGATGCGTGGAAGCGGTTCAGCTGAACCGCTGACCGCCCCGGGCGTCAGTCATACCGCAGCTCCGTCGCCTTGCCGCGGAAGATCACGTAGGACAGCACCGTGTACCCGATGATCATCGGCAGGACGAAAAGTGTGCCGACGAGGATGATCATCAGGCTTTCCGGTGCGCTTGCGGCCTCGAATATGGTCAGGCGCTCGGGTACCACGTAGGGGTAGAACGAATACGCCATGCCGATAAAGCCCAGCGTGAAAAGCGCGATGGTCAGGGCAAACGGCGCGGCACACAGCGCGTCGTTTTTGCGCGGCAGGCTGCGCAGCAGGCCCCAGAGGAGCAAGATCAGGCCCGCCGAGATCAGGGGCAGCGGCGCGAGGAAGTAAAGCTCGGGCAGCGTGAACCACTTGTCGAAGATCCGGCTGCTGACATAGGGCGAGGCCAGCGATATGGCCCCCAGCCCCAGGATCACGCCCCAGATCCCGTCACGCGCCCAGCGAATGGCCTTGGCCTGCAATTCGCCTTCGGCTTTCAGGATCATCCAAGTCGCCCCGATGAAGGAATAGGCCACCGTCAGGAAGACCGCCGTGATCGCCCCGAAGAGCAGAGTGAAGGGCGTCATGTTCAGGCCCATGACGTACAGCCCCAGCATGAAGCCCTGGGACAGCGACGCCATGAGGCTTCCGATCCAGAAGGACAGGTCCCAGAGCCGCTTGCGCCGGGCCGGGGCCTTGGCGCGGAATTCGAAAGCGACGCCCCGCAGGATGAGGCCCACCAGCATGAGGGCGACCGGCAGGTAGAGGGTTGTCAGGATCACGCCGTGCGCGGTGGGAAAGGCCACCAGAAGGATGCCGATGGCCAGAACCAGCCACGTCTCATTGGCGTCCCAGAACGGTCCGATCGAGGCGACCATGCGGTCTTTCTCGGCCTCCGTGGCGAAGGGAAACAGCACCCCGATCCCGAGGTCGAACCCGTCGAGGCAGACGTAGAACAGGATCGACAGGCCCATGAGACCGGCAAAGGCCAGCGGCAACCAGATCGCGGGATCTCCGAACGTGTCCATGCGTCTACTCTGCCGGGGCCGGGTTCAGCCCGGGCATGTCCGGACGGCCCCGCTTTTTCGCCTGCTCTCCGACACAGGCGAGGTAATAGAGCACGAAAATATAGGCCAGCAGAAGAGCGGCATAGACCGAAAGGTAGATGACCAACGTCGTCGCCACCATCGGTGCGGGCACTTCGGCCACGGCTTGTTCGGTCGTCATCACGCCGCTGACCAGCCACGGCTGACGTCCGATTTCTGTCGTGTACCAGCCCGCGAGCGTGGCGACCCAGCCGGAAAAGGCCATCGGCACCAGCGCCAGCAACAGCGGCTTGGGCAGGCCCTCGGGGCCACGCCGCCGAAACGCCATGAAGCCCACGGCGACCCAGCTGATCAGGAGCATCGCCATGCCGGTGCCAACCATGAGACGGAAGGCGTAGAACACCGGCGCGACGGGCGGGTGAAGGAGTGTGCCATCTTCGGCGACAAAGTCGTTGAGGCCCGGAATTTCGCCGTCGGCATGGTGCGTCAGGATGATCGACGCAAGGTTCGGAATGCCGATCTCTGCATGGTTTTCGCGCGCGGCCTCGTCCGGGATCGCGAAGAGCAGAAGCGGGGCGTTGCCTTGGGTGTTCCAGTTTCCTTCCATCGCGGCCACCTTGGCGGGCTGATGTTCCAAGGTGTTCAGCCCGTGCATGTCGCCCGCGAGGATCTGCATCGGGATCAGAAGAGCGCCGAGGCCAAGGCCCGTGACGAGTGACACACGCACGTCTTCGCCCTTGTCGCCGCGCAGCCAGCGCAGAGCGGACAGGCCGGCCAGAAGGAACGCGACCGTCAGGCCCGAGGCCAGCAGCATATGGGTCACGCGGTACGGCATGGACGGGTTGAATATGATCGCCCACCAATCCGTTGCGTGGGCCACGCCGTCGCGCATCTCGAACCCCGCCGGCGTGTGCATCCAGCTGGACAGCACGACGATCCAGAAGGCAGACATGGTCGTGCCAAACGCCACCAGGAACGTGGCCAGCGTGTGCAGCCAGCCCGGAACGCGGCTCATGCCGAAAAGCATGATGCCCAGGAACACGGCCTCGAGGAAGAAGGCGGTCAAGACCTCGTAGGCCAGAAGCGGGCCTGCGATGTTGCCGACGGTTTCCATGAAGCCGGGCCAGTTGGTGCCGAACTGGAAGGACATGGTGATCCCCGACACGACGCCAAGGCCAAAGCTGAGTGCGAACACCTTCACCCAGAAGCGGTAGGCATTCATCCAGCGTTCCGCGCCGCTGCGGTTGAAGCGCAGCTTGAAGTAGAAAAGCACCCACCCCAGCGCGATCGTGATCGTGGGGAACAGGATGTGGAACGAGATGTTGGCACCGAACTGGATGCGCGATAGCAGGAGTGTGTCCATGGCTCTTAGGGTGACAGGTTGCGACGGACTTCAGTAACCGCCACCAATCAACCTAAGGCGAAACGCGCGAATTTCCGCCCAATGCGACCAGAGGGCGCGGCAAAAGTGGGAACGGCGGACGCTCGGATTGCCGCTTCGTTTTCGCTTGTGCTGCCGTCAGGCTGCGGCAAAGCCCGCGTCCAGGGCCGAAAGAACGCGGTCGATCTCTGCCTCGGTGATGATCAGCGGCGGTGACATCAGCAGGTTGTTGCCCCCGATCCGGACCATCGCGCCGGCCTCGTACGTGGCCTTGTGGACCCGCTTGACTGTGGTTGCGTCCATCGGGGTTTTCGCGGCGCGGTCGCTGACCAGTTCTATGCCGGTCATCAGGCCGTGCCCGCCCCGTACATCGCCGATGATGTCGTGTTTCTCCATCAGGTTCCGCACGCCTTCGAACAGTTGGGTGCCGCGGGCCGCGGCGTTGGTTTTCGTATCCAGCCGCAAGGTCTCGGACAGGCAGGCCACGACAGCGGCGGCCCCGACCGGATGCGCCGAATAGGTGTAGCCCGTCCAGATCGCGCCGCCCGCGTCGGCGCCCTCGAACACCTCCGCGACCGTCTCGCCGAGCAGGACGCCGCCCACGGGGAAATAGGCGCTGGTGATGCCCTTGGCGACGGTCATCATGTCGGGCTGCACGCCCCAGTGCCGGGCGCCCGACCAGTCGCCGGTGCGTCCGAAGCCGCAGATGACCTCGTCGGAGATCAGCAGGATGCCGTAGCGGTCGCAAATCTCGCGCATGTGCTTCATGAAACTGGCGTCGGGCACGATGACTCCGCCCGCGCCCTGGATCGGCTCCATGATGAAGGCCGCGATGGTGCTTGGGTCCTGGAACTCGATCTCGTCCACCATCGCGGCGGCGATCTTCTCGGCCAGCCTGGCAGGATCGGTTTCGTGGAACGGATTGCGATATGTATAAGGGCTGGGCAGGTGGAAACAGCCGGGCAGAAGCGGCTCGTAGGTGATGCGGAAGCGGTTGTTGCCATTGACCGACGCGCCGCCCCAATGTGTGCCGTGATAGCCCTTTTTGAGTGACAGGAACTTGGTGCGCGTGGGCTCGCCGCGCAGGCGGTGATATTGCCGCGCCATGCGCAGGGCCGTGTCGACCGCGTCGGACCCGCCGGAGGTGAAAAAGACGCGGGCGATGCCGTCTTCGGCAAAGAATTCCTGTACCGCGTAGGAGGCCTCGATCGCCGGGGGATTGGTGGTGCCGGCAAAGGCCGAATAATAGGGCAGTTGCCACAGCTGGTCACTGATCGCCTGTTTGATGGCGTCGTTGGAATAGCCCAAGTTCGTGCACCACAGTCCGCCCACGGCGTCCACCACGCGATGCCCGTCGATATCGGTAATCTCGACGCCCTCGGCGCTTTTGATGATGGTGGGAGCGTGTTCCTGCTGTTCGCCCGGGTGGCCCATCGGGTGCCACAGGTGGCGCGCATTCATCTCTCGCAGGAAATTGTCGTCTTTCATGGAAAGCCCCCGTGTCTGAGTCGCGGATTTGATCAAACGTGGCACCGTGCCGGGGTTCTGTCCAGTGACGCCAATGGGGACCGCGCAAAAGAAAGGGGGCCGTTGGTTCGGCCCCTCATTCCCTCCTGCCGCGTTGTCGGGTTACCGTGCCGGGGCTCGCTGGTCGTCCCCGGTCAGGGTGTACCGCGATGCGTCGATCGCGGTGTGTGTCTGAAATATATCGGAAAAGCCTGGATGGGGCGCAGAGGCACGCTGGTCCGTTATGACCGTCGCCCGGGTCATGCGGCATTCCCCGCGTGGTTACGCGGTGCCGAAATCAAGATGTGCCCCAGTGCCGTTCGCAACACGGCGTCCCCCGATGGATGCACGGGTCCGGTCCCTTGTCCCCGTGCGTTTCATGCTGTTTTACAAGGTATAGGCGAAGTGATTCGCGCCGGTCAATATCGCGTGATTCGTTTTAACCGCGACAGGCGCTAACCCCTGACTTCGACTCGAAAAAAAATAGCGGCGCACGGGGCGCCGCTATTGGGGTGGTGATGATCTGGTACAGGTTCAGGTGTCGAGCCAGACATTTTCGAAATGCATGTACCGGAACTGGTGCACCTGGTCGTTCTTCACATGCTCGGCAAAATGCTTGGTCTGGTTGCGCCAGAAGGGCTGTATGATCACGCCGTTGTCCTGAAGGCGCGCTTGCAGCTTGGCGGAGTATTCGCGCCGCTGGTCCGCGTCAAACACGCCAACGGCCTCTTCGAGTATCGCGTCGAACTCGGGGTCCGAGTGGCCGGATTCGTTCCAGGCCTCGCCCGACTTGTAGGCCAGCACCAATACCTGCACGCCCAAGGGGCGCGGGCCCCAGTTGGTGGTCGAGAAGGGGTACTTTGTCCAATCGTTCCAGAAGGACGAGCCGGGGATGACGGTGCGCTTGAGGTTGAAGCCCGCCTCGCGCAGCATCGCGCCGATGGCGTCGGTGGTCACCGTGCGCCAGTCGCCGTCGATCGAGATCAGCTCCAGTTCGGTTTCGCCGTGACCTGCGGCCTTGGCCATTTCGATGGCGGCGGCGGGATCGGCCTCTTTCTTGGGGATCTCGGCGTATTCGGGGTGGAACGGTGCGACGTGGTGGTTTTCGGCGGTGATGCCGTCGCCGTTGATGCCCAGTTGCAGCGCGATGTTGTTGTCGACTGCCATCTGCACGGCGTTGCGCAGTTCTTTCGACGTGTAGGGCTCGGTGTCCATGCGCATCCGGGCAACGATCGTATTGGCGGTGGGCATGGTGCTTTTGACCAGGCCAAGACCGTCCAGCGTGTCGATGAAGTCGGACGTGGTTTCATCGTTCACGTCGATCTCGTCACCGTCGAAGGCCGCCACGATGGCCGCGCCATCGGTGCCGAAGTCGATGAACTTGATGCCGTCGAGATAGACGTCGCCGCCCCACCATTCACCGTTTTCGCGGCGCTTCACCTCGGCGCCGGTGCCGATATCCATCGAGACCAGCTCGAACGGGCCGGTGCCGATCGGGCTTTGGGCAAGGTCGGTGTCGTCGCCGTGGCTGCGGTGCACGATCAGCGCGGGATAGTCGGCCATACCTGCGATGAGCGAGATGTCGGGGCGCGGCAGGTTCAGCTTGACGGTGTAGTCATCGACCTGCTCGACCACGCCATCGGCCAGTTGGCCCGATTCCGCGTCGATCAAGGAGGCCATGCGCGCGGCCATGGAATTGCCTTCCACCGACTTGTCGCACCAGCGGGTGATGTTGTGGACCACATCCTCGGTCGTGAAATCGTCGCCGTTGTTCCACGTCACGCCCTGGCGCAGGTTGAGGGTGTAGGTCTGCGCGTCGTCCGACACTTCCCAGCTGTCGAGCAGAAGGCCGGTAAAGCTGTAATCGGAGTTCCAGCGCACCAGCGGCTCGCAGAACTGACGGCCCAGGTTGCCTTTCTCGGTCCAGTCGTACTTGCGCGGATCGGTGATTTCCAGAACTCGCATGGCGACGCGCAGAACACCGCCTTTCTTGCCTTCGCCATCCTGCGCCATAGCGGGTTGAGCCATGCCCAGAAGGCCGTAAGCGGTGGCGGCGCTGGCGCCGAAGGTCGAGGCGAGTGCCATGAATTCGCGGCGGTCCATCTTGCCGGCGCGCGTGTCCTCGGCCAGCTTGCGTATGACGGGGCGCAGCTGCGCGGTTTCCGTTTCGTGTGTCATCGAAGTCTCCCTGTTGATCGGATGTTGTTCCATCCTGTTTTTCCGGCTCGCAGGTCAGCGTTTTCCTGGGTCTTTTCGAAAATCCGCCAGCATTCGACCGGGCATGTCGCCGAATGAGAATGGGCGGACGGATACGTACGACCTGTAATATTTGCGACATCAAATTGTAGTTTTGCGACGTGATCAATGCGGGTGGTTCGGCCCCGGCGAATTTGCTTGAGACGCTTTGAGCGCACGGGTAGATCAGGCGGCAAAGGAGACAGGGTATGAGCCTCAACACATTCGGACATCTGTTTCGCGTCACCACGTGGGGCGAAAGCCACGGGCCCGCTTTGGGCGCGACCGTGGACGGGTGTCCGCCGGGGGTTCCGGTGGACGAGGCCTTCCTTCAGCAGTTTCTGGACAAGCGCCGCCCGGGCCAGAGCAAGCACACGACGCAGCGCAAGGAGCCGGACGCGGTGAAGATCCTGTCGGGGGTGTTCGAAGGACAGACCACCGGCACGCCGGTGCAGCTGATGATCGAGAACACCGACCAGAGGTCGAAGGATTACGGCGATATCGCGCAAACCTTCCGGCCGGGTCATGCGGACATCACCTATCACCAGAAATACGGCATCCGGGACTATCGCGGCGGCGGGCGCAGTTCTGCCCGCGAGACGGCCGCACGGGTCGCGGCAGGGGGGCTGGCGCGGGCTGCGCTGGCAAGCCTTGCGCCGGGGCTGCAGGTGAAGGGCTACATGACCCGGATGGGCGAGGTCACGATCGACCCCGACCAGATCGACTGGGACCAGATAGACCGCAACGATTTCTTTCTGCCCGATGCGGGCGCGGTGGCGGTCTGGGAGGAGTATCTGCAAGGCATCCGCAAGGCGCAGAACTCTGTCGGGGCGGAGATTGAGGTGGTCTGTCGCGGAGCGCCGGCGGGGCTGGGCGCGCCGGTTTACGGCAAGTTGGACACTGACCTTGCCGCGGCAATGATGAGTATCAACGCGGTGAAGGGCGTGGAGATCGGCGAGGGTATGGCCGCGGCCCGGCTGACCGGCGTCGACAATGCCGACGAGATTTTCATGGGCGAGAATGGTCCGGAATACACCAGCAACCACGCGGGCGGCATCCTTGGTGGCATCTCCACCGGGCAGGACATCGTGGTGCGGTTTGCCGTGAAGCCCACCAGTTCTATCCTGACGCCGCGCCGGTCGATCCGGATGGACGGCAGCCCGACCGAGGTTGTCACCAAGGGGCGGCACGACCCCTGCGTCGGCATCCGCGCGGTGCCGGTGGCAGAGGCGATGATGGCCTGTGTCGTGCTCGATCACCTGTTGTTGCATCGCGGGCAGGTCGGGGCCGGACCGCGGGGCGTGATCGGCTGATCCCAGGCCTATGACTTGCGGGCGACCACCGCGAACTGCGTCAATGAAAAGAAAAAGCGCCCCTCAGCGGCGAGGGCTTCCTGTTCTTTGCGCCAAGCCGTGCAATCGGCTTCGGGGACGAGGTCGTTCTGCCGCGCGTAGTTATCCATTAATGTCAGCATCATGCGGGCCAGACCGTCCGGTCTGAGATCGTGATCATTTAGCGTGACCGGGCGGATATCCTCTACCTCGAAGCCCGCGTCGCGCAGCATCGGCGGCAGCACCGCAGGCACGCGGCGCTCGATGAAATGGTCGTCCCACGAGGCGATCATGCGGTCCATGCGCGGCTGATCCTCGGTGTGCCAGATCCAGCTGTCGAAATGGATGTCGCTGACAACCAGCCGTCCACCGGGGCGCAACACACGGGCGACCTCGCGACAGGCACGTGGCAGGTCATCGAGATATTCGAACACCTGCACCGAGACGGCCTTGTCGACCGATCCCCTCTCAACCGGCAGATCATAAGCCGAGCCATCGCGGAACTCGACCCATTCGAACTCGGTGCAGCGGGCGATGGCGGCCTCCCGCATGTCGTTGCTGGGGTCGACCCCGATGATGCACCCGCCGGGTCCGACGGCGCGGGCCAGTTCGGCAGACAAAAGGCCGTTGCCGCTCCCGATATCGAGGATCGTCTCGGCAGGCTTCGGCAAGACAGCGTCGAACGACAGACGCCGCCGCTGGATGATGTCGGACCCTTGATAGACGAGGTCCAGCAGGCGCGTCGTCTCGGCGTTGAATTGCAGCATGATCGCATCCCCCCGCGTTTCAGAATACCCGAAAGCGGAAAAATCACGAAATCGACGCCTTAGCGCGGGGCCGTTTGACGCGAGAGCTGCACGGCGAGAATGCCGCCTGTTACGACCAGCACGCCAATTATATCCCAGAAACCTAATGCTTCGTTAAGCACGAGGGCGGCGATGGTGACGCCGAAGAACGGGGTGAGGAAGTGGAAGGTCGCGGCCTTGACCGCGCCGATGCGGTTGACCAGGGCGAACCAGACCAGCGTTGCGGCGAGGCCGGGGATCAGCGTGGTGTAGACGAAGGCCGCGATCAGTTGCCACGACCAGGCGATTTCAAGGGTTTCGGTTGCAAGGCCGAAAACGCCCAAGGCGGCGCTGCCGACCAGCATTTGCAGGCCCACGATCATCAGGAAGTTACCGCCCGAGGTCGCGCCGCGCACCATCAGGGTGGCAAAAGTAAGCGCGATGACGCCGCCGATGCAGAGCATGACGCCGTAAAGGTCGGCGCCGCCCTGGATACGCGTGCCCATGATCAGCGCGACGCCGGCCATTCCCGCGGCGAGTCCGGCGAAGCCCAGGGCGCTGACGCGCTGGCCGAGGATCAGCCAACTGGCGAGGCCGACGAGCAGCGGCATCGACGAGGCAATGATCGCGGCGAGCGAGGCCTCGACCGTCTGCATGGCGACGAAATTCAGGCCGAGATAGAGCGCGTTCTGGCACAGGCCGAAGATGATCGTGGCCCGCCATTGCGCGGGTGTCAGACGCCAGGATTGCCCCAGGGCGCGGGCGATCAGAACACCCAGTATGCCCGAGATCAGGAAGCGCAGGGCAAGCGCGCTGACGGGCGGTGCGGCGGCGACGATGATGCGCGCGGAGGTGAAGGCGCTGGACCACATGACGGCAAAGGCCAGCCCCATGAGTAACGCGCGAACATCCATGTTTTACTCGTCCTCGAAATGAAAAGGGCCGCCGGTGGGGCGACCCTTTCCGAAACCTGAAAGGAATACAAGGTCAGCCGTTCACGCTGTCCTTGAGGGCCTTGGCGATCGTCATTTTGACGACCTTGTCGGCATCCTTGTGGATTTGCTCGCCGGTGGCGGGGTTGCGCACCATGCGCGCCGGACGCTCGCGGCAGTAGATCTTGCCAACGCCGGGAAGGGTGACGGCGCCGCCGTTCGACACTTCCTTGGTGATGATCTCGATCATGGAGTCGAGGGCGCTTGTCGCGGTTTTCTTGTCGCTGCCCATTTCCTCGGCGAGGGCCGCAACGAGCTGGGTTTTGGTCATCGGTTTTGCCATTTTCTGGTCTCCTTCAACTGCCCGTTTCTTGGGCCTCCTGCGCGGGATTTAACTGTATCTTGTAGGCAAACACAACAAATAGTGTCGTAAAACAAGGCCGATTTCGGTGATTTGGGCCTGTTTTTTTGGGTTCAGGCCGTTTTACACGAGATTCAGGGACCTTCAACGCGCAAATGGCGATCCTGCAAGCGAGGCGGGGAATCGCCAGTGAAACTTGGTTAATCGGGCAAAAGCGGTCGAAATTCCATGTCGGTATCGCGTCGGTATCCGGGTGGTATGGCGACGGTGCGCGTTTCGCGATTTGCCGGGGTTAACGGGCCGTACGTGGTTAACAGGAGACTGGCGCTACGTGGCGGGGCGTTCCTGGCCCAGGGCCGGATCGAGGCGACCGGACGCCAGCGCGGAGGCTGCGACCATCGCGGTCGCGGTCCCGAGCATCAGGGGCAGGCCGCCCAGTTGATAGGTCAGGCCCGACAGCACGGTTCCGAGGAGCCGGCCTCCGGCGTTGGCCATGTAGTAGAAGCCCACGTCCATCGTCACGCGCTCGGCCCGGGTGAAGGCGAGGATCAGGTAGGAGTGCAGGGAGGAGTTGACCGCGAATATGCCGCCGAAGACCAGCAGGCCGGCCACCAGCGTGACGGTGAGCCAGGGTTGCGGGCCGGAAGACGCCAGCGCGGCGGCGGTCAGGACGGCGGGAATGGCGGCCAGCGCCCAGGCCCAGCCGCGGGCGGCGTAGACGAGGTCGGCTTCGGGGCGGGAGGCGGCACGCAGGAGACGGGGGGCGGCGGCCTGCACGGCGCCGTAGAGGATGATCCAGAGGGCCATGAACGTGCCGATGAGGAAGAAGGCGGCGCGATTGCCGTCCTCGGTGCCGTCGGAGAGCACGGCGTAGAAGTAGATCGGGATGCCGACGACGAACCAGACGTCGCGTGCGCCGAAGAGAAAGACGCGCGCCGCCGACAGCCAGTTGACGTTCGGGGACTTGAAGAAGACCTCGGAGAACTTGGCGCCCTTGCGGCCCTTGGGCAGGCCCGAGGGCATGGCGATGAGGACGGCCACGAGAATGAGGGCGAGGATGGCGGCCATGCCGAGCACCGCGCCGGTGAAGCCGAAGAGCGCCAGAAGGGCGGCGCCGAGGAGGAAGCCCAGACCTTTTACCGCGTTCTTGGAGCCGGTGAGCACGGCGACCCAGCGAAAGAGGCCTCCGCCCGTCGCGGGGGCGAGGAGCTTGACGGCGGACTTGGAGGACATCTTGGCGAGGTCCTTTGCCACGCCGCTGGCGCCTTGGACGACCATGACATAGACGACCGAGAGGCCGATGGCCCAGTCGGGGTCGAGCTGGGTCAGGGCCAGCAAGGCCAGCACCTGTATCCCGAGACCCGCATAGAGCGTCGAGGTCAGGCCGAAGCGGGCGGCGATCCAGCCGGCGGCGAGGTTGGTGACCATGCCGGCGATCTCATACAGGACGAAGAGATAGGCCAGTTGGACGGGCGAAAAGCCCAGCGTGTGGAAGTGCAGCAGCACCAGCATCCGCAACGCGCCGTCGGTGAGCATGAAGGCCCAGTAGGCCGCGGTGACGGCGATATAGGCCGAGAGGCCCTCGGGGCGTTCGCGGGTCTGGCTCACAGCGACGCGCCGACCATCAGGGCCACGTCGACGAGGCGATAGGCATAGCCCATCTCGTTGTCGTACCATGCGTAGATCTTCACGTGGGTGCCGTTGACGACCATGGTCGAGGGCGCGTCGACGATGCCGGAGCGTTGATCGTTGGTGTAGTCGGCGGAGACCAGCGGGCGTTCCTCGTAGCCAAGGATGCCCTTGAGCGAGCCTTCGGCGGCGGCCTTGAAGAAGCCGTTGACCTCTTCGGCGGTGGTTTCGCGCTCGACCTCGAAGACGCAATCGGTGATCGAGGTGTTCAGCAGCGGCACGCGGACGGCGTGGCCGTTCAGGCGGCCCTTGAGTTCGGGGTAGATGAGCGTGATCGCCGTGGCGCTGCCGGTGGTCGTCGGGATCAGGGAGTTGAGCGCCGAGCGGGCACGGCGCAGGTCCTTGGCGGGGCGGTCGACGATGGTCTGCGTGTTGGTGACATCGTGGATCGTGGTCATTGAGCCGTGCTTGATCCGCAGGTTTTCGTGGATGACCTTGACCACGGGGGCGAGGCAATTGGTGGTGCAGCTGGCGGCGGTGACGATGCGGTGGCGGGCGGGGTCGTAGATGTCGTCGTTGATGCCCATGACGATGTTGGCGGCATCGCCGTCCTTGACCGGGGCGGAGACGACCACCTTTTTCACGCCCGCGTCGAAATAGGGGGCGAGCTTGGCCTCGGACTTGAACACGCCGGTGCAGTCGATGACCACGTCCACGCCATCGAGCGGCAGGGCCGACAGGTCGCGCGTGCCGATGAAGGGGATGCGGGTGCCGTCGATGGTGACGCTGTCGGCGTCATGGGAGAAGTCGGCGTCCCAGCGGCCATGCACGGTATCGAATTCCAGAAGATGCGCGTGCATTTCCGGGTCGCCCACGGCGTCGTTGATCCAGGCGATTTGCGCACCGCGCTCCAGCAGGGGTTTCAGGATCAGCTTGCCGATGCGGCCCAGCCCGTTGACGGCGTATGTTGTCATGCGGAGGCTCCGCTGTTGATGTTTGCGATGTCGTCCACGGCTTTTTGTAGGGAAATCCGATCGAGACTGTCGAGTGACAAGCTTGTAAACGCCTTGATGCGGTTCTGAAGTGCGCCGTAGGCCTGTTGGAAGGCGAGCGCCTTTTGCGCGTCGGTGCCCTCGGCCTTCACCGGGTCGGGCATGCCCCAATGGGCGCTGACGGGCTGGCCGGTCCAGGCCGGGCATTCCTCGTTCGCGGCCTGGTTGCAGACGGTGAAGACGAAATCGAATTGCGGCGCGTCGGGGCCCTGGAAAACCGAGACGTTCTTGGCCTCGAGCACCGAGGTGTCGTGGCCTTTCTGTTGCAGCACATCGAGGGCGAAGGGGTTCAGTTCGGACCTGGGCTTGGTGCCGGCCGAATAGGCGTTGAAGCGGTCGCCGCCCTCCGCCCTGAGAAGACATTCTGCAAAGATCGAGCGGGCGGAATTGCCGGTGCAGATGAAGAGCACGTTGTACTTGCGGTCGGTCATTTGGGGAACTCCGAGAAGAGTGTGCAGGGAGGTGAGGGAACAGGCATCGGGGCGACCACGGCAGCAATCGCCGATGAGATAGTCGAGGGTTTGTCGCATCGCTGTCATGTCGACGCTGTAGCGCAGGGAGGTGCCGGTGCGCGTGCGCGTGATCAGCCCCGCCTGCACCAGCGCGTTCACGTAGGTCGAGAGCGTGTTGGGTTTGAGGTCGAGCGCGCGGGCCAGTTCGGTCGCCGGGACGGCATCGGGATAGCGCCGCATCAGAAGGCGAAAGACCGCCATGCGCTGGGGATGGCCGAGGGTGGCGAGCCGGTGGGGAATCATTGCTTCCATGATTCATGAAATATTGAATTAGTGGCGCATCCGCAAGTGTGGATGTGCCGATGCCATTCACGCATGAACGAAACTGGCCGAGCTGCGTTGCCCCTGCATGGCACATGGTACGAACAACAGGGTTCTGTGTGCGCTGGACATCACGACGCGCGACGCGGTGACCAGGCACTGCGAGGATGTGACGCTGGAGGCCGGCGCGGTCTTGCAGCGCTCGGGCGAGGCGACACATGCGGTCTATTTTCCCGAAACCGCCGTGATCTCCGCGATTGCGACCTATAGCGACGGGTCGGGCATCGAGATGGCCAATATCGGGCGCGAGGCGTCGACGGCGGTGAACCTGATGTTGGGCCAGTCGCGGCATTTCCACACCGACGAAGTGCAGATCGCGGGTGCGGTGCTGCGCCTGCCGGCAGAACGGTTCGTGCAGTTGAAATCCGAGCACGAGGCGTTCGAGCGGGTGCTGTTCGCCAGCGCGCAATCGGTGTTCTACCAGGTCATGATCTCGGGTGCGTGCAACGGGGCGCACAGTGCGCGGCAACGCCTGGCGCGGTGGCTGCTGACGATGGCGGATCGGATCGACGGCAGCGAGATGCGGCTGACACACGACTTCCTGGCCGAGATGCTGGGGGTCCGGCGAGCGACGGTCACGGAAGCTGCGCAGGACCTTCAGGAGAACGGACTGATTTCCTACAGGCGGGGGCGGGTCAGGATCACCGACCGCACCGGGCTGACGAACGCCAGCTGCGAATGCTACAACCTCGTGCGGGCGGCGAACCGTGAGTTGTTGCCCGAAATTGATCGGGACGCGTGAAATCGCTATTCATGGTACGTTATCGTACAGATCTCGCGCTGGACGTCCCATAAGGTCGGCCTATCTTGGCCGCAGTTCACGCGATAAATCATGTTCTGAAGAGGGGGATGGCCCATGAGAGTGATGGACGCCAGCATGGATGGCGATGACGTGATGAAGAATGCGATCCGGCATTCTCCGTTGTCGATCGTGCTGACGGACCCGCGGATCAAGGACAATCCGATCACCTATGTCAATTCCGCCTTCGAGGCGCTGACGCTGTATAGCCGGCGATACGCGGTCGGGCGCAATTGTCGTTTCCTGCAAGGGCCGGAGACGGAAGAACGGCATGTGACCCGCATCCGTGATGGATTGAAATCCGAACAGGAATTCGAGGTCACGCTGACCAATCACCGCGCCGACGGCTCGGCCTTTCGCAACCAGTTGCTGATCGCGCCGATCCACGGAGAGGACGGCGAGTTGACGGCGTTCTTCGGCCTTCAGCGCGAGGTGCCGGACCCTGCAGGCGCAGCGGAGGGGGACGACGCGTCGATGGGATTGCTGCGCGAGTTGCAGCACCGGGTGAAGAACCACCTGTCGATGATCGTCAGCATGATCCGCATCCAGGCCCGGCAGAACGTGACCGAGGACTCGCTGAAGGCGATCGGGCGGCGGATCGAGGCACTGTCGGTTCTTTATGACGAACTGTTGAGCGGCGGCGGAACGGGCGCCAGCGAGGAGATCGCCACGGGCGCCTACCTGAGCCGCATTGCGTCGGTCGTGTCGAGCCTGGAGCCGCGCGGGGCGATCCGGGTGAACGTGGAATGCGACGAGATCTCGCTGCCCGTGGACCAGGCGGCGCGGCTGGGGCTTTTGCTGTCGGAATTCATGACCAACGCGTTCGAGCACGCGTTCGAGGGGCGATCATCGGGCACACTCGAAGTGCGGTTCGCGCGGCGCGAGGACGGCGGTGTTTATCTGATGGTGGAGGATGACGGCAACGGGTTGCCGGAGAACAGCAACTGGCCCTTTTCGGCGCCCAGCATCGCGGCTCAGAAGAACCGGGCGGAGCATCACGATGGCGCGCTGGACACGACGGGCGAAGACGGCAAGCCCGGCGTGGGCGGCAGCATCGTGCAGGCGCTGACGCAATCGCTGGACGCGGAGCTTTCGGTTGAGCGGCTGGAGCAGGGCACGCGGGTGACGGTCGAGTTGTGACCGGGTGAGGCAGGGGCCAGGGGCTTGGGCCGGACTGAAATGGGGATGTCGACGTGGTGCCGGATGCCCGGGCGTCTGCACCGACATCAGCGCACAGGGTCTGCCCACGCGGCACGTCCGTTTTGCGGGTGCGAAGTCAACGGATCGCCGCGACAGATTGGGCGAACGTCTCTGCCACGTTCTGTCGCCGGATTTCATGCTCCTTGCCGGGTCAGCTTGCGCCGCTTTTTTGGGGGTCGCCGCTTTTTCGGACCGGGGCCTGGAATGCGTGCGGCCCAATCCGACCGCACGCATTGACCCGGTTTCAGTGGGCCATCATTTCTTCAGCCACGTCCGCGCCGCTGAGTTCGGCGGGGTAGTAGGTTGGCCAATTGGTGACTTCCTCGAGCAGCTTCGCCCGGTCGTCGCCCCAGTAGAGGTGGAAGTGTCCGGCATCCTGCGGCGCGATGGCATGGTCGCTGAACTGGATGAACGCGGGTGCCCCGGCGTCGCCACCGCTCTTTTCGAATATGTAGCGGACACCGCGGTTGCCGGCCTCGTAGGTCAGCACTTCGTAGCCGTCGTTGGCATAGCGGCCCTGCAGCGGGGTGCCGTCCTCGAAGAAGGTGACGCTGTCACCTTCGATGAGGATACGGTCGACCTCGGTCGCATAGCCGGTCTGGTAGTAGTCGGTGTATTCGGCCGCTGTCTTGTCCCCATGCTCGGCCTTGTGCGCCATGACGGTGTCGAGCGTTCCGTCCTGCAGCAGCGGGTAGACCGATTGCCAGTCTCCTTCCCAGTCCGAGAGGTTGCGGTCCTCGATCTGGTCATCCTCGAAGTAACCGTTGTAGACCTTGTCGTTACCGTGATCGTGTTCTTCGGAATGATCGTGATCATGTGTGCTTTCGCTTTGGGCGAACGCCGGCGCGGCAAGCACGAGCAAGGCGCCGGTGGCGACGGTGGCGACGCACCTGGCGAATGTCTGTTGCATGAGAGGCTCCTGTGTTGACGGGATCTTCGACCCCATGAATATTAATGTTATTACATAACGCATCCTCCTTAACGAACGGATTTTGCTTTGACAACCGGGTTACGCAGTTGAAGACCTGTTCAGACGCGAAAGACTGCCGAACGGCAAGTGCTGCCGCGCGCCCGTCCGTTGCACGTGCAAGCCCGCTCCGGTTCGGCGCAGTCAATCTGGTTCGAACGCCGCCACTCGCGGTATCGAGAACCGCGATGCAACAGCACGCTGTGCGTGGGCCGCTCGCAACGTCTGTTCGCTTGGCGTGAAGGCATGTCCACGCCTCCCTGAACTGGAAAGCCGCCGATGCAAAACCGCCCCCGCAGAGCCTGCGAGGGCGGTGTCGTTGGTGGGGCGGACCCGCGTCGGGGGACCGCAGCGCCTTACTTGTACTTCTTGATCTCGCCCGAGCGCAGGCGCGACGCGTAGCTTTGCAGCTCGCGCTTGACGATCGGCATCAGGAAGTAGAGGCCCAGCACGTTGACCACCGCCATCGCGAAGATCGCGGCATCGGAGAAGTCGATCACCGGGCCGAGGCTGGAGGCCGCGCCGATCACCACGAAGATGCAGAAGATCAGCTTGAAGATCAGCTCTTTCGTCTGGCCCTCACCGAAGAGGTAGGTCCAGGCCTTCAGCCCGTAATAGGACCAGCTGAGCATCGTGGAGAAGGCGAAGAGGATCACCGCCAGCGCCAGGATGTACTTGAACCCGTCGATCGAGGACTGGAACGCCGCCGAGGTCAGCGCGACGCCGGAATTGTCGCCGACGGTCTGGATCGCGGTGCCCGCCTCGTTCAGCACGAAGAGGCCGGTTTCGGGGTCGGTCACCAGCTGGTCGGTGATGATGATCACCAGCGCGGTCATGGTGCAGACCACGACCGTGTCGATGAAGGGTTCCAGCAGCGACACGAAGCCCTCGGTGATCGGTTCCTTGGTGCGCACGGCCGAGTGGGCGATGGCCGCCGAGCCCACGCCCGCCTCGTTCGAGAAGGCGGCGCGGCGGAAGCCCTGTATCAGCGCGCCCACCATGCCGCCGGCGACGCCGAGGCCGGTGAAGGCGCCCTCGAAGATGCGCCCGAAGGCGGTGCCGATCTGGTCGAAGTTCATCAGGATGATGATCAGCGCGGTGCCGACATAGAGGATGCCCATGAACGGCACGACCTTTTCGGTGACCTTGGCGATGGATTTCAGCCCGCCGACGATCACGGCGAAGACGACCGACGCCATGACAAGGCCGGTGATCCAGCCGGGGTAGTCACCGAGGACGTTGGCAAGCTGCGCGTGGGCCTGGTTGGCCTGGAACATGTTGCCGCCGCCAAGCGCGCCGAGGATGCAGAAGACCGAGAAGAGCACCGCGAGGATGCCGCCGCCGAAGATGCCACGTTCCTTGAACCCCTTGGAGAGGTAATACATCGGGCCGCCCGAGACTTTGCCATCGGGGTATTCGTTGCGGTATTTCACGCCGAGCGTACATTCGGTGAACTTGGACGCCATGCCCATGAGGCCGGCGAGGATCATCCAGAACGTGGCCCCCGGACCGCCGATGCCGATGGCGACCGCGACGCCCGCGATGTTGCCGAGGCCTACTGTGCCCGAAAGCGCCGTGGCGAGCGCCTGGAAGTGGCTGACTTCGCCCGCGTCGTTGGGATCGGAATAGTCGCCTTTCACAAGAGCGATGGAGTGGCCGACCCAGCGGAACTGCACCACGCCGAAATAAATGGTGAAGACGGTGGCGGCGATCACAAGCCAGCCCACGATCCAGGGGAAACTGGTGCCGGGAAAGTCGGAGAAGATCAGGCTGACGAACCAGCCGGTGGAGTTGGCGAAGATCTCGTTGACCCGCTCGTCGATGGATTGCGCCAGGGCCGGGGCGCTGAGCGCCAGCAGGGCGAAGAGCGCCGCCAGGGGCGTCTTGAGTGAATGTTTCATCTGTGTCCCTCGATTTTCTTGTTGAATGCTTGGCGCGTTGTCACGGCACGATGGTGACGGGCACGGGCGCCGCCTGTGCGAGGCTGCCCGCGACCGAGCCGAAGAGGCGCGAGGACAAGGCGGAATGGCCGGTGCGGCCGATGACGATCTGTTCGGCCTTGTTCTCGTTGATGATGTCGACCAGCGTATCGGCGATATGACCGTAGCGCAGGACCGTAGTGGCGCTAATGCCGGCATCGGTGAGCTTTTTCAGAACGGGTTTGAGCAGCGCATCCTCGGCGCGGGCCAGCTCTTCCTTGCGGCGCATGTGCCGTTCCTCGAGCTCTTCCTTGGTGAGGAAGGAATAAGGCGACCATTCCAGCACGTGGGCGACGATCACCTCGGCGCCTTGTGCCTTTGCCAGGGTGGTTGCGAAGTCGAGAGCCGCCTTGGCGCTTTCACTGTCGTCAAATCCCAGGACCAGTTTTTTTGACATTGTTCTCTCCTGTCGTGTCATTCCGGATCGGAATCCGATCAGCGTAGACGCAAAAGGCGAGTCGGCGCGAGTTTTTTCAATTTCTGTAAGCAAGACGGTGCCGTAGGGTGCCGGATTCCGGTCGGTTTGCGGCTGGTTTGGGCGGTGCGGGAACAGCAGGCCGGGAGGTCCCGGAGCAAGTCCGGGACGGGCGTGCTCGTGTGCCGGGGGGCGCCTAGAGGAACGCGGTTTCGTCGAAGCTGCGCAGCTTGCGGCTGTGGATGCGTTCCAGGGGCATGTCGCGGATATGCTCCATTGCGCGGATGCCGACCATCAAGTGGCGCGAGACCTGTGTCTTGTAGAAATCGCTGGCCATGCCGGGCAGTTTCAGTTCGCCATGCAGGGGCTTGTCCGACACGCACAGGAGCGTGCCGTAGGGCACCCTGAAGCGGAAGCCGTTGGCGGCGATGGTCGCACTTTCCATGTCGAGCGCGATGGCGCGGGACTGGCTGAGGCGCTGGACCGGGCCGGACTGATCGCGCAGTTCCCAGTTGCGGTTGTCGAAGCTGGCGACGGTGCCGGTGCGCATGACGCTTTTCAGCGCGTAGCCTTCCAGTTCGGTCTCGGCGGCGACGGCCTGTTCCAGCGCGATCTGCACCTCGGCCAGGGCCGGGATGGGCACCCAGGCGGGCAGGTCGGCATCGAGCACCGCGTCCTCGCGCAGGTAGGCGTGGGCAAGGACGAAATCGCCCAGCGACTGCGAGTTGCGCAAGCCCGCGCAATGGCCGACCATGATCCACGCGTGCGGGCGCAGGACGGCGATGTGGTCGGTCGCCGTCTTGGCGTTGGAGGGGCCGACGCCGATATTGACCAGCGTGATGCCGCTGCTGTCCTTGCGCTTGAGGTGGTAGGTGGGCATCTGCGGCAGCTTGGAAGTGGGGCGCAGCACCTCGTCGGGGCCGGTGATGGCCGTGTCGCCGGGGCCTATGAAGCTGTCGTAGCCACTGTCGGGATCGGCCAGCATCTTGCGGGCGAAGGCTTCGAACTCGGCCACGTAGAACTGGTAGTTGGTGAAGAGAACGTGGTTCTGGAAATGCTCCGGCGCGGTGGCGGTGTAATGCGCGAGCCGGGCGAGGGAATAATCGACGCGCTGGGCCGTGAAGGGGGCAAGCGGCGCGGGGTCCTCTTGCATCACGGTGTAGGTGCCGTTGACGATGTCGTCGTTGGTGGTCGACAGGTCCGGCACATCGAAATAGTCGCGCAGGGTGAAATCGGACGCGCCCTGTTGCGGGACGGTAATGGAGGCGTCGTTGGCGACGGCGAAATGCACCGGCATGGGGGTGTCCGACACGCCGATGGTGACCGGCACCTCGTGGTTGTCCAGCAGGAGGCCGATCTGCTGTGTCAGGTAGTTGCGGAACATGCGCGGCCGGGTGACGGTCGTGCTGTAGGTGCCCGGCTCGGCCAGGTGGCCGAAGCTGAGGCGGCTGTCGATCTTGGCATAGCTGGAGGTGCTGATGCGGATCTCGGGGTAGAAGGCGCGGACGGGGCGCGAGGGCTGGCCGTTCAGCATCGCGGCCTGGAACGCCTCGCACAGGAAGCGCACCGCGTCGTCGTAGAGGGCCACGAGATGCGCCACCGCCGCTGCGGCCTCGGTAAAGTTTTGCGGCGCGGGGGCGTGGGGGCTGTGATAGCGGCCGTCATCGGCGGTCTGAGCCATGGTGTACCCGTTACAATAAACTTGTGCGGCGCACGTTGACAGAGCAAGGGGCGCTTCGCAAGCTGGCGCCGATCTGGCTGCGAGGGAGGGGGCGATGGATTTCGAGACGGTCACGCCGGAGGTGTTCGGCGCGTCCCTGCGGGGGCTGGGGCTGAACCTGCTGGTGCGGGACGTGACGCGAGAGGTGGCGTTTTTGGAGGCGGTGTTCGGGATGACGGCTCACCGGGTAAGCGGAGATTTCGCGATCATGCTCTACGGCGACCAGCTGATGCAGCTGCATGCGGACGGGACCTATGGCAGTCACCCCGCGCTGGGGCTTTTGCCCGAAAGCGGCCCGCGCGGGGCGGGGGCGCAGCTGCATCTGTTCGACAGCGACCCGGACGAGGCGGCGGCCAAGGCAGAGGCCGCGGGCGGGCATGTGTTGCAGCCGCCGACGGACAAGCCGCACGGCCTCCGCGAGACCACGATCCTGTGCGAGAACGGCTATGCCTGGGTGGCGTCGCGGCCGCTGGAGGTTATATCAGCCGGGTGAGGCATAGGAGAGCGGCATGGGCAAGGTATTGCTGTCATTGGGTCACGGCTTTTCTTCGCGGGCGTTGGCAAGGCGGCTGGTGCCCCGGGGCTGGCGTGTGATCGGCACGACCCGGAGCGCGGAGAAGGCCGAGGCGCTGGCGGACGAGGGCGTGGAAGGCGTGGTCTGGCCCGGAAGTGACCTGTCCGGGGCGCTGGGCGAGGCGACGCATCTGCTGAGCTCGGTCAGCCCGGGGGAGGACGGCGATCCTGTGTTGAATGCGCTGGGCGATGATATCGCGAAGGTGGCGGGACGGTTGGAATGGGCCGGGTACCTGTCGACCACGGGGGTTTACGGCGACCACGAGGGCGATTGGGTGACCGAGGACAGCCCGCTGGAGCCGTCGACCGAGCGGGGGCACAGGCGGGTCGTGGCCGAGGCGGCCTGGGCCGGCATTCCGGACCTGCCGCTGCATATCTTCCGGCTGGCGGGCATCTACGGCCCCGGGCGCGGGCCGTTCGAGAAGGTGCGAAAGGGCACGGCGCGGCGGATCATCAAGCAAGGCCAGGTGTTCAGCCGGACCCACGTGGAGGATATCGCGCAGGTGCTGGAGGCGTCGATCAGGCGGCCCAATCCGGGTGCGGCCTACAACGTGTGTGACGATGATCCGGCGCCGCCGCAGGACGTGATCGGCTATGCGGCGGAACTGCTGGGCGTGCCGATGCCTCCGGCGGTGAATTTCGAGGACGCGGAGATGAGCCCGATGGCGCGGTCCTTCTATGCGGAATCGAAGCGGGTGGATAACAGCCGGATCAAGGACGAGTTGGGGGTCGAGTTGATTTATCCGGACTACAAGGCGGGGTTGACCGCGTTGTTGGCGGAAGAGGAGGCGCGTACGGGGTAAGCCCCGGCGCGTGGGTTATCACCCATCCTACGAGGTCCCGGGGCAGGCCCGGGACGGGCGCGCTCTTGGCGTTATTCAGGTTGAGAATCCAGACGGTTCTGCCGAGTGCTGCCCGCCGTATTTGAGTATTTGAAGAACAGTGAAAGGCTTGGTCGCCCCCGTTTTCATCGTTCTTCAAATACTCATGCCGGCGGCACGACCACAAGCATACGATCAGCCGTTTTCGCGCAGGATGGCGCCGGCGAGGTAGAGCGAGCCGCAGATCAGGATGCGCGCCGTGGGGTCTTTCGCGGCGATGTCCTCGATGGCGGCGCGGGCGTTGGCGGCGGTGCCCGACGGCAGGCCGACATTGGCGGCGGCGGTGGCCGTGTCTTCGGCGGGCAGGGTGTTCGCCTCGCCGGGGATGGAGATGGCGGTGAGGCTTTGCGCGACGCCGGCCAGTGGCGAGAGGTAGCCCGAGATATCCTTGGTGTTGAGCATGCCGCAGACCAGGTGCGTGGGGCGGGGTGGCAGCGAGGCCAGGTGCGCGGCCAGCGCGCGACCTGCGGCGGGGTTGTGGCCGCCGTCGAGCCAGAGCTCGGCCTGCGGTGCGGCCTCGGCCAGAGGGCCGGTGGAGAGGCGCTGCATCCGGGCGGGCCAGTGGGCGTGCGTGACCGCAGCCTCGAGCGCGGCATCGCCAAGGTGCAGGTGACGCAGGGCGGCGAGGGCGGCGCCGGCGTTCTCATGCTGGTGCGCGCCGGGCAGGTTGGGCAGGGGCAGGTCACGGAGGCCGGTTTCATCCTGGTAGATGAGACGGCCACGTTCGGTGGTGACGTGCCAGTGTTGGCCGTGGGCCAGAAGGGGCGCGCCCAGACGTTGGGCGGCGGCCTCGATGGCGTCCATGCCTTCCTCGTCCTGCGGACCGACGACGCAGGTGACGCCGCGTTTGAGGATGCCGGCCTTTTCGCCGGCGATCTTGGCCAGCGTGTCGCCGAGATATTGCTCGTGGTCCATCGACACGGGCGTGATGATTGTGAGCGCGGGCTTGGCGACGACATTGGTGGCGTCGAGCCGTCCGCCCAAGCCCACCTCGAGCAGGGTGTAATCTGCGAGCGTGCGCGACATGGCGAGGATCGCGGCGCAGGTGGTGATCTCGAAGTAGGTGATCGGTTCGCCGCCGTTCGCGGCGTAGCATTCATCGAGCACTTCGGTCAGGTGCGGCTCGGATATCAGCTCGCCGGCCAGCCGGATACGTTCGTGGAAACGGGCGAGGTGGGGCGAGGTGTAGGCGTGGGCGGTTTTGCCGGCGCCCTCGATCCCGGCGCGGATCATGGCCAGCGTCGAGCCCTTGCCGTTGGTGCCGGCGATGTGGATTACCGGGGGCAGATCGTTCTGCGGGTTGCCGAGCGCCTCCAGCAGGCGCCAGACGCGGTCGAGCGTGAGGTCGATGATCTTGGGGTGCAGCGCCATCATCCGGTCGAGGATGACGTCCGATGTGGGGGCGGTCATTTGTCGGCTTCGTCCGCGGTCTGTTCCTCGGCGGTGTCGGGCTGCGCCGCGTCCTGAGGCTCTTCCTCGGCGGGGAGTTCAGGGGCGGGGAGGTCGGCGGTGACGGCGGGCGGCAGGTTCAGGAGCATGCGCAGGATGGTGATGAGTTCGGTGCGCATTTCGCCGCGCGGGGTCACGCGGTCGAGCATGCCGTGATCCAGCAGGTACTCGGCGCGCTGGAAGCCCTCGGGCAGTTTTTCGCGGATGGTCTGTTCGATGACGCGGGGGCCGGCGAAGCAGATGAGCGCGTTGGGTTCGGCGATATGCACGTCGCCCAGCATGGCGTAGGACGCGGTGACGCCGCCCGTGGTGGGGTGAGTCAGCACGACGATGTAGGGCAGGCCTGCCTCTTTGAGCATCTGCACGGCGACGGTGGTGCGGGGCATCTGCATGAGCGACAGGATGCCTTCCTGCATGCGCGCGCCGCCCGCGGCGGAGAAGAGCACGAGGGGGCGGTTGAGCTTCACTGCCTCTTCGGCGGCGGCGATGATGGCGTTGCCGACATACATGCCCATGGACCCGGCCATGAAGGAAAAATCCTGCGCCGCCGCGACGATGGGGGTGCGGCCGATTTCGCCGGAAGCCACCAGCATCGCCTCGGTCTCTCCGGTCGCCTTTTGCGCGGCGCGCATCCGGTCGGGATATTTCTTTTGATCGCGGAATTGCAGCGGGTCGGCGGTAGGCTGGGGCACGGACACTTGTGTAAAGGTGCCGCCGTCGAAAAGGGCTGTGAACCGATCGCGCGGGGTGATCGGCATGTGATGGCCGCAGGAGGTGCAGACGTTGAGGTTTTCGCGCAATTCGCGGTGGAACAGCATGGTTCCGCACTCGTCGCACTTGGTCCACAGGTTCTCGGGGATCTCGCGGCGCGAGAAGATCGAATTGATGCGCGGACGCACGTAATTGGTGATCCAGTTCATCTGTGGCCCAGTTCCCGTTGCAAATCGCCCTTGAGATAAGCCGTGCGCGTGAGAAATGCAATCAGACGCGCAGGGCGAGTCGCGCGGTGAGCCAGCTGACCAGCAAGAGCATCAGGTCGAGCGGCGCCCAGAGCCAGAGTGCATCTCTGTCGTCCAGGGTGAAGGGGTAGGTGTAGAGGGCCAGGCCGTCGAAACTGCCCGCAGGTGCGGCGACGAGGATGGCGAAGAAATTGTTGACGAAATGCAGGCCGAGGGCGGCGCCGATGGTGCCGGTGCGGGCCGTGAGGTCGGCGGCGGCGATGCCGAAGAGCGTGGCCCAGCCGACAATCAGCCAGTTGGCGTCGCCGTTGATCACGGGATCGTAATGCAGAAGGCCGAAGAGCAGGGAGGGGACGATGATCCAGATTCGGGGATTGGCGAAGCGGGCGGCGAGCTGGCTTTGCAGGTAGCCGCGAAAGACCAGTTCCTCGGCCCCGGTCTGGATCAGAAGGGCGGGCAGGGCGAGCGGCAGGAAGGTCAGCCAGCGGGTGGTGTCGATATTCGCCTCGGGCGTGAGGCCGGGCGTGGCGGGCAGCAGGATCGAAAGGGCGAGGTGCAGCCCGACCATGTAGAGACAGACGCGGGCGAAATGGAGCCGTGCAAGGCGCAGGTCACCGACGAAGCTGGGCAGGGCGCGGCCATGGATGGCGCGGCCCGTCATGGCCAGCGCGACGATGATGAAGCCGAAGAGGTAGAGGTTCGCCAGCACGCCGGCCGGGGTTTCGCCGGTTTCCAGGTCGCCGAGCGTGCTGTCCCACGAGGTCGCCGGCGCCACGATGTTCAGCAGCGCCGAGGCGGCGAAGATCAGCGACAGGAACAGCGCCGCCAGCATGATGGCGCCCAGCACAAGGCGCACGAGCGAGGCGGTGGGGCGAGCCGGATGAACAAGGGCTTCGTGCGGTCGGTAGGCGTCGGACATGGAACCAGAGCTAGGGCGCGGGGGCATGGACCGCAATGGCGTTTGCCCCGGAGCGGCCAACAAAAAACCCGGGCGCGAACGCCCGGGCCAGTATCAAGGGTCGGGAGGACCCATTCTTATTTGGTCTCAGCCTTTCGAGAACTCGGGGTAGGCTTCCATCCCCAGTTCCGACATGTCGAGACCTGCGATCTCTTCCTCTTCGCCGACGCGGATGCCCATGACGGCCTTGAGGATGAACCAGACGATCAGGCTGGCCACGAAGGTGAACACACCGTAGGCCACGATGCCGGTCAGCTGGGTGATCAGGTTGGCGTCGCCATTGTAGAAGATCACGGCGATGGTGCCCCAGATACCGGCGAAGAGGTGCACCGGAACGGCGCCGACCACGTCGTCGATTTTCAGCTTGTCGAGCATCGGGACGGTCAGGACCACGATCACGCCACCCACGGCACCGATCCAGAGCGCACCGAAGAGCGTGGGCGCGAGGGGTTCGGCGGTGATCGAAACGAGGCCCGCGAGGGCGCCGTTGAGCACCATGGTGAGGTCCGGTTTCTTGTACATCACCTGGGTCAGGATCAGCGCGGTCACGGCACCGGCCGCGGCAGCCATGTTGGTGTTGGCGAAGATGCGGCTTACGTCGGAGACGTCACCCACGGTGCCCATGGCAAGCTGCGAGCCGCCGTTGAAGCCGAACCAGCCGAGCCACAGGATGAACGTACCCAGTGTGGCGAGCGCCAGGTTGGAACCGGGCATCGGGTGCACCTTGCCGTCCTTGCCGTACTTGCCCAGACGCGGGCCCAGCACGATGGCACCGGCCAGGGCAGCCCAGCCGCCCACGGAGTGCACGACGGTCGAACCGGCGAAGTCGGAGAAGCCGGCTTCGGACAGCCAGCCGCCGCCCCACTGCCAGGAGCCCGAGATCGGGTACATGATGCCGGTCAGGATGACGACGAAGATCAGGAACGGCCACAGCTTGATCCGCTCGGCCAGCGCGCCCGACACGATCGAGGCGGTGGCGGCGACGAAGACCAACTGGAAGAAGAAGTCCGAACCGACGGATGCATAGTCGAGCGCCGCATCGGCCGCGGCCACGCCCACAGGATCGAGCACGGTCTGCCCGCCGATGGCGAAGTAGCCGTTGAAGTCGCCCGGGTACATCGTGTTGAAGCCGATGAGCCAGTACATGATCGCGGCAATCGAGAAGAGTGCGATGTTCTTGGTCATCTGCATGGTGACGTTCTTGGAACGCACCAGCCCGCCTTCGAGCATGGCGAAGCCTGCGGCCATGAAGAACACCAGGAAGCCCGCCATGCAGAACAGCAGGGTGGTCATGATGTAGGGGCCGATCTCGTCGAAGCCCGGAGCGGCGGCCTCTGCGGCGGCGGCCTCGTCCTGAGCGAAGCCGAGTTGGGGCAGGACCGCGATTGCGGTTGCGGCGAGCCCCAGATGAATAAAGCGTTTCATAGTGATGTTATCCCTTCTTTCGCGCGGTTTAAAGCGCGTCATCGTTGGTTTCGCCGGTGCGCACGCGCATGGCCTGCCCGATATCGAGCACGAAGATCTTGCCGTCGCCGATCTTGCCGGTCCGCGCGGTCGTCGCGATGGTCTCGACCACCTGGTCGACCATGCCGGCGGCAACGGCGATCTCGAGCTTGATCTTGGGTACGAAGTTCACGGCGTATTCCGCGCCGCGGTAGATCTCGGTGTGACCGGACTGAGAGCCGAAGCCCTTGATCTCGGTCACCATCATGCCGCGCACGCCGATCCCTGTCAGCGCTTCGCGCACATCTTCAAGCTTGAACGGCTTGATGGTTGCAATGATGAGTTTCACAGATGTCCCTTTCGGTTGCTTGGGCGAGGTTGATTTCGCTGTTGCAGAAAGTGACGGAGATGAGGCGGGCGGGAAGGGTGAGCGCCGGGGAAGTGGGCAGAAATCACCAAGAAATGCACAATTTATGCGCAAATAATCCTGAATGACTAATTAATGTGCAGCTAAGAATCGCTGCGACGCGCAAACGCCTACGTCGTATTACGTATACGACTAGGGGAGCCGACCGTGCCAAAACGCGCGGGCGCCACGGCGGCGTTTGGTAAAATCGAAACGCTTTTGGGGGTCTACTTTCGGAATGAGGACCTGTAGACTGCCGCAAAACCAGAGGTCCGGGCAGGTTAGGGCATGGGAAACCAGGGGCGAAAAGCGCCGCGACTCGTTGCAGACAGGCGATACGGCAAATCCGCGAAGACACCGGCAAAGAGCCGGACCAAGCCGGCTGCGCGCAAGCCTGCGAAAACCGCGCGCCCTCGGCGCAGGGGCGGTGGCGGCCGTTCGGGCGGCGGGCGCGGCCCGGTGGCGTGGATCAAGCGCCTGTTCCGCTGGATATTGCGGCTGTTCTGGGTCGTAACATGGCGCGTGACCGCGGTGGTGGTGCTGGTGACGGCCCTGGCTGTGGCCTATGTCTATGCCGGGTTGCCGGATGTGCGCGCACTACTGGACGGCCGGGCGCGGGGATCGGTCACCATGCTGGACCGCGAGGGCGACGTGTTCGCCTGGCGCGGTGACCAGTTCGGCGGGGTGGTGACGGCCGATACCGTCAGCCCCGACTTGCGCAACGCGGTGCTGGCCACAGAGGACAAGCGGTTCTACCAACACTTCGGCCTGAGCCCGCGCGGCATCGCCAGCGCTGTCCGCATCAATCTGAGCGAGGGGCGTGGGCCGCTGAGCGGGCACGGTGGGTCGACCATCACCCAGCAGACCGCGAAATTGCTGTGTCTTGGCGTAGAATACGACGAGACGGAGTGGGAGAGCGAGGCGGAGTACGTTCAGGATTGCCGCCGCGGATCGCTGAGCCGGAAGGCCAAGGAAGCGATCTATGCGATGGCGATGGAGGCGAAGTATTCCAAGAACGAGATCCTGTCGATCTATCTCAACCGGGCCTATTTCGGCGGCGGCGCCTTTGGCGTGGAGGCCGCGGCGCAACGGTATTTCGGGGTGAGCGCGCGCGAGGTGAACGCGGCGCAGTCGGCCATGCTGGCGGGCCTGCTGACCGCGCCGACGCGGCTGGCGCCGACGACCAACCTGGAACGGTCACAGGCAAGGGCGGCGACGGTGCTGCGGCTGATGAACGAACAGGGCTACCTGACCGATGCCGAGACGCAGGCCGCGCAGGACAACCCCGCGACACTGTCGGAGGCCGCCGAAGCGCAGGCGGGAGGCTATTTCGCCGATTGGGTGATGGACAGCGGGCCGGAGCTTTTCACCCGCGACACGACAGAGGACGTCATAATCCGAACGACGCTGGACCAGCGGATGCAACGCGCCGCCGAGGAGGCGCTTGACTGGGTGTTCGAGAACAAGGTCAGTGAAGGATCCGAGGCGCAGGCCGCGATCGTGGTGATGAGCGCCGATGGCGCGGTGCGTGCGATGGTGGGCGGGCGCAAGACCAAGGTGACCGGCGCGTTCAACCGGGCCACGATGGCCAAGCGGCAGACCGGCTCGGCCTTCAAGCCGTTCGTCTATGCGACGGCGCTGGAACTGGGCTATGAACCGACGTCGATCGTCGTGGATGAACCGTATTGCCGCAATATTGCCGGGTCCGGCCAATGGTGCCCCGAAAACTATGACAAGAAATTCCATGGCCGCGTGCCGCTGATCCGGGCGCTGGCGCGGTCCTACAACATCCCTGCGGTGAAGGTGGCCGAAAGCGTGGGCCTGGACCTGGTGCGCCAGGTTGCCAGCGACTTCGGCATCGATAACGAACTGGCCGACGGTCCCGCGCTGGCGCTGGGCGCATCGGAAAGCACGCTGCTGGAAATGACGGGGGCCTATGCGGGTATCCTGAACGGTGGTTCGTCGGTGACGCCTTATGGGCTGGTTGAATTGAAGCTCCTGGGGGACGACGACCCGCTGATGCGCAAGGGGGGCGGCATTGGTGAACGCGTGATCCAGCAAGAGGCCGCGCAGAAGCTGATGGGTATGATGTACGAGGTGGTGCAGTCGGGCACTGGCGGGCGCGCCAAGCTGCCCGACCGGCAGGCCGCCGGCAAGACCGGCACGACGCAGGCGGCACGCGACGCGTGGTTCCTGGGCTTTACCGCCGATTACGTGACCGGAGTGTGGATGGGGTATGACGACAACACCCCGCTCAAGGGTGTGACCGGCGGTGGGCTTCCGGCGGACATCTGGCGCGAGACGATGGTGCGGGTGAACGAGGGTGTGCCGGTCAGCGACCTGCCGATGATCCGGGTCGAACCGCAGCCGCAGATACAACAGCAGCCGCGCACGCAGCAGCGCCAGGACCGGGACCGGGGCAACACGATCAACCGGATGCTGGAAGAGCTGCTGGGGCCGGCACATGGCGGGCAATAGTACGGCAAAAACCGGCGACCCCCGCGCTATCGCCGGAGCTTGTGCGGCGGCGGGGCGAGGCGGCCGGACCTGTTTCGGGATCAGCCCGCGCGTTGCACGTCGGCGATCAGGGCGTCGATATTGCCGCCGTTGCGATCGAGCATCGCGCCGATCTCGGTGCGTTCGCTGAGCCGCAGGCTGACGCCCTCGATCACCATGTCGAAAAAGAGGTCGCGGCCCGAGCGGTCAGAGACCAGGAAAAGCACGGTGAAGGGCGACTTGCCGCGCAGCTTTACGGTCGAGCGGACCTCGTGCCAGGACTTGACCTGGCGCACGCCGGTCACGGTGATCTGGCCGCCGATGAACTCGCGGAACCGCTTGCCGTACTTGCGGGCGATATAGCCCTGGAAGGCGGCGGTGAAAGCCCGCATCTGGCCCGAGGAGGCGCGGCGCGAATCGGCGCCCAGCGTGGAGCGGGCAATGATGTTCACGTCGGCATAACGGGCGAAGATGCGTTCGAAATCGCGGATCATCGCGCCGGTGGACTTGCCCGAGGCGATCACGCGGTTGATATCGGCCACGACCTGGTCGATCAGGCCGCGGGCGCGCGCCTCTGTCAGGGCGAAGGCGGGGGTTGCGGCAGCGGGCAGCAGCGTGGCGGCCGCGCCGGCGCCGATCAGGAAACGTCTGGAAATGTCATTCATCGTAGGGGTCCTCCAGCGGCGTGCCGGGTTCGGCATCATAAGGATCTTCGAACGCCCCGCCCGAGCCACCGCCGAGCTTGAAGCGCCTGTTCTGAATATAGAGCGACCGCGCCTGTGCGTAACTGTCGGCGCTGTCGTAAAGGATGGAATCTATGGTGTCGGCATAACGCCCGCGGTCCGACAGGCCCGTGACGCCAGTGGCGATGGTGCCATAGTAGTTCTCGGGCTCGTCGAGCACGTACGTCAGCGGGTTGGTGAAAAGATCGACGATCTTGCCCGCCGCCGCGCGCTCGGTCGAGGGGCCGAGCAGGGGCAGTTCGACATACGCCCCTTCGCGCACGCCCCAGACATGCAGTGTCTGGCCGAAATCGGCGTCGGTGGCCTGGGGCATGTTGAGTTCGGACGCGGTGTCGAACAGGCCGCCCAGCCCGATCGTGGTGTTCACGAGGAAGCGGTAGGTGTCCTCGGTCGCGCCTTTCATGTTGCCTTGCAGGATGTTGTTCACCACGGCGCCCGGGATCGACAGGTTGAAGGCGAAACGGCCGACCATGTTCTCGACATCGTCGGGAATGAAGCCGGAATAGCCCTTGCCTGCGGGCCCCACCAGGTTTTTGTCCAGCGCCCGGTTGAAGGCGTGGGTGCGGCGGTTCTCTTCCTCGTAGGGATCGAAAGGCTCGGAGGCCGGGTAACCCGCGGGGCGCGGCGTGCAGCCCGCCGCGGCGAGGGCCACGACAAGCGCAAGGCCGGTCGCGAACAGCGTTGGTCGTCGTATGGAGATGAAATTTGGCAACGGTCAGGCTTTGGTTAAGGTATTGCGGTCATAAATAATCGATTGGCTGAATTTACCCAGATGCGGCGACTTGACGAAGGTGTCCTGTAGCAGAACGGTGTCTATGGTAGTAAGTCGGAACGGGGTATCGTTCAAGCGACGATCTGACGGGACGCGGAAGAGACGGCATGCAACTTAGCAAGGCAAGACTTGATGCAGGCCGCGAGGAACTTCGCGCCGCCCGCCGCGAGAGCCGCGGACTTTACTGGTTCGTGGGGATCTTCAGCTTCTTCGTGAACATGCTGATGCTGACCGGCCCGATCTACATGTTGCAGGTCTATGACAGGGTGTTGGGCAGCCGATCGGTCGAGACGCTGATCGCGCTGAGCGTGCTGGTGGTGTTCCTGTACGGGATGATGGGCGTGCTGGACTACGCCCGCGGGCGGATCATGGGCCGGGTCGCGGCGCGTTTCCAGGCCCGGCTGGATCGCCGGGTGTTCGACGCGGTGATCCGCAAGGCGGCGGTGGCGCCGGACGAGCATACGCAAACCGGGTTGCGCGACCTGGAGGCGGTGCAGCGGCTGATGGCCTCGCCGGTGCTGATGGCCATCTTCGACTTGCCCTGGACGCCGGTTTTCCTGGCCGGGATATGGTTGTTTCACCCGTGGCTGGGGGCGCTGGCGCTGATCGGCGGGGGGATCATCATCCTGATCACCGTGGTCAACCAGGCGGTCACCCGCCAGCCGGCAATGAAATCGGCGCGGGCCACGGGTGCGGCGGAAATGCTGTCGAACCAGATCCGCAACGAATCGGAAATGGTGCAGGCGATGGGGATGCGCGATCAGGCGTTCTCGCGCTGGCAGACCGCGCGGGACGAGTCGCTGAGATCCCAGATCGCGTCATCGGATCTTGTGGGTACGTTCACCACGACGACGAAGACCTTCCGGCTGTTCCTGCAATCGGCGATGCTGGGCCTGGGGGCCTATCTTGTGTTGCAGAACGAGCTGACGCCGGGCGCGATGATCGCGGGCTCGATCCTGATGGGCCGGGCGCTGGCACCGGTCGAACTGGCCGTCGGGCAGTGGGCGCTGGTGCAACGGGCCATGCAGGGCTGGCATTCACTGACCGAACTGCTGGCGCTGGTGCCGCCCGAGCAGCCGCGCACGCCGCTGCCCAAGCCCAAGGCGCTGTTGCAGGTGCAACAGGTCACCGTGGTGCCGCCGGGCGACCAGCAGGCGGCGCTGAAGACGATCAGTTTCACTGTGCAACCGGGCCAGGCGGTGGGCGTGATCGGTCCCTCGGGTGCCGGCAAGTCGACGCTGGCGCGGGCGCTGACCGGCCTGTGGCGGCCTGCGGGCGGGCGAATCCGGCTGGATGGCGCGTCGCTTGATCAGTTCGAACCGCGCGTGCTGGGCAGGCATATCGGATACCTGCCGCAGCGGGTGCAGTTGTTCGAGGGGACCATCGCCGAGAACATCTCGCGCCTGGCCGAGGAGCCTGACGCCGCCAAGATCGTGGAGGCGGCGAAGAAGGCCGATGCGCACGATATGATCCTGAAGCTCCCCGACGGCTATGACACGCGTATCACCGCCGGGGGCGGGCGCCTGTCAGGCGGGCAGATGCAGCGGATCGGGCTGGCGCGGGCGATGTATGGCGACCCTGTGCTGGTGGTGCTGGACGAGCCCAACTCGAACCTCGACAACGAGGGCAGCGAGGCGGTGAACCACGCGATCCGGGAGTTCAAGGCCGAAGGCAAATCGGTGCTGATCATGGCGCACCGGCCCGCGGCGATCCGGGAATGCGACCAGTTGCTGATGCTTGAAAGCGGCATGGTGCGGGCCTTCGGGCCCAAGGACGAGGTGCTGAAGGACGTGGTCAAGAACGCCGGGGAAATCAGCGCCAGCGGCCAGCAGGGAGGGGTGCAGTGAGCGACGAAAAGCGCAGCGCCTGGTCGGTCCGGACGCCGATGATCGTGGGGGTGACCGGGCTTATTATCCTGGTGGGAGGTTTCGGGACCTGGGCCGCGATGACCGAGATATCGGGTGCGGTGATTGCCAGTGGGCAGATCGAGGTCGACCAGAACCGTCAGGTGGTCCAGCATCCCGATGGCGGCGTGGTGGCGTCGATCGAGGTCGATGAGGGCGACACGGTGGACGCGGGGCAGGTGCTGTTGCGGCTGGATGCGACCGCCTTGCGCTCGCAGCTGGCGATCACCGAGAACCAGCTGTTCGAGTTGCAGGCGCGGCGCGGACGGCTGGAGGCCGAGCGGGACGAGCGGGACGAGATCACCTTTCCCGACCTGGTGCGCGACGTGGCGGCGCGCAACACGGAGGTGGCCGAGTTGCTGGACGGGCAGCGGCGGCTTCTGACGGCGCGCAACGAGACCGTGGCGAGCGAGATTTCCCAGCTGGAGAAACGGCGGGGGCAGATCGGCAACCAGATCGAGGGGATCGAGGCGCAACAGGCGGCGATGGACGAGCAGCTGGCGCTGATCGAGGAGGAACTGGCCGACCAGCAATCTCTGCTGGACCGGGGGCTGGCGCAGGCCTCGCGGGTGCTGGCGCTGCAACGGGAGCAGTCGCGGATGCTGGGTCAGCTGGGCGAGCTCGCGGCGCAGGTGGCACAATCCGAAGGGCGGATCACCGAGATTGACATCGAGGTACTGAAGCTGGGCACGCGGCGGCGCGAGGAGGCGATCACCACCTTGCGCGACTTGCAGTTCCGCGAGCTGGAACTGCTGGAGGAGCGGCGTGCGCTGATCGAGCGGACGAGCCGGCTGGACATCACCGCGCCGGTGAGCGGCGTGGTTTACGGGCTTCAGGTCTTTGCGCTGCGCTCGGTTATCCGGCCGGCCGATCCGATCCTTTACGTCGTGCCACAGGACCGTCCGCTGATCATCAATGCGCAGGTCGAGCCCACGGATATCGACAAGCTGTTCGTGGGACAGGAAGTGACGCTGCGGTTTTCGGCGCTGGACCAGCGGACGACGCCGGAGCTGATCGGGCAGGTGATGCAGATCTCGGCCGATTCGTTCCAGGACGACAACACGCGACAGAGCTATTACCGGGCCGAGATTGCGCTGAGCGAAGGTCAGCGGGAGCGGCTGCCGGAGGATGTGACGCTGATCCCCGGCATGCCGGTGGAGACCTTCATCCGCACCGCCGACCGCACGCCGCTGGCCTATCTGACGAAACCGCTGACGGATTACTTCGCCAAGGCGTTTCGCGAATAGGCGGAGCGCCTTCGGCGCGCAGGGTGTCTCGGCGTCCCTTCGGGACGTCTCGGGGGGCGTGGCGGGCGTGACGC